>JAVBPI010000018.1:0-123410 GCA_031549705.1 Thermoguttaceae bacterium
ATTGGCGCCGACGCGGTCCATTTTGTTGATCAAGGCGAGTCGGGGAATACCGTACCGTTTCATTTGGCGGTCGATCGTGATCGATTGGGCTTGCACGCCGCCGACGGAGCAGAGAACCAAAACGGCTCCGTCCAGCACGCGGAGGCTCCGTTCGACTTCGACCGTGAAGTCGACGTGTCCCGGCGTGTCGATCAGATTGATCGCGTTCCCCTTCCACTGGACGCTGGTCGCCGCGCTGGCGATCGTGATGCCGCGTTCCTGCTCCAGTTCCATGTGGTCCATGGTCGCACTGCCGTCGTGCGTTTCGCCGAGTTTGTGCGACCTGCCGGTGTAAAACAGGATCCGTTCGCTGAGCGTCGTCTTGCCGGAGTCGATGTGAGCCGAAATTCCGATGTTGCGGAGCTTTTCAATATTGGACATGGTGCCGTTCGACGTCTTCTTGACGCCGGTTTTTTCTTTCAGTTCGAGCATGGGCTTTCAAATTTCAATTCAGGATGGTAGGTTGCCGACCGCCGGGCGGCAACGTCCGGTACTCCGGACTCTATTCACGGAATACCGGCTAAATGAGTGCGGAGTACCGCACGCGACTGCCCGGCGGTCAGTCGCCTACCACCGAGATGATACGGAATATCACCAAAGAGCCTGATATTATCCACACCTTGGCAAACTGTGCAAGGCCATGCAAACCATTTCCTTGAATTTCATTTTGCCTATTTTATCACAAGATCCGCCGTATTCCCCTAATCATCGTCAACCAATCGGGGCGACTTGAGGCATTCTGTGGAGAACGAAATCTTTTTCGAAAAATTTTGTCGGACGGTCCTGTTCGGCGATTTTTCGGGACAACGAAGAAAAACGCCGAACATCAATCGTTTCAACGGGTTGCGCAAAGACTACCGAAAAGGAGAATGATATCTTTGGCGATTCCGTAGGGATTGCAACTCTTTACCAAAAAGGGACTTGGGAGACCGACCCAAAAAAGTGTTGACATCGTATCTGAGAGGGGTATGATGTTGCTCGTTCTTCGTTGCAACACCGCATGTTGTGTCTTTCCAACGGAACGGATACTATATACAGCCCGCAAGCCACGTCGGCCCCCGACGCGCTCAACACGGCAATTCAACACATCGGACGTACACTTCGCGCATCGGAGCCGATGCAAACTCCGCGCGGCTAACATTTATTTTTTTATGGACGACATGATTAGTTTGGACGCTTCCCTTTCGGATCATTCCCACGACACCAACCCCAACTCGCAAGGACGCTTCGGTATGGACCAGCAATCGGACGCTTCGCAAGGAATCAACATTACACCGGTCTTCTGCCCGGAAAACGTCAGCGACCCGTTCGAGACCGTCGAATGGACGACCCGGACCGCGACAATCACAGGGGACGGCGGCTCCGTCTTCTTCGAACAGAACGATTGCGAGTTCCCGAGCACTTGGACACAACTTGCCGTCAACGTGGTCGCCAGCAAGTATTTCTACGGCGAACCGAAAACGCCGGAACGGGAAAAGAGCATTCGGCAGATCATTCACCGAGTCAGCCGGACGATCGCCGACTGGGGTGTCGCCGACGGGTATTTCGCCTCGAAGAAGGACGGCGAAGTTTTCTACCGCGATTTGACTTGGCTCTTGCTCCACCAATACGGTTCGTTCAACTCGCCGGTTTGGTTCAACGTCGGATTGTTCCCGCAGTACGGCGTCAAAGGGGGAAAATGTACTTGGCATTGGGACGAAAAGGCCGGCGAAGCGACGCAACCGTCGAACTCTTACGAACATCCGCAAGCGTCGGCGTGTTTCATTCAGAGCGTCGACGACAACATGGAAGCGATCATGGATCTCGCCCGAAGCGAGGCGATGCTCTTCAAGTTCGGCAGCGGCACCGGAACCGACCTGTCGACGATCCGTTCGAGTATTGAAAAGCTCGCCGGCGGAGGCAAACCGTCGGGACCGCTTTCCTTCATGCGGGTTTACGACCAAATCGCGGCGGTCGTCAAGAGCGGCGGCAAGACCCGACGGGCGGCCAAGATGCAATCGTTGAAGATCACGCATCCGGACATCATGGACTTCATCGACTGCAAGCTCCGTGAGGAAGAAAAGGCGAAGATCCTCATGAAGAACGGTCTTCCGTATGAAGACGCTTATTCGTCGATTCTTTATCAGAACGCCAATCTTTCGGTTCGCTTGACCGACGATTTCATGCAAGCGGTCAAAGAGGACAAAACGTGGACGACTCGTTGGGTAACCGATCCGAGCAAGTCGGGTCCGGAATATCCCGCTCGACAGGTGTTCGACAAGATTTCCAGCACGGCGTGGGCTTGCGGCGATCCGGGCGTCCAGTACGACACGATCATCAACCGTTGGCACACGACGCCGAATTCGGGCCGAATCAACGCCTCGAATCCGTGCTCGGAGTATATGAGCCTCGACGACACGGCGTGCAATCTGGCGAGCATCAACCTCATGAAATTTCGGCTCGAAGGGGGCTTGTTCGATACGGAGCGGTTCATTCAGGCATGCCGGATTTTCTTCATCGCCCAAGAAATCATCGTTGACCGTGCGAGCTATCCGATCAAAAAAATCGCAGAAAACTCCCATAAATTCCGGGCGATCGGCTTGGGATACTCGAATCTCGGCAGCCTCATCATGAGTCTCGGTTTGCCGTACGATTCCGACGAATCCCGTGGTCTGTGTAGTGTGCTGACCGCCCTGATGCACGGAGCGGCGTACCGAACCAGCGCGGAACTCGCCGGCGTCGTCGGGCCGTTCGCGGCGTTTCCGGAAAACCGACTTCCGATGCTCAACGTAATCCAAATGCATTGGGACGCCGTCAACGGAATTTCGAAATGTCCGAAATACCTCAAAACGAAAGCGCAGGCCCTTTGGGACGAAGTCTTCAACATCGGTCGCCGTAACGGATTCCGGAACGCTCAGGCGACGGTTCTCGCTCCGACCGGAACGATCAGCTTCATGATGGATTGCGACACGACCGGAATCGAGCCGGATATCGCTTTGGTCAAGTTCAAATCCCTCGCCGGCGGCGGAACGCTCAAAATCGTCAATAACACGGTTCCGCTCGCGCTCCAGACGCTCGGATACAAAGATTCCGAGATCAAGGACATCGTCAAGCATATCGAGGAAAAAGGGACGATTCACGGCGCTCCGCATCTTTTGGAAGAGCATCTGCCGGTCTTCGACTGCGCGTTCCCGACACCGGGAAGCGACCGTTGCATTCCGTGGGACGCCCACGTCAAGATGATGGCAGCCGCGCAACCGTTCATTTCTGGCGCGATTTCGAAAACGGTCAACATGCCGAATTCCGCAACGGTTCAGGACATCGCCGACGCTTACATGCTCGGCTGGGAACTCGGCCTGAAAGCCTTGGCGGTCTACCGCGACGGTTCGAAGGGAGCGCAACCGCTCTCAACATCCAACGATGCCGACAAAAATTTAGCCGGTACTCCGAGCGAAGCATCACTCAGCCGCAAGGAAAAGCGCAAACTCGCCGGACCGCGTCGTGAGCGGCTCCCCGACACCCGGGACTCGAAGACCCATAAATTCAACATCGCCGGGCACGAAGGCTATATCACGGTCGGCCTTTACCCGGACGGTCGGGTCGGCGAACTCTTCATCACCATGGCGAAGGAAGGGAGCACGATCGGCGGTTTGATGGACTGCTTCGGAACCGCGATTTCGATGAGTCTCCAATACGGCGTACCGTTGAAGGTTTATGTCGAGAAATTCTCGCATACCCGATTCGAACCGCTCGGACACACGAAGAATCCCGACATTCCGATTGCCAAAAGTTTGGTCGACTACATTTTCCGTTGGCTCGGTCGGACGTTCCTTCCGAACGAGACTTCCGTGCAGCAGGACCCGCAGAACGGCGGAACCAACGGACTGTACGGCCTGAACGGACATGGAGCGAACGGCAACGGTTCGACGCTTCACGACACGATTTGGAACGGCAAGGACCGACGCTGCGGTGTTGCCGGAAAGTCGAAAGAATGGAACGGTGTCGAACGCCGGACGGAGCTTCAAGGCAGGAAGGAGCCGCAACCGTTGGGGGGAGCGTCCCCCATCGCCAAGAGGGCTGATGGGGAGAACAGCGCTCACCAACGGAACGGGTCGGGTGAAATCCAAAGCCGCACGGTCAACGTTTCGGTGGTTGCCAGCGATGTCGCGGTGATTGACGAGCCGTTGTCGTCGAATCGAATTTCGTCCCATCTGACGGAATCGGCGGACGATCAATACGCTTCGTTCCAGGCGGACGCCCCGCTCTGCGACGCTTGCGGTGCGATCAGCGTCCGCAACGGCAACTGTTACCTCTGTTACAACTGCGGCAAAAGCATGGGCTGCAGCTAACATTTAGCCGGCACTGCGCGTTTCTTTTATCGTTCATTTGCTTTCCATTTAAAACCTACATCAAAGGGAAAATTATGGCCAAACAAATAACCGAGATAGTACGGGGAAAAGATGGTGCGATTACACACTATATTGTTGATGGAATTATAATGTCCAAAGAAGATTGCGTTGATGAAGTCAATCGCGAAATTTCTTACGAAACTTACGCTTTTCCCGGTCTTAAAGCCGACATTCATCCCTTCAATTATGAAGGAAACAAAAGTTTAAGATCAACCGGAGATGGTAATACCGGCAACAACATCGGTAGTCTTCCTGCAAGAAAATTCCCGTCGGCCGGTTCAATTTTCCGAGCGTTTGACTAACCGGCTTGCCCAGACCCCTATTTTCGAAACGAAAAGGCGGCTTTGTAATTGTTGTCAATCATTTTGTTCAGAGCCGCGACCGCAAGGGAGCGGTTCACCGAATCCCATGACGACACTTCTTTACGTTGAATTTCCGTACGCCGGTCCTTTCGGCGATGCGATGACGCAAGCCCTGCGGGGTTTGGCGGAATCGATCGCCCTGGAGCCGGGACTGATCCGGAAATATTGGACGGAAAACGCGGCCGATCAGGTTGCAGGGGGCGTTTACATGTTCGAGTCCCGTGAGCAGGCGGAAGCGTACCTTGCCAAACACACGGAACGCCTGATGAAGATGGGCGTCCCGGAAGTCCGCGGCAAATTCTTCGACGTCAACGACGAACTGACCGCATTGTCCGTTCCGCCTCCCTAAATGGAGCCGGTACTCCGCGATTCGGTCCGCTCACTTCGCCGTGTTTTGTTCCCGGTCGACGACCATATCCTGGTGAATCATCTCGGCAAGACGTCTGAGGTTGTCGAGCAGTTGCCGGTCGAGCGGCGAATGAACGACGATTTTCGCGCCGGTCGCTTCGGCAATCGCTTTCGCCGGCGCCTGGTTGAATTCCGGCTGCACGAAAATGCACGGTGGAATCGTTTCCTTTTTCGTTGCGGCAACCAGTTTGGCGAGCTCCGCGGCGGTCGGCGACTTTCCTTCGAACTCGATCGCCCGCTGTTTCAGCTTGAATTCGTTGCAAAAATAACCGTAAGCAGGATGAAACACGAAGACCGTTCCATTTTCGCACGGTTTCAGCAATTCGGCGATTTCCTCCCGCAACGTTTCGATGTCGGCGATAAGTTTATCGTAATTCCGCCGATAATACTCCTTTCCCGTCGGATCCATTTCAGTGAGCGCCTTGCGGATCGTTTCCGCCTGCGCTTTCAGGACCGAAACGCCGAGCCAGATATGCGGGTCCAAGTCGCCGTGTTGGTGTTTGCAACCGGCCGCGCAAGGTTCGCCGGCGGCATGAGCGTCGACGGCGTGATCAGCGCCGTCGTGAGCATGGAGTTCCAACGGCAGGAGTTTGATTCCCTGTCGAAGATCGACGACGTTCAACGACGGAGCAACCGATTCCAATTTGGGCCGCAACGCCGTTTCGAACGGCATGCCGGTAAGAAACCAAACTTTGGCCCGACTGAACGCCGCGACTTTTTCCGGCGTCGGTTGATAATTCTCCGGCTCTCTGCCGATCGGAACGACGACGACGGTTCGGATGCGGTCGCCACCGATCCGATCCGTTAAAAAACCTTGCGGCTCGAGAGAAACCGTAACGATTTGTTTTCCGTCCGTCGCCCCGTCCGACGCCGGTCGGCAACCGGCGCAACAGAAGATCGTCAGGACGAGGAGCAACCAGAACGGTTTACTTGAACGGATCGTCGTCATCGTCAGCTTTCTTTTCCTCTTTCTTTTCATCTTTTTTCGGCTCGTCGGCCTTTTTTTCCGTATCGGACGCTCCGAACGGGTCTGTGTCGTCGTCCGCTTTCTTCGCTTCTTTTTTCGGATCGTCGGCCTTCTTTTCCGTATCGGACATGCCGAACGGGTCTTCGTCGTCGTCCGCTTTCTTTTCGTCTTTTTTCGGTTCGTCGGCTTTCTTTTCCGAATCGGCCGCTCCGAACGGATCTTCGTCGTCGTCCGCTTTCTTCGCTTCTTTTTTCGGATCGTCGGCTTTCTTTTCCGAATCGGACATGCCAAACGGGTCTTCTTCTTCGTCGGCCTTCTTTTCGTCTTTTTTCGGTTCGTCGGCTTTCTTTTCCGAATCGGCCGCTCCGAACGGATCTTCGCCGTCGGCTTTCATGTCCTCCTTCTTCGGTTCGTCCGCCTTTTCGTCGTCATCGGCGTCGACTTTCTTTTTCGGAGCCGGCGGCGGAGTCGGTTTCGGCTCGCCGTCGTCTTGGATCACATGTTCCTCGGTCCCTTCCGCTCCCTTGAACGGATGGACGGAAGACGCTCCATGCGGAGCGGTTCCGACGAACGGAATCTGCTTCGGCGGCGGCGGAAGATCCGAGCCCTTCGTCATCGCTTTGATGACAGAATTGTCGCTCGCCTTTTCTTTGCCGTAAAGTTCCTGGCGACGTTTCATTTCCGATTTCTCCCAATTCATCTTGGCTTTCGAGCGAAACGCTTCAACGTAAAGCCGTTCGATTCCCTGGATACGACGCAGTGCATCGGAGACGCCGTAATCGCGAGTCGACTGCCCGACCCACTCGAACGCGGCCGCTTCTTTGAGCGTCGCTTTGGCATCCGCTTCCATTCCCAGTCGGGAATAGGCGAGGCCGAGATAGAAATAGGGACGGGGGTCTTCGCTTCCGAGGCGTTCGACTTGCTTCAGAAGATTGACGGTTTTCGCGTAATCCCCGTCAAAAAACGCGTGAACACCTTCACCGTAAAGTTTTTCGGCTTGGTTTTCCACGGCGAAAACATCCGCCGCGAGCAACGAGCTTCCCCAAGCGACACAAAACGCAACGGCGACGGCGAGAAAACAGCCCCTTTTGTACATAGGATCTCTCCGAAAGTCAAACTTGAAGAACAGTGTCAAATTGGCAAAACGACATCGTTTATTATGGCCCGATCCATCGAATATTTCAAGACGCGCTCAACGAGCGGCGTTCATATTCCCGGCATCGGCAGCGAAAATTGACCGATTGTTCTTGTTGTTTCGAATGCAACGATTAGACGTGCTGATCGTCGGTAAGAAAAGAAACACGCTTATCCATTCCATCGGACAAACGGTTCGACAGCCCGAAACGATAACGCTTTTCGAGAAAATATTTTCACGGAAGCGCCCGCAAAGTCCGCACGACACGCATGGTTGAACCTCTTGACCAACCCAAGCGGCCGCGTCAGCTTTCCACGACCGGCGCACCTTTGTCGTCGTTGCGAATTTTCGGCAGTTTTCGCGGGGGAGCCGCATTCGAACCGAATCGAAAGATTTCGTCCAACGGCGTTCCGTCGACGCTTCGACGGAGCATCAGATAAATCGCCGTGGCGGTCGCCCAAAACCAACCGAAGATGAACGCCAGTTTCAGCAGTTGCATCATGGCACACCAGCAGAGAACGATGCACTCCGGCAGTGAAAGATTCTCGCTCTGCTTCGGAAGAACCAGATCGCCGAACGATCCGATGGCAACGTGAGAGGGGAGTCCGCCGACGTGAATCGCGACATACACCGCTCCATCGAGAAACAGCGACAGGAACACGAAGCAGATCACGCCGAGCACGCCGCTGGCCCCCCAATAGAACAGATAGTGGAACGGACGCTGCTGGAGATACGAAAAAGTTCGGCTGATCGCATCGAATCCGTCGACCCCTTCGACGCTGACGGCGGCGAACATGATCGGCCAACCGAGCAGAAGAACGACACCGAGATAAACCGCTCCCAAGGCGAATAACAACGAGAACGGAAAAAGAAACGCCGAAATATAGTTGCCGACGGGGAACGAGTAGAGACAGACGGCAAGCCATGCCAATCCGAGGCAAACGAGGATTCCCAGCGAGACGATGAGCAGGGAACTGAAATATCCCCATCCCCGCTTTTGAAAAAATCGGGCGTGACTTCCGAACGAATCCGATTGATCCAAGGAGAACCGCAACCCGGCGGTTCGGCAAGTAATGCCGCCGACGAACGACCAGACGCCGAGGAGGAACACCAACCACAGCAACGCGATTCCACGTTCACCCCATGTCGCCGCCTTCAGCGAGAGAAAGCGACTGCCGGCCGCTGAAAACAGGTCCCATGGAACCAACACGGATCGCTGCAACAGTCGCCAGGAAAAGCCGATCGGATCACTTCGAAACGACATTCGCTTCTCCGAGCGAAAGTCGATCAGCGGTTCGATGTACGTCGGCGACGAATAGAGTTCGTTCATTCTCGGCGAAGCGGCAATGGCGTTCGCTCTGGGGAGCAGCGGACCGTTTTCCAAACCGCGGTCGGCGCTGATTTTCGTCATCAACACCATGCCGTTGATCATGTACCCGACAAGAATCGTGAGGAGAATTCCCGTCAACCCGAGAAAAAGAACACGAAACCCCGACGCAACGGCGGGGACCCTCGCTAAAAGCACGACCGGAGTCAGTTCCTGCCAATCGATACGTCGGATCGTTCCTTCGCCAATATCTCTCATTGAAGTGCAACCATTGGAGATCGTGTGTGGTATCGCCATGCCGCTTGGCATATTACGTCAACGACACAGTTTATTTCAATGCCGGCGTCGTGTCAAGCATTCGACGGGATGTCCCAGGAGACCGGCAACGTTCAAAACGATCCGTCCTTTCGAGCCCCTCCATCTCTCGGGACAGGCTCCGCGAGCAATCTCACCGAATCGGTTGAGCTTGAATTTTCAGCCTTTTCGGAAAGGTGTGATTTCTCCCTCCGCTTCGCTGTGGTCGAAAGGACAACGCGATTCTCAAACTTCCAGGTCTCCTGCGGGATGCAAGGGAACGTCTGTCGATTGGGGGTGGTTTATTCTTTTGAAAAATGGTTGTTTGACCGTCCCTCGGGAAAGGGGAGGGAAATCAGCGTGTCAAGCATTCGCCGAGAGGTCCGGGGAGCTAAAAAACCGAATCGCTTTTCACGGGAAGTTCCATGATAAATCGTGCGCCGCCGGAAGGGGAATCCTCAACACGCAGTTCCCCTTCGTGTTCTTTCGCGACTTTGTAGGCGACCGGCAATCCCAAACCGGTACCGCGTCCCTTTTTTTGCGAATAGAAGGGTCGAAACAACAGCTCCCGCTTCGTGATAGGGATTCCGGGACCGCTGTCGTCGACGATGATCATCACCATCTGGGACTTGGAATTGTATTTGAGATGAATGAAAACCCCTTCTTCCACCTCGTTGACGACTTGTTGAAACGAGCTGGTTTTGGCGTCGGAGTCCGCCGCGATGGTGTTTTCCTGTTTTCCCTTCATCGCCTCAATTCCGTTGAGCACGATATTATTGAGCGCCCGATGGAGCTGCTCGTTGTCGAAAAAGAATCTCGGCATCGACGGCAACGGCGTGAAACGGAGTTGCACGTCGCATTCTTTCGCATAGGACTGCAACAGTTCCACGACGTCGGCAATGATTTCGTTGACGTTGGAAAGACGGAGAGCCGGTTCGCGCTCCTTGCTGAACGTCAACATGTCGAGAATGAGATTGGAAATCCGCGTTTGGTTCTTTTCGACGATGCGCCACCCCTTGTCGATCAATTGCTCGTCGTGTTGGGCGAGCCCCATTTCGATCAAATGCGACGCGCCGGTGATCCCCTGCAAGATGTTTTTGATGTGGTGCGACAATGTCGTCACCGCCTGCCCGACCGCCGCAAGACGTTCGCTCTGCACCATCACACGGTAATACTGCGTATCCTCGACGGCCAACGCGGCCTGGTGGGCAATCGCGATCATCAAGCGGAGGTGGTCGCCGGAGAAATGCAAATCGCTCTCCGGATCGCTTCGCAACGCCGCAGAGCTCTCATCGCCGGGACGAAGCGTGTCGAGATAAATCACGCCGACGCGGCCATAACGACCGGCCATCGGGACGCAAATCACCTCGCGGATCATTTTTTCCTTGAAATTCCAACGTTCGTCGTTCGGCGCATCGCTGGTACGGACCCCTTCCCAACGCTCCAGTACATGATCGAGAATCGATTTGTCGATGACGAGTCGGGTGCTCTCCACATCCTGTGACACTTTTTTCGAAAACCGTGTCGCACGGGGGAGCAATTGATGCGAATCCGGATCGAAAAGCAAAATACAACCGCGGTCGACCTGCACCCATGCGAAAATCAATTCCAAAATACGCTGGAGCAGGGTGTTGATGTCCAACGTCTGGCTCACGACCAGCGTCGTATGGTACATCAGCCGCAAATGGGCTTCGGCCTGGATGTTCAGGGGATCGTCGCTGCTCGTGGCAAACGGAAACGAAATAACGTCCGAAGGGATCGACTGGATGATCGACGATTGCCGAACATCCGGCTCGTCCGGCTGAACAACCACGTTTTTGTTGGTGGTTCGGGGCGAGTCTTCAACCTCCGAAGCCTGGACGACGAACAAAAAGAGCGTTTTCCCCAACAGGATACGGTCGCCGTTGAAGAGGACCTGTTTTTTTGTACGAATTCCGTTGATAAAAACGCCGTTCGCCGAATCGAGATCGCACAACACCCATTGATCGTCTTCGCTGATGATCTTGGCGTGACGTCGCGAAACCTCACCGTCGTGGATTTGAAAATGATTGGTCGGATCACGGCCGATGAACATCGGATCCGCGGCGACTTCGAATCGGTGGCCCTGGTCAGGACCTTGAATAACGAAAAAGAACGACACGAAATAAGGATGGAGGCTGAAGGGAGGCGTTGGGGAGGGATTCCATTCCGGCTTCGGTTTCCGCTTTGTTGCAGATCAAGATGGGAGGCGAAACAAAATCAGTGAATCATACGAACTTTGGAAATATTGGGAATCAGTGCGATGCGGGTTCCGGGAATACGAAGTCCGTGCGGCCAGTAAACGAAAACCGCTTCCCCGACCAGCAAGTCGCTGCCGACGTACGCCGGGATGCCGTCGCGGGTCCACAGGCGGCTGTCTTTGCTTCGGGCGCTGTTGTCGCCGAACATCAGGAACTGTCCCTTGTCGAGTGTGAATTCGACGACCCGTGTTTTGCCGAACGTTTTCCAGTGCTCCGGCGACGACAGGATTGTGTTGACGGTGCTTTCCTGTTGCGGATATTCCCCGCGAAACGGCGAGTAGAGAAGGTCGCAAACCGTGTCCGCCGTGAAATCGTCACACGCGATGTAATAGGTGTCGCGGAGCACTTTCAAATGGTCGACCGTCAACGACGAACCGGCCGTTCCGATGCCAACGGGAGTCAAGTCGAGCGCCGTCGGTTGCCGATCCCGGGCAAGCGGACCGTTCAAGTTATCGCAGAGATTGTCGTATCGACCGCCGCCGTGAAAATCGATTTCCTTCGAATCGACCGCCAGGCGAAGCTCTTCGTCGATGTTACAGAAAAAAAGGTCGAACGTTTTTCCGCTTCGGATCGGCGTCGCGGCTTTCACCGGCTTGAAATCGTCGACGCCGGGAATCGACAACGTCGCTTCCCCCGTGGTCGGATCGATCGAACAATGGAATTCGATTCCCCCTTTGACGAGTTTCAAGACGACCGGCCCTCCCGCTCCGGTAATGTTCAACGAACAGGAAACGGCAAGGTCGCCGACCCAGTTCAATCCGAGCGTGGAAGGATTTTTGTAGCAAAAAACCTCCCGGCCGCGAGCGGCGTCCCCTTTGATCTCCCGTGAGACGATCAACTCGCGGCTGGAGCGACTGTTGTCGATTCCGGAGTTGTATCCGACGAAATCGGTAATCAACTGCGGCTTGACCGCCGTACCGTCGGTCGGCAGGACGTTCTGCGACAGATGAAACCATGCCGTCGACGAAGGAACGATGTTACGATAATTCAACCACGAAACACCGGAGTCTTTCGTGCGAATCGAAAACGACTTCAAGTCTTTTGCAACGGTCCATTCCGTTCCCGGAGCGGCGGCCCAACGGGTCGGCCAACCGATTTCGTGCAGTTTCGGTTGGACGTAATCGTTGTCGTCGACCGGACGGAGCATCGCCAACAACGCCTGGAACGGTTTGCGCTGGATGGTGAACTCCGTTTCGCCGTCCCGTTTGACGAAAATGTCGCCGTTGCCGATACGAAGCGTTTCCCCTTCCACGCCGACGCAGCGCTTGATATAGTTGACCTGCGGCTTTCCCGGATAACGGAATACCGTGACATTCCATCGGGTCGGCGTCCGGAAGTTGAAGCAGCATTTGTTGACGAAAATCCGATCGCCGTTGAACGAAAGGAACGTCTTCCCTTCCGTGTTGTCGGGACCGACGTAGTTTGTGAAGCGGCATTGCGGACAGGTTCCGGCCAAAATCCGCGGCAAATGCGCCGGGTCGATCGGCTGGTCGCTGCTGTCGTTCGACTCTTCGCTGGCGCTGATCTGGAACGGAAACCCACACTGTTCGCAGTTGATGTCTTTATGGCGGCCCATCAGCGTCGTCGCCATGGACCCGGTGGGAATCACATAGGCTTCCGCGGCGAACGCCTTGAACATGAACGCAAGGACCAGCGCGATCGCCAACGATTCGAGCACTTCACGAAAGGAGCGCACCGCACCGATCGATTCCGGCGTTTCCTGGGATGCGTGTTTGTCGGGAGCGACGTTGAGGTTGTTTTTTCGGGACACCGTGATTATCAAAAAAGTTTGGAAAGGTAGGTTGCCGACCGCCGGGCGCCAACGTCCGGTATTCCGGACCAGTCCCTGATTCGAGTCCGGAGTACCGGACGCAACCGCCCGGCGGTCGGTCGCCTACCATCGAACCTTTGACTATTTTGCGCCGGGGAACGTGAACCCGATCTGCAGCGCCAAGGAGCCCCACGGACTCTTGAACGGGATCGAGATCGGGTGCGATTTCTGCGGGAAGTGCAACCGACATTCTTTGCCGCAGAGGACGTTCGGCAAGCTCATGCTCAAACTGAATTGGGCGAGTTTCGCTTTGGCGCCGCCACAAACCATGTTCGTAAGTTCACCGACCGCGTCGAGCACGTCGTCGTCCACTTCTTTCAGTTCCGTCATCAGCATCGTCGACGCCGCTTTGAGGGCGACACTTTCCGACATGGAAAGCACGATCGTTCCCACTCCCTTGCCGCTGATACCGATGATGCCGCTGACCGGATGCAACGCTAAATTATTATCCATCAAACCGAGACCGGTTCGTTCGATTTTGCAATCGAGCATTGTCTGAAAGGCGTCCTCCAAACCGGCGATCACGGGGTTGATGTAGTCGATGTCGATCATAGTCGGCGTCCTTTCAAAAACGGTGAGAAAAATTGCGGCGAGCGGCCAGACATCCAACACTGAGCAAGCACTCAGTGGCGAAATGATTTCCGAATAACACAATTCTACAATACAAACATACATTCTGTCAATTCGGTGGAAAGAAAATGAAACTCTTCCTGTTGATTCGCGTAATTATTTTTGTTTTCGGTCTTTGTTTTTTGAAATCGACGGGTAAAATCTTTACTCAGTGCTTCGACTTTCGGCCCGCCATGCCATTGCAATGGAAAAGGATAATCCATGAAACGCCCCTCCCGCCCCCTCGCCATGTTCGTTTTCGGATGGTTCATTGTCCCCTCTTTCCTCGCAACGGCAGTCGCGGATCCCTTCGCCGACCTGAAACCGAAGGAATACGACGGACACGCCGGATTGGTCCAAGCGGTTGCCGAAGACGCCAACGGCACACGAATCCTGAGCGCCGGACTCGACAAAATCGCGATTGTCCGGGACGCTCAAACCGGCAAGGAGATCTCCCGATTTACCGAACATTCGCTTCCGCTCACGTCGGCGGTGCTCAGTTCCGACGGTAAGAAAGCGCTCACGGCGTCACGGGACAAAACGGTCGTTCTCTGGGATGCGGACACCGGAAAAACAATCTGCAAGCTCCCGGAATTCAAGGATCCGGTCTCGGCGGCAACGCTCAGCGACGACGGAAGCCGAATCATCACGGGAACAACCGCCGGCGTGGTCCAGCTCTGGAGCGCCGCCTCGCCGAAAGAGGCGTTGATCGAGTTCAAGGGACACAAAAAAGCGGTTAACGGCTTGGCCCTGAGTACCGACGCCTCGATGCTGGTTTCCGGAGGAGCCGACAAATTCTTCGCCGTTTGGAACACGGCGACGGGCGCTCCGATTTTCGCCTCGGACAAAGTTCACAAAGGTTCCATCCTTTCCGTGGCGATCAGTCCGGATAAAACGCTCGCGGTTTCCGGCGGCGCGGACAAAGCGGCGGTCCTCTGGAACATCACCGAAAAAAAGCCGTTCAAACCCCTTGAGGGACAAACGGGGGACATCACCGCCGTGGCGTTCTGCTGCGACGGCGAGACCATTCTGACGGCGTCCAAGGACAAATCGGTCGTTTTTTGGGACATCGAGGGAAAACAACGCGGCGTTTTCAAAGGAACGGCTTCCATTCTCTGTGGGTGCGTGTGCCCCCACAATCCCGCGATTTCGCTCGGCACGCAAAACGGGACCGTGTTGCTTTTGGAGCCGAAAAACCTCGCTCCCTCCCAAGGACGGCCGAAAAAACTGGCGGATTCCGAGCCGTCGGAATCGGCAGCGGTGGATTCCGACGACGAACCGGGCAATGGGAAAGCCGCCAGCGACGGAATTCTCCACCGTTTTACCAATCATCAGGACCGCGTGTCATCCGTTGTGTTCAGTTCGGACAACAAGTCGTTCGTCTCGTCGTCGTTCGATGGAACGTCGATCCACTTTTTGCGCAACGGCAATAATTTCAACACGTTTACGATGAAGCTCGGCTCGCCGATTTCCTCCGCGGCGGTCGGATCGGACAATCGAACGGTCGTCGCCGCTTTGGGGGACGCCGCTCCCCAAGGGGCTGCCGGAGGCGCTTTCGCCAACCGCTCCGCCGGTGCCGCGGACAGCGTTTCCGTCTTTTACTGGGTCGTCGGCAACAAAGGCGAGCCCAAAATGCTCAACGCGCACACCGATCCGGTGATGTGCGTTGCATTCAGTCCGCACGGCGCCGTTTGGGCGTCCGGCGGGAAGAACGGAACCGGTTATCTTTGGAACGGCGGCGGTTCCGATCCGACGGCGAAACTGACGGGACACGCCGACGCGATTCTCGGCATGGCGTTCAGCGCGGACGGGTCGAAACTCGCAACGGCGTCGAACGACAAAAACGTCGCCCTTTGGAACCCACAGACCGGCAAGCCGACCAAGGTGTTCAAGGGACACGCCGGCCCGGTTCGTTCCGTCGCATTCAACGGCGATGGTTCGAAGCTCGTTTCCGGTTCCTACGACGGTTCGGCGATCGTGTGGGACGTCGCAAGCGGCAACAAAGGGAAAACGCTTTCCGGTGAGCAAAAGAAGGTTCTCAGCGTCGCGTTTTCACCCGACGGCAAACGGGTTTTCACCGGGGGAACCAATCGTACCATCGTGATTTGGGACGCCGACTCGGGAAAAACGGTCAAGACGTTGAACGGCCATTCCGGCGGCGTGACCGCGCTTTCGCTCAGTGCGGACGGAAAGCAGCTTCTCAGTTCCGGAGGAAAAGAGATATTCCTTTGGGACGTCGCCGAAAAGTAAAAACGGCACGCATCTCACGACCGGTTTGTACGAGCCGGGACCTGTAGTCCCGGACCGTCGGCTCATGTGACGAATTCCGCGACGGTCCGCTGTTTCGTAAGTCCGTGCAGGACCGCCAGATCGAAGAACGATTGAATCGCGAGCCGTTCGTCGTCGCCGATCCGATAATGGATCGCATGGGTCAGGTAATCGGCGACGACGTTTTTCGCCACGGGAAACAGGGCGTTCGTTGCTTCTTTGGCGTCGAGAATCTCGCCGATGGAGCGAAGTCCCGCGTCCCGTGCCGCTTGCAGCGAGGCGGTGATGTTCGGATGGTTCCAGGCACGCGGGGAGCAGCCGATCCACGCGGCGAACACGAACGGCAAACCGGTCTTCTCTTTCCAGAGCGAGCCCAAATCGTAACAGTATTCCCACGGGGCGGCCTGCCGGAAGGCGAGAGCCCGATCGCCGATCACGACGAACGCGTCGGTCTTGCAGGAGTCGAGCGGCTTGTCGGCGGGGAGCTTGTATTTCTCCGGCGAGATGTCGTAGAAATGCCGTAACATCAATTCGCAGAGTGTGACGCTGCTTCGTGAAGCGGTGTCGAGAGAAAGCGTTTTAATCTCCGGGAGCGGCTTGCGACTGACGAGCAGCACGCTCCGGACCGGTCCCCGGCAACCGATGCAACAGTCGCTGACGATTTTTCCGTACGAAAGGTTCATCAGTTCGGCGACAGGCATCAGGACCAGGTCGAGATGGTGCGCCATGAGCCGCAACCGCATGTCGGCGGGGAACCATTCCGAGACGATCGATCCGGGGATTTCCTGTGATAAAAAATGGGTCAACGGCCAGGCGTTGCAATACGGAACCGTTCCGAGCCGGAGCGGTTGGTCATGTCGTGTCGATTTTCGTTTCATGGTGTCGTTGTTTCAAAACGGATCAGTTCGAACGGCTCGAAGAGTCCGTATCCGATGGTGTCGTAAGCGTTTCCGGCGGGTTGTTTGTCGGGGCCTCTCTGAAAGGCGTTCGGCCAAGCGCTGCCGCGAAGTCGTCCGGCGTGATGCGGGCCGAGAAGATTTTTCGGCGTCCCATAAATTTGCACGGAAACATCGTTCTTGCCCGGCTTCACGAATTTCGTCACGTCGACCGTCCACGGCGAACTGACGACGAATCCGGCGTCACTGTCGGCATTACAGCCGTTGACGAAAATCCGAGCCGTCGCGCCGTACCAACCGTTCGGACTGTCAGGCAATTTTATCGAATAGGAATATTTTCCGTCCGTTTTTTCGATGTCGAAACTCCGCGAATACTCGACCTTTCCTGCGTAGAACGGCATCCCCTGACGATTCCAGCCGTTTCGCCGCGGCGGCGTTTCGACTCCGAGGCCGCTGCCGTCGACGACGTATTTCGCTTTCCGGTCGTGGGAATCGATCACGAGTTCGCTCGACGCCGTTGTCGTAACGTTTTGAACGGGAACCAGCTTTTTCGAATCGCTCGGATCACGAACGAGGAATTGAACCTCGGCGAGTCCGACGAAACCGGTTCCTCGAACCTCGTCTTTTTCGGCGATCGGGAATTTCGCTCCGGCGTGGCTCGAACGGATCGTGAATCGGACCGTTTTCAGGACGGTCGGTTTTTCCAGCGGAACGTCGACGGACCGTCCGTCTCCGATCGGCAGCGACACGGCCCCGATATTCGTAACGTTCATTTCGGCGACGCCGCGCTGTTTCAGATTCAGTTCGTTGTAGTTCCAGATTCGCAGCGCAACGATTTCCTGCTCCTTGCCGAGATCGAACTCGATCCACGGAGCGCGGTCGTCCTTGTGTTCCGGCCGAGTCGGACGGAATCCGACGCCGTTGGAGAGCCAGGCGACCCGTTCGATTTCTTCGTTGTGACAGGTTTCCGGAACGCTTTTTTCCGCCGGTTGCATCGTGAGCGACTGCGGCGAACAGACGGCGAACCCCTTTTCGGCAGGGCGTAACGAAAAATCGCCGAGCAGGTACGCCGGTTCGAGTTCGTGGTAGATCGTCATCGGAGACGTAACGATTTTGACTTCGTTGTCGCCGGGCTTGACATGTTTGGCAATGTCGATTTTACCGAACGATTTGTCGAGCCACCATGAAGTCGGTTGCACAGCAACCGGCTCGTTGTTGCAGGTGATTTTGTACAAATCGGGGCGTTCGATGACGATGGCGAGATTTTTCGGGACGTTTTCTTCGATTGTGAAGCGATACATCGCTTCAAAGCCGCTGTCGGCGGGGTACGTTTTCGTGATCAGTTCGTCTTTGAACTGGACGCAACTGTCCCAGGGATTGCCGAAGAAACTCTGGCCGCCGCGACTCACGACGCCGGTGCCGTGCTTCTCGAAAATCCAACGGTTCGCCTTCCACGTATATTGGTCCTTCCGCTCCTCGCCTGAGACCTTCACGTCCACGAAGTCCAGCGTCAGCACATTCTCGTCGAGCCGTTTGATCGTCGTTTCGGAACCTGCAATCGATTTCGGTTTTTCAAGAGCCGGGGGTGTCAACCCCCGGAAAGGTCGCGTCTCGTCGGACTTCCGCAACACCAGCAATCGACTTCCGGACGGCGGAATTTCAAAGCGATAATTCGGCGCCGTCGAATACCCCATCCTTACCGCACTGGGATCGGTTTTTTCTTCTTTGTACAACATGAAGGGAAGATTGATCGGCTTCGTCGTTCCGGTCGCCAGATCCCATTCTTCCAAGGCGAAATCGTTTCCGAAAATCATGTTGCCGCGAGCGGACTTTTCCGTGCTTGTGTTACAGAAAAAAAGAATAGTGCAGTCGGGCAGTGTCCGGCGATGGTGAAACAAAAATCCTTCCGAATCCGCCTCCGCACAGAGCGATAAAACGGAATCGGCCCAATCGCCGTTCCAAATCAAGGGAAGAATTTCGCTCGCCTTGCATTTCTCCGCGTTCGGCAGATCGACGAACAGTTTCAACCATTGGGCCTCGACACCGCCGGGTTCCGAGCCGTCGCAGAGGGTCGGCCATTCGCCGGCGCAGAGCAGCTTGCCGCCGTTCTTGGCATATTGCGCCAATAATTCCGCGGTGCGTTTGTTGACATTCTCCATGTTCGGCGGCAGGATCACCAGATCGTACTTGCCGAGATGGATCGAAAACGTCTTGTCGTCGACGCCGCCAAATCGGGCGATCGTGTCTTCCGACGCCAGATCGTATTCGACCTGCGCGTGTTCGAGAGCGTTCACGAAATCGGTGAAACTCTGGCCAATTTCGTTCAGTTTCTTTTCCCCTTGATACATCCACGCCGTCGTCGTCGGTTCGAGGACCACGATTCGATTGATCTGGCGTCCTTGCGACAAAACGTACGACAACCGTGTGAAATAATCGGCGAGAACGTGATATCCTTCGAACCACGGCGTGTGGTACGAAAACGATTGCGGATGGTCACGCTTGCGGGCTCCCCGGATCGTGACGTAGGAAAGATGCTCGTTCGTAGTGTTCACGCCGAGGGCATAGGACCAATCACCTAGCCGTTTCAAGTCTTCGAACCGGATGTCCCAACCGCCGGCGCCGTAGTTTTCCGATAACGTACGGGAACGGCCCATCTGGTTCGCAATGGACGAAAGTTCTTTGCCTGCCCGAACGTTTCCGAATTGAGCGTTCGACGATTTATCGTTGTACGTATTCATCAACAAGTCGATCGCGGGCCGTTGATGCCAAATGTACATCGCCATGTTGTCGGGACCGTGTCCCGTATTGGGCCAACCGTGCTCCCAATAATGTCCCGTCCATTCGAGATTGTTCTTTTCGCACCATTCGAAGTTCGGCTTCGACCAACGGTCGACGAACAGATCGAGGATCAGTTGATGAAAATTGTGCCGCACCTTCTTCCAGTCGCCGACCTGTTTGTGCAGCGACGGCAGGTTGTCGATCAACGAGTATCCGAATTTTTTCTCGAATTGTACGGGAATGTCGTCGTTCCAGTGAACCCACGTTCCGACGTAAGAACCCGCCGGATGCGGCTCGTCCGTGAACAGGCCCGGAACCCGCTTGCCGAACTGGTCGCCGACGTTCTTTTTGTACGCTTCGTGAGTAATCTCGATGAACTTTTCCGTAACGCCCTTTTTCAAGAGGTCGACGTACCACTTGCCGCCGAACCAACCCCCTTGCGGCGTGTAGTGGACACGACCGAGAAGAAATTTTTGTCCCGGCTCCACGCCCGGAATCCTGTGATTCATTTTGGCCAATTTCGTAATGTCTTTGTAAGTCGTGGGACGTCCCTCGGAATCGAAACGAGTCGGAACGAAAACGTACCAAATATTCTCGTCGAGTTTATCGAGCTTCTCGACTTCCTCGAATTTCAGCCCCATACCGCGGGAATCGGGGAGTGCTTCCGGGACGAAACCGCCGGCGAAACCGCTGGGGTACGAATTTTCATCGTAAATCCAGACGTTCATGTCGAGCTTTTCCGCTTCGTCCAGCGCGACCTTCCAGAGCCGGAACCAGTCGTCGGAAAGGTACGGCGTCATTAGGCCCGGCCGCGGATGCACCCAGACCTGCTTGACGTGCTGTCCGGCGAGGTCTTGGAGCGTCGAACGGATCTGTTCCTCCGTCAGCATGTCGTTCCACGTCCAGAGCGGGCCGGTGCTGTAGTCCCGATTCGGTTGCGCAAAGTTCTTCCGCAACTCGTCCAGCGACGGATTCTTGATCGTGTTCAATTTCGAAACCTGTCCGAACGCCGCCGTTGCGGTGAAGACCAGGGCGATGAAAAGGAGAAATCGTTTCATGATTCGTTGGTTTTGTTCGAGAGCATTTGTTCGATTTTCGCAAAATTCCGTCGTTGTTCTTTTTCGTTTTCGCACGGAAACATCAGTGTTTCGCCGTTGCGGGTGAATTCGATCATGTAAAAGGAATCGCGACCGCTCCAACTCCAAAAACGTTCGAAAAACCCGAAGCATACCGGACGGAAATTCGCTCCGTTCGTTTCCAAGCCGCGTTCCTTCGTCCAAAACAGCGTCGTGAACGTCAACGTGATCCGACGTCGGTCGACCCGGAGCGTCCAGCACGGCAGGTTTTCCGAGATCGTCAACAACAAAATCACGGCGATTATCAATCCGAAGAGCCCCGCGACGATCAAAATTCCCGTCACTGAAAATCCGACGGACGGGCGTGGTACGAACGCCGCCAAGATCATCAACGGGATGCCGATCACCAACTGCAAGCCGAAGTCGACGAAAAACCAAGCCGCGTCCCATCCGGTGAGCGTTCGGTGGTACATCAACTCCAACACGGGATTGGTTTCTTCACGGTTCATATCGTGTCGGAGTCGGGAGCACAGGTCCCGGCCCGTGGAAGGCGCTGTGTGATTATCGTTGGCGTCGGGCGAGTTCAGCGAAGAACCGGACGCTCGCCGCCGTGCCGTCGTGGAAGCTCGCCAGGGAAAACTTCTCGTTCGGCGAATGCAAGTTGTCGTCGTCCTGTCCCCAACCGACGAGCAGCACTTCGGCGTCCAAAACCTTGTGCATCTCGCCGACGATCGGGATCGAGCCCCCTTCTCGTACATAAACCGGCGACGTCGTGAACGTCTTTTCCAGGGCGGCGGCCATCGGGGCGGCGAATTCGCTTTCATCGAGGTCCAACCGCATCGCTTCGGCGCCGTGCTGGTCGACGAGATTCCATGTGATTCCCGGCGGCACGATTTGCGCCACGAAATCGCGGACGGCCGCCATGATCTTCTTCGGGTCCTGGTTCGGAACCAAGCGGAACGTGAACTTCGCCGACGCCTTGCTCGGGATGATCGTCTTCGAACCTTCTCCCTGGTATCCGGACGTTAATCCGTTGATGTCGAACGTCGGGCGCGCCCAACGGCGTTCCACGGTCGTGAAACCCGCCTCGCCGAAACCGGTTTGCAGGCCGATCTTTTCGAAGTATCCCGCCTCGTCGAACGGCAACGACGCCAATTGGTTCGACTCCCGTTCGGTGAGCGGAAGCACGTTGTCGTAGAAATGCGGAATTTTCACGACGCCGTTTTCGTTCACGAATTGCGACAAAATTTTCGTCAGCATCACCGCCGGGTTGGCGACCGTCCCGCCGAAGCCGCCGCTGTGCAAGTCGCGGTTCGGGCCGGTCAGGAAAAGTTCCATGGCAACGATTCCTCGCAAACCGTACGTTATCGCCGGTTGGCCGGGGCCGAACATCGACGAGTCGCTGACGATGATACAATCGCACGCCAACTTCTTTTTTCCTTCCGGCGTGTGAATGTAACCGAAAATCCCTTCGCCGCCGACTTCCTCTTCACCCTCGATGACGAACTTGATCTGGAACGGAATTTTTTCGACCGAATGCAAGAACGTTTCAACGGCGAAAACATGCGTCAAGACTTGCCCTTTGTCGTCGGTCGCTCCCCGGGCATAGACGTTGCCGTCCCGTTCGGTCGGTTCGAACGGCGGCGTCTTCCAGAGGTCGAGCGGATCCGGCGGTTGGACGTCATAGTGCCCGTAAACAAGAACGACCGGCGCGTTGGGAACCGGCGGCGTTTCGGCGTAGACCAGCGGCGGACGGTTCTCCCCGACATTGATCAGTTCCGATTTCAAGCCGTTGCCGTTGAGCCGTTCGGCGAACCAGACGGCGGCGGCCTTCATGTCGGCGGCGTGCGCAGAGACCGCGCTGACGCTCGGAATGCGGAGGATTTCAAAGAAAAGCGATTCAAAACGGTCCTTGTTGGCGGCGAGGTAATCTTCGACCTTCGTCATGGTTGTGTCCTTGGGGTGTGTTCGGAAAAATCGTATCCATTGTACTTCGCAATCATGCGAAAAACAAGCCGTCCGCCCCCTCGTTCGAAGCGTGGATGCGTGAAAGAGCCGGAACGGGTGACCGTCCTTGCGGCGTGGGGGCCGTCAACGTATACTTCAACCATGAAAACCGAAACCGAAGTAATCTTGTTTACCGATGGAGCGTGCAGCGGCAATCCCGGACCGGGAGGCTGGGGCTTCATTTTACGGCACCCGAAGAGCGGCAAGGAAATCGAACGTTCCGGCGGCGAAGCGAATTCGACCAACAACCGCATGGAACTGCTCGCCGTCATCGAAGGACTCAAAGCGCTGACCCGACCGACGTCCGTCGAACTGGTCAGCGACTCGAAATACGTCCTCCAGGGAATCGAAGAATGGATGCCCGGCTGGAAAAAACGCGGCTGGAAACGGAAAGAAGGAAACCAGTTGAAGCCGGTCAAAAACGTCGAACTCTGGCAGGAACTCGACCGATTGATCGGCAAACACCAAATCACGTTCACCCACGTCAAGGGACACGCCGGACACCCGGAAAACGAACGCTGCGACGAATTAGCCGTCGAAGCCGCGCGACGGTTTCGGTAGTCGGGCGTCTGCCATCGGAATCGACTTTACGATTGTTCAGTGTTTTTCCTTGACATGAATGAATTGTTCGATTATCATAGGCAGAAGTGTGATTGTCGACTTGTTCATTCACCTACGGTTTCTTGCCCGCCCTGCCGTCCCACCTACCGAGGCAACCATGTTCGAATTTCTCTTTGGCAATTGGAGTATTTCCGGCAAATCCCGCAATTCCGCCCCGAAACGGCGTTCGCTCCAACTTGAATCGCTGGAAAGCCGCGAACTTCTCTCCGTCTCGCCGCTCGATTTCGCCCCGATGGCGGCGGAAACGGCCTTCTACGCGGAAATGACGCCGCAAACTACGACTCGGCAAATTTCCACCGAGGCCGTCACGAAACTGGATCCGCTCACCGATGTAAAGGTCGTTCTGGATTCGCGCGATTCTTACACCGACCAAGGACACTACACTGTTTCGTGGACGCGTCCGTCATCGCAATGGAATTGTGATGTCGAATATCAGCTCTCCTCGGACAACGGCGCAACCTGGGAGTCGACGATCACCATCGGACGTTCCGATTGGTTTCGACTCCCTCCGGACACGGTTTGGCTCCTTCGCGTTCGGGCCGTCTACGAAGGCAACTCTTCCTACGCCCCTTCCGATTGGTCGGAAACCTTCACCTTGAAGCTGGACAGCACCAAGGCGCCGTCGGATCCCTACAATTTGACGGCAAAAAAACAAGTCAACGGTTCCCTGCTGCTCAATTGGGAGGATCGATCTTATAACGAAACCGGCTTCGAACTTCAGCGTTCCACCGACAACGGAACAACTTGGGAAACCGTTCAAACGATCGCTCGCGACAACACGTCGACCCTCGTTTCGTCTCCCGGCGAAAACGACCGATATCGTCTCTGCGCCGTTAACGACACCGGAAAGTCCGCTTGGTTGACGATCTCTACAAAGTTGACCTTGGACGCTCCGACCGGACTCACCGCGACTTGGAAGGATCCTGACCCGGATTCCTGGTATTCCTGGAGTGACGTCGAGCTTTCATGGAACGCCGTCGAAGGCGCGACGGAATATGTCATTCAACGCTCCATCACCGGATCGAATAAATGGGAAGACGTTTCCACTTGGAAAGAAACCAATTATTCCGACACTTCTTTTTTCCCGCAAGAGAACCAAACGTATCGCATCCTGGCGAAGAATGCGGTGACGACCTCCGTTACCGGTTCGACCGCCGACATCTACTGTCCAACCGGTTCATTTTCTCATCCCTTGGGAATCACCGTTGTCAGCAAGACGTTCTCCGCCATTCAGCTTTCGTGGAAAGCGCTCGAAGGAGCCTTGACCTACGAAATCTATCGCTACAACAGGGCGGATCCGAACGAGTCCTGGTCGCCGGCACCGCTCATCGGAACGACGACGGGCCTGACGTTTACGGACACCAATCAGAAGAAGGGGGCGGTGTATGAATACAGGATTTGGGCTTACGACGCGCAAGGAAACAAAATGGAGACCGAGGCGTTGACCCAAACGGCGAAAGAAGATCCACCGGTCACGCCGAGCGCCGTCAAAGGAACCGCGATCGACAGCGAAACAATTTCTCTCTCTTGGAAGCAGGCGGGAACCACGACATGGCGCATTGTCGAATGTTCATTGACCGGAACGGGAAATTGGGAGGAAATCGGCCTGTTGGACGAAACGGACAACAGCGCCGTGATCGGATATCTTTCGCCGCTGACGAAGTATTACTTCCGTGTCGCCGTCGAGAATTCCGAAGGAAAATCGTCGTTTTCGACCCCGATTGCCGTAACGACGAAAGCCGCGATTCCGGAAACGGTGGATATCTGTGAGGCCGTCGCCCAAAGCGACAAAATCGTCAATCTGAGTTGGGACGCCGTCGAACACGCGACCTCGTACATCGTCGAGCGGTCGACGGATTACGGGGATACTTGGAAGAAAGTCGCGACCGTTATCGGGAAAACGGAATACACTGACAAATCGCTCAAGGGTTGTACGGAATATTATTATCGGATTACTGCCGTCAGTACGGCGGGAAAAGCGGAGCCCGGCGGCGATGTCAACGTAATGACGCGATTCGTTTCGCCCGCCGCTCCGACGTTGAAGATCGTCAACGGAGAAGTCAACGTCTCTTGGCGAGCCGTCAAGGACGTTTACGATTATCAGGTCGAACGATCTGTTGATGGTACGACGTGGACGACCGTGAACGAGTCGACGACGGCGACCTCCTTCGTCGACCGAACCGTTGCGGGAAACACGTCGTACAGTTATCGAATCGTCGCCAACGGATCGGATGAATTGACGGCTTCCGCTCCGTCCGCGGTGAAAACGATCAAGACCGCCCCGGAAAATCCGACGGACCTCCAATTGAAATCGGTCGCCGACAAAACGGCGACGCTGACATGGGCCGCCGTGGAAGGGGCGACGAGCTACAAAATCGAGAAATTCGTGAACGGAAAATGGTCGTCCGCCGGAACCTCGAAAACGACGGAGGCGACGGTCAAGTCGCTCAAACCGTTGACCGACTATCCGTTCCGCGTGATCGCCGTCAGCAAGGCAGGAGCTTCGGCGCCGGGAGAAACGCTCACGGTAAAGACCATTGCGTCGACGCCGAAAGCGCCGACCGTTAGGACGCAAGGGAGTACTTCGGTGAGTTTGGCGTGGGGGCAAGTCATGGAAGCGACCGGATACCAAATCCAACGCACGTTGAACGGAACGACGACGTGGGAGACGGTCGGAACGATCGCCGTCAGTGCGAAACCGACGTTCCTCGACACGGGCTTGACCGCCAACACGGCGTATCAGTACAGAATTATTGCCTTGGGCGATTCCGTAGCGACGAATTCGTTGCCGTCAGTAGCGTCGAAACCGGCGACCACGGCCCCGGCGACGCCAACCAACGTCGTCGCGACTCCCGCCGATAAAACGGTCGCGCTGACATGGAATTCCGTCCCCGGTGCGACAAGCTACAAAATCGAAAAATATGTGAACGGGAGATGGAGTTCGGCGGGAACCTCGAAAACGGCGTCGTTGACGGTCAAATCATTGAAACCGTCGACGAATTATACATACCGCGTGACCGCCGTCAGCAGGGCGGGAAGCTCCACGCCGACCGAAGGAATCACGGTAACGACGCTTTCCTGATCGGGCATGGACGGGAACCGTTCAGCGGCTGACGACGACGATCACGACGTCGGCGTTTTCGTTCGGATTTTCGTCGACCTGTTTTCCCTGGCGTGTGTCGAGCGGAATCCGTTGATGAATCCGCAATCCTTTTCGGCGACAAAAATCCTCGAAATCGAGCAGCGTCAGGAAACGGACGTCTTTCGTGTTGTACCATTCGACGACTTTTTCACCGTGATCGACGCGGGGCGCCCGACCTTCCTTCGCCAACTGGTCGCGGTAAAGACGGTACCCGAGGTTCGGAAAACTCACGATGCCGCGGGTCCCGACACGGAGCATTTCGTCGAGCACGAATTCAACGTCGTTGACCGTTTGCAGCGTCTTCGAAAGGACGACGAAATCGAATTGGTCGTCTTCGAACTGTTTCAAACCGGCGTTCAGGTCCGCTTGGACGACGTCGATGCCGCGGTCGACGCATTTCAGCACATAGTGCTCGTCGATCTCGATGCCGAGCACGCGGTTGTGTCCCCGTTGTCGCAATCGGGCGAGAAGTCCTCCTTTGCCGCAACCGAGGTCGAGAACCTTCGCGCCGCGCGGAATCAAATCGATGATCTGTTCGTAATCGATTCGGTCCGGATGCGCGAACGGAGCGGTTCCTCCGGACTGCTGTTCGAACGCAACGCTGGTGAGGAACGAGCGAATCATCTCGCCGTAAATCGCGAATTCGTTCGGCAACAGGAACGCGTCGTGTCCGCATTCGCTCTGGACGTTACAAAAACTGACCCGTTTGTCCTCGGCAAGGAGCGCGTCGACGATTTCCTGTGACAAAAACGACGGAAAGAGCCAGTCGGTCGAAAAACTGACGATGAGCCAGCGACACATCGATTTTCGCAACGCCTTACGGAGTTGTGCCGGCGTTTCGCCGAGATCGAACAGGTCGATTGCCAACGACAGCGCAAGGTAACTGTTGGCGTCGAACCGTTCGACGAATTTATCCCCTTGGTGGGCGAGGTAGGAACCGACGGAGAATTTCGTTTCGAATTGCGTTTCGATGTCCCGGCCCTGGTTGCGTGTCGAGTCGAATTTTTTCATCATCGATTCGCGCGACAGGTAGGTGATGTGTCCGAGCATCCGGGCAATGGCGAGTCCGGTCGCCGGGCCGGTCCCCTTGTCGTAATACTGCCCGTGATGGTAATTCGGATCGCTTTGGATCGCGTTGCGCGCAACGATATCGAACGCCAGCGCCTGGCTGGTGAGGTGCGCGGCGGTTGCAAGCGGGATCGCGGCGGCGAGCCGTTCGGGAAAACGGGTCGCCCATTCCAGCGTCATGATGCCGCCGAGCGACCCGCCGACGACGGCGAGGAGCCGACCGATTTCGAGGCGGTCGATCAAACGCCGCTGAACCTCGACGATGTCGCCGATCGTGACTTCGGGAAAGTCCATTCCGTAACGTTTTCCCGTTTTCGGACAAATACTGTCGGGGCCCGTGGAACCGCGGCAACCGCCGAGTGAATTCGGACAGATCACGAAATACTGGTCGGTGTCGATCGGCTTGCCGGGGCCGACCATGATCTCCCACCAACCGGGATCGTCCCCGGCGTCGTGGGCCGCGACATGGGAGTCGCCGGAGAGCGCATGGCAGACCAGGACGGCGTTGTCTTTCCGTACATTGAGCTTTCCGTATGTTTCATACAAGACGGTAATCTCGGCGAGTTCGCCGCCACGCTCCAAACGGAGCGGCTCGTGGAACACCGTCTGTTCGGCGTACGCAAGCTGTTTCGAACTGCGAACGCTGTCGCTGCTGTCGAAGATATCGGCCATGGAATGGTTCGCCGGCGTCTGCGCCGCTCGGTTAAACGGTTTACAATTTTCTTGCCTGGATTTCGTCGACCAGTTTGGCGATGAACGAATCGAGCGGCACGTCGCCGAGTTCCCCTTCCTTTCTGTCACGCAAAGCGACGGAATTGCTCTCCTGTTCTTTGGCTCCGACGACGGCCAGATACGGAACCAAATCGAGGCGTCCTTCGCGGATTTTAGCGCCGATCTTTTCGTTGCGCAGGTCGCAGTGAACCCGGATTCCCTTTTCGAGCAGTTTCGATTCGACCTGCCTGGCGTAATCGTCGAACTTTTCGCTGACGGTCAGAATCCGGACCTGTTCCGGAGCCAACCACAACGGGAATGCCGCCGCGAAGTGTTCGATCAAAATTCCACAGAACCGTTCGAACGAACCGAGCGGCGCCCGATGGATCATCACCGGCGTGTGCGGCTTGTTGTCGGGACCGGTATATTCCAAATTGAACCTTTCCGGACTCGGCAAGTTGTAATCGAGTTGCACCGTTCCAAGTTGCCAGCGGCGACCGAGGCAGTCTTTCACCACGAAGTCCGCTTTCGGACCGTAAAACGCCGCTTCCCCCTCGACGATTTCGAGGCTCGGCAGATTCATCGATCGACAAACCTTTTCCAGCGACGTTTGCGCAATCTTCCAATTCTCCGGGTTGCCGACGTATTTGTCGCTCTCCCAGTCACGAAAACTCAGGCGGACCTCGAAGTCGTCGAAGCCCATCGTTTTGAGCACCGTGAGCGTCATGTCGATGCAGGAACGGAATTCCTCTTCGACTTGGTCCGGCGTACAGAAAATATGAGCGTCGTCCTGCGTGAAACCGCGAACCCGGGTCATGCCGTTCAGTTCGCCGGACTGTTCGAAACGATGCACGCAGCCGAACTCCGCGATCCGAACCGGAAGATCCCGATACGAATGGGGCTTTTGCGAATACACCATGACATGGTGCGGACAGTTCATCGGGCGCAACAGGAATTCGTCGCCGTCCTGCATCTTGATCGGCGGGAACTGGCTGTCGGCGTAGTACGGATAGTGTCCCGACGTCTTGTAGAGCTCGATGCTCCCGATCACCGGCGTGTTCACGGAAGTATAACCCCGCTTCGTCAACTCTTCCATGATAAACAGTTCGAGCTGCCGACGGACAATCGCCCCTTTCGGCAACCAGAGCACCAGGCCCTGACCGACACGAGGATCGATCGCGAACAGTTCGTGCTTCTTTCCGAGCGCCCGATGGTCCCGCTTCTTCGCTTCCTCCAGCCGGGTCAAATAGTCTTCGAGCTCCTTCTTGTCGAAAAACGCCGTTCCGTAGAGCCGCTGGAGTTGCTGCTTCGAAGCATCCCCTTTCCAATACGCCCCGGCAACGGAAGTCAATTTGAACGCTCCGATGAATTTCGGTGACGGAATATGCGGGCCCCGGCAGAGATCGAGGAATTCACCTTGCCGATAAAACGACACGCTGTCCTCGGCAGCGAGCCCTTCCTTGATGTGCTCGACCTTTAACGCCTGTTTCATGCCGTCGAGAATCGAAATCGCTTCATCCCGCCCCACTTCGAGCCGCTCGAATCCTTCGTCGAGCTTGATCAGTTTCTGCATCTCGGCTTCGATCTTGGGAAAATCCTCCTCGGTGAGGCGATGTTCCATGCCGAGGTCGTAATAAAACCCGCTGTCGACCGTCGGCCCGAACGCCAACTGCACGCCGGGCCAGAGTCGCATCACGGCGCGAGCCATGAGGTGCGCCGTGGAGTGCCGCAGAATGTCGAGCGCTTCGGAGTCCTTTTTCGTCAGGAGCCGCAGTTGGACGGTTCCGTTTTCGGGGAGCGGGAAATCGACGCCGACCGTTTGCCCTTCCTGGCAGCAACAGTTGCAGCCGTCCGGCGAAACCACGGCGGCGACCGTCGCTTTGGCCAATCCGGCGCCGATTCCGGCGGCGACATCCATCGGGGTGACACTTTTCTCGAATTCCTTGACCGAACCGTCGGGGAGAATGACTTTGAGCATGGTTTCGATTTCTCGGAAAAAAGGGATCGCGGAGTACCGGCAAATTACTATTCGAGCTTCACTTACCGTTTACTTGCTTTTCGGTCCAGCGACCAACGGAAGCGGGTTGTTTCGTCGGAGCGGAAGCTCCAAACGCCTGGACGGCAGGTCCCGCGGAATACCGGCTAAATGAGAGTATTCCGGAAATTATATCCGTTTTTGGAGGTTCGCCAAGCGGCTCGTCGCCTGTGTCGATTATCAGAAACCGTGCACAGAATCCTTTACTTTGCCTCTGTACATGCTACAATACACTAAACGATATTTTGCCCATTCTGCCTATTCGAGGTCTCTTCAAATCAAGGAGCATGTCGTGAGCGTTTTCCAAAAAATCATGGGGGCTGTGTTTTCCGCCCTTTTCCTGGCGTTGGTCATCGGTTTGGTTGGTATTTTCACCGGCGATAAAATCGGAGACTTCGATCGGGAATCGGATACGTTCCGATCGCTCCAAACCAGCGTTGTCAAGGCGAAAGAAGCGCATTTGGCGTGGATACGCAACATCGACGACGCGATCATTTTCCGTAAAAAAGAGCTCGCCGTCAACAAGGACGCAACGACCTGCGCGTTCGGAAAATGGTATTATAAGGAAGGGGACGAAGCCACGAAACAGATCGGCGGCGAGATTCGCAAGGCGTTCGAAGCGATTGCGGACGACCACAAAACCGTTCATGTGCTCGGTGGAAATATCGTGGATCTTTGGGATCCGGACAATCTCGAAGCGGCCATGAAAATCTACCAGGACAAATTGCGTCCGACCCTTGTCACGTTGTTCGAAAAGCTGACTACGCTGGACGCCGAAGCGGGTAAAGGGGTAGACCATAACAAGCAGTTGGCTGCCGATTGGCTGAACTTCCAGTTTAACGTGACGTGGGGCATGTTGATCCTCGGTTTCCTGACGCTCGGCGCGTTTTCCTTCTGGGCGGCACGGGATATCGTCAAAGGGATGAGCACCGCTGTCAAGTTTTCGCACGATCTGGAACGAGGGAACATTGCGAACCGGCTCAATGCCAATCGCCGTGACGAACTTGGCGAACTGGCCGTCGCCCTGAACAAGGTCGCCACGTCACTTCAGGAAAAGACGAATGTCGCTCACCGCATTTCGAAAGGCGACCTGACGACTTGGGTGCCGATCGCCTCGAAAGAAGACGTGTTGGGACTCGCCCTGATCAAAATGCGGTACGGGATTTTCGACGCCGTTTCCGGGTTGGAATCGCTTTCCGAGACGGTGTTCAGCCGTGGAGACGTCCTGAAAACGATCAGTGCGGGAGTCGTGACGAGCACGTCGGCGAGTGCGGACCACCTCCGGGACATCGCAACCACGATCAACGGACTGAACGACCAAACGAAGTCCAACTCGCATCACGCCGCCGAAGCGGATTCGGTCTCAAAGGTCGCCCAGCGAGCTTCGTCGGACGGACAGAAAAAAATGGAAGCGATGATTACGGCGATGGACGCGATCACGAAAAGCTCCGGCGAAATCAAGAATATCATCCGGGTGATCGACGATATTGCGTTCCAAACGAACCTGCTCGCCCTGAACGCCGCCGTCGAAGCGGCACGGGCCGGAACGCATGGAAAAGGATTCGCCGTCGTTGCCGAAGAAGTTCGCAACCTCGCTTCCCGCAGCGCGAAAGCGGCCAAGGAAACCGCCGATCTGATCGAAATTTCGATCCGTCAAGTCGAGTCCGGAAGCACGATTGCCAACGATACCGCGACATCGCTGACCACGATCACGAAACAGACCGAACAGGTCAGTTCGATCATTTCGACCATTTCGAAAGACTCCGGAATCCAAACAGAAACGCTCAACAATGTGAACGGCACCGTTCAATCGATCACCGACAACGCCGTCGAGAACGCTCGAAGCGTCACCGAACTCGCGGAGGCGGCGAACGGCATTGTCGACACGGTTCACTCGTTGGAACACATCATCCATTGCTTCCACTACAATAAGGAAGGGAAGGTGAACGCTCCCCGAAGCGGCAACAACATGTTGGCGGAAGAAAGTCTCCCCAAAGAGCGGTTCATCAAGGATATCTCCAAGGATCTCGGCTAGGGCAACGCAAACGAAATACGATTCGTCATCCCCGCGCAGGCGGGGACCTCGACGAAAAGGCCAACAACCGTTTGCAGCCGTGAACAACGGACACAAGAGCCCATGGAAAATGAATCTCTGGGGCCCCGCCTGCGCGGGGATGACGGTCGACGCTGTTTTGTTTTCCCCGCTTTCCTCTTGCCCTATCCTGCCGAAATCGGTATGGTCCGCTTATGCCGATTATTCCGGCGATAGGATTTCTTCTCCGGCGAACAATGATCGCCACCCGAAAAGAGAAAAGGACGATCCCATTCTATCGCGGAAGATGGTTTCGGCAAAATAGGGCGACATTTTCGCTTTTTTCTTGCCATACTTTACTTCGTGTATTATAATTGGGAATACGACCATGAAGCGTTTTGGAGAGTCGATGTTGTTGGCCGTCGTAATCATGTCGTTGAGCATGCTGTTTTCGGCGGTCCGTGATCAAGTGTTTGCGCAGAATTCGTTGACGGGCATCGCGCAGAACCCAATGCCGGTGGTCGTGAAAGCGGCCCCGGAACCAACCGGTTACATCGTCGATTTCGTGTCGTTCGTCGACCCGAACAACCAGGCGAAGCAGATGCGGGCCATCACGGTCGTCGATCCTGTTTCGAAGCGGATTTGCGTTTATCACGAAGATTTGTCGGAAGGGACGGTCAAATTGTGCAGCGTCCGTCGTATCCAGGGAGACCTGCAGATCGAAGAGTTCAATCCGACGAAACCGACACCGCGGCAAGTCGACGAATGGTCCAAAAAGTTGAGAATACAAAACCAGTTGGAAGAACGTTAGGCCCCGGCCGGACGAACGGTTTCGCCCTCGAAGCTCCGTCTGCAACATATCGGCTCGGACGGCATCGGAGTGATCGCTGTCGTTGTGAGGTTCGGAAATATTAACCGTCTTCAGTAGAGTACAATGAGTTCGGAATACTATTCCTTGGAAAAAGCGGCCGAAGTGCTGGGGCTCCCCACAGGTGAAATCACCCGTCTCCGGGAACGGAACCAACTTCGAGCATTTCGGGACGGTTCCTCGTGGAAGTTCCGCAAAGTCGACGTCGATAACTTTCTCGCCGAAACGATCAAGAATCGGGGAAAACAACAGAAATCGAGCGACAGCGATTTCGATCTGCTCGGCAACGACGACGAAGAGGAAACGCCGACGCTGCTCGCCGATTCCGCGTCGTTTGACGCGCTGATGGAAGACGGCGACGGACTCTCGCTGGCGGACGACATGATCGATGCCGCACCGCAATCCCAACCGTCCAAGGTCGAGTTGTCCAAAAGGAAAAAATCGGCGGACAACGAGTTGTCGTTGGCGGACGACGGACTCTCTCTGGCAGACGAAGCGGATGTCGATCTCGCCCTTGACGAAGATCACGCTCCGTCGAAGGGAAGCGGTTCCTCCGCCAAGTTGAATCTCGCCTCCGACAGCGGATTGTCGCTGTTGGACGCGGCGGACGACATTGAACTGGAACCGGTTTCCAAAGGAGGAAGCGACGCGATTCTCGAACTCGACGACGATGACGATATTCTTTCGTTGGTCGACGCCGAAAACGCGGAAAACACATCGACCATCGCGATTCCCGTCGAAGACGATTTCCAGTTGACGCCGAGCGAAGGTTCGGTGACGGACGATTCCGAAAGCGCGTCCCAAGTGATCGCGCTGGAAGACGATAATATGTTCGGACCGGCGCTCAGTGGAGCCGTCCAGGAATCGCCGTTCGGAGCCGCGCCGGCATCGCCCCAGTCGGCACCGTTCTCGTCGGCGCCCGCCGGCGAATTCGCCCCTCAACCGGTTTACGCCGCGCCGACCTCCGTGGAAGCGAATTACGGCGTCGTCTGGGTGATCGGATTCATTTCCTGCGCCATCCTGTTGTTCATCGCCGGATGCATGGGACTCGACCTGATTATCAACATCTGGAGCTGGAAAGAACCGTTCGTCATCAACAGCACCCTGATGGATCTGGTCGCCGGAATGGCCGGATTGAAATAGAACCACGCCGTTCCGGGTTGTTCGAAAGGTTCTTCCGAACAAGCTCCATGCAGACGACCGTTTCATCGGCGGCGTTCATGTCGCGGTTGTGATGAACCGTTCGTCCATGGCGAACGAAACCACGTTACCGCCGGCGTTGATGATTCGATTCCGGTCTTTCGCTCGCTGGACGTGGTACGTTTTTCACCGGACTTGGCCCATTCCCCAAGGACGCCGACGTGTGGCTGGGCCCCTTCTTCCGGATGCACGATCATTCGAGCTTGACGGCCTCGACAGGTTTGTCCGCCGCTTGTGGATTTTTGGGGGGCGGGGAATTATTGATGAACATTCCCGTGATCTTTCCGGCGGAATCGAACACCAAAAGGAATGCCATCGATTTGTTCCGCTCGAAACGAATCGGGATGAGCACCCGCCGAAATTTACCGGCGGCGTCCGTGGTGATCGGCGACTCCGCCGATTCGAATTTACCACCCAGCGCGAGACACTGCATCCAGGCGATGCGGATTCCCCACGGCGAAAGCGCCTTTTTCATGGTATCGTCAAAGTCGTTCGGAATCGAATCGTATTCGCCTTGGACGATCCGTTTCAACACGTTTTTGGCGAGCGTGACTCGCTGCGTCTCGTCCGGGGTTGGCGGCTCCAAGCGGTCGATCGAAGCGATCGCCGCTTCGGAAACCGGCGTCCCCAAGGCGGTGAGAGCGAGAAATGCCGAGGAAGAGCCGACGGCGATGATTTCCGAAACGATAAGAACGGCGGCGAAAAGTCCCTTGCTTTTCACATTGGCCGACACGGCAAAGGCGTTGTAACTCCCAATCACGACCCAGATGTCGATCAACAGGAACACAAGAGACGCAACGGTCAGCGAAGTCACGATCTCCGGGGAGATCTTTTCCGGTTGCGCAAACAGTTGCGGATCGAGATTTTGTAAACCGGGGAGCAACCCGAACGGAGCCGCAACCAGGAATGGAGCTCGAGCAAGTGCCAGTGTCCCGAAAATGTCGACGGCACGGATTTTCGACGGGGACCCTATTTTCCCGGCAACAAGAAAGCAAGCGGCGGCAATCAACCATCCTGCAACGAGCAGCGTGAAAATGATTCCAAACGGCGCCGGTTGACCGACGTGAATGTTGAGCGAACCGACGAAATTCACTCCGCACGGTGCGGCGACGGCGGCGGTCAACAGCATGACAAGCACGCCGAGTAACAACGCCGGAAACCCGGCAATTCGTGTAAAAGGATTGAACAGGGTACGAAACATGGCGGTTTTCCTTTATTCGTTTTTGGCGAGGTTTTCCTGAACGCTCCGAATTTTCGCAATGACTTCGTCGAGCAGATTGCGGACGCTCGGATAGCTCAACTTGCGAATTTGAGCCATCTCCTTGAGACTGCCGCTGCAGCAGACGAATTCGAGGACGAACTGCTGCTCCTCCGCCGTGAGACAGGCGAGCAACGGCAACGCGAAATGGCCGTTCACATCCGTGCCGCAGCGGTCGCAACCGAGACTCTTGACACTCAACATCCCGTCGCAGGATGGGCAGGTTTGAGGCAGTTTTTTGACGATGTTTGGCATTCTTTCTGAAATACGAGCGTTCTTTGATCTTTCAACAGCTTAAACTAAATTGCGATAAAAGTCAATATTATTTCATATTTTCTCAATAAAATTTACTGCAATGTTTGTTTTATTTGTCATTGACGATGTTTTCGCATGTTGATATTTCAAACTCTTCGACATCCGATATACTGAAGTTGCGTTGGACGAGGCTCCTCATGGATCATCATTTTGAACTGGAAAATGAACGAAACCCCTCCCTCCCCGATCATCGAAGACGCCACGACGTTGCGATTCTCACCGCGACGGATTCCGCTCTGTTTCTATCCCTACTTCTACCAGCACTGCCAGCAAGGTTTTGCGCCGCTGTGCGTCGGAGCGTTCATTTTCATCGCCGTTGTCAAACTGATGGGAAACCTGACGAGTTTCGAAGATATTTTCCGTCGCCAGTATTCCCCCGACTGGAAACCGGCCGGTATTGCGACCGTTGTCTCAAGGGAGCCGTCGACATGGAACGATTTTTTCATTCCGTTCAATACCGTTGTTTTTGCTTTTGATGCCCCCGACGGAAAACGACGGCAGGAATCTTGCGGATGTTTCGGCAATAAGTTTGCGGTCGAAAATCGTTATCCCGTGGAAGTGCTCCAGGACCGTTGGGACGAATATCGACTTGTCGGTTCCTGGACCCATCTTTTTTTGATAACGGTCGAAATTCTCCTCTTGAGCGCCGTTTTCGTTGCCGCCGGAACCGCGCATTTTTCTTTCGGTCTTCGGTCCGGCCATCGAAAGCGGTTTCTTTATCGTTTCGGGATCGCTACACAATCGCGGTGTGTCGGTTCGTCGCCGATCCGTTTTTGGAGCCGCTTCACGCCGTTCGTTGACGCGCTGTTTCCATTCGTCGACACGAACGGCGTCGAACGAACCGCGAAAATGTCCGTCCTCCGATCCTTCATGAAGCCGAAAACCGAGCGGCAGAGAAAAAGATTCGATCCCGATGCGCCGTTCGTTCTCTTCTTCGACGCCGACGCCCCGGAACGGTACGAACTTCTTTACGCGTTGGGATCGAAGACGGCTTATGATTTCGTAACGCATGAATTCAAACCTTCATGGGACATTGCTCTTGCCGGTTATTTCATGCTCCTGCTGTGGTTCGTTCTCGTCGCCGTGATGTCGTATTTTGTCGTGAAGGTTGTCTTCATTTGAGTCAATTCGCGGCTGAAACGCAAGCGGAATGCTTGAAAAGATCGATTCGAGAGCGTAAAATGTCGACGAAAGCAGATCAATCCCGACGACGACGACTTTTACTTCCTGCCGAAAAAGAAATGAACCCCGAAGAAGCCCCGACATCCAAACGTGACTTTCCCATGTTCATCGTGGCGATCGGCACGTTTGCGTTCGCGCTGTACTATTTGATCGGCAACGTTTTGGCTCTTGACTCTCCGTTTTGGGACACGTTCCGTTGGTGGCCGGCGACGGGGGACCTTTTACCCGGAATGGTCGGCGGATTGTTTTCCTTTGTGGCGGCAGGTTATGTCGGATGGCAAGTTCTCGCCGATCTTCGGCAAAGCGAACATGGATGGCCGTTGCGTTGGGCCACCCATACAATCTCTATTGTCGTCTACATATCGGTGGTGACTTTTGCGGCGTTTTTCGTGTATGAGGCTCGGACTCTTGGTTCCGGCAGAGACGCGCCGATCAGAATCGTATTGTCGACATTGTTTTTTTGCATCCCGATATCAATGGGATTGCGGGCGATTTCAAGTCTGGTTGTCGTGTTTCAAAAACACCCGATACGTTCACGTCTTTATGTGTCCGCCGCACTGCTTGATTCTGCCTTCATTTTGTTCTTGAGTACGTTTATGTACATCGGATCGAAATTTTGAAAAATTGAAATACGCCATGAAACCGACCAAAACGAACGCCGCACGGCTGCTCGACAAAGCGAAGCGGCCGTACGAACTGATTGCGTACGAAGTCGACGAAACGGACTTGAGCGCCGTCCATGTCGCCGCGCAACTCGGGGAGCCGGTCGAACAGGTGTTCAAAACGCTGGTGCTCCACGGTGATCGAACAGGATTTTTCGTTTGCATTATTCCCGGCGACGCGGAACTGGACCTGAAAACGGTGGCGAAAATCACCGGCAACAAAAGTTGCGACATGATCCCGATGAAGGAACTCCTCCCGACCACCGGATACATCCGCGGCGCCTGTTCGCCGATCGGCATGAAGAAGAAATTCCCAACGTACATCGACGAAAGTTGCCGCCTTTTCGAAACGATTTACGTCAGCGCGGGTTTGCGCGGCCTGCAAATCAAGATTTCCCCCGATGAACTGATCGCCGAAATCGACGCCCACGTCGTCGGACTGGTCGAGTAAAACGAAACGATCAACTTATGCGACCGATTCCTTCGATCCTCTTGATTTTTGCCGTAACAATAAGCGGATGTTTGCTGCCGAGCGGTAGTCGGACGGCGGACCGAACATTGCTGAAGGAGATTTCGATCCCCTCCAACATCGAGCACATCGAAGTGTCGGTCTTCGAAAGAGATCCGGAAAATACTTCCACAAGAGTCGCCAAAAAATTCAAACTCGACGATCCCCGGAGCATTGCGTTGGTTTGCTCGGTCCTGAACGGGAAAAGCATTCAAACATATTTTGCGACCGAACCCTTTCCCGAAGCAACCCTGATGATCGCCTATAAAACACAAAACGAAAAGGAAAACCTGACTTACTTGCATTTACATGGCAACACCATCGATGTGGGAGGCGGCTTCGTCAACATATCCGATACGGAAAAAGAACGGCTTTGGAACCTTTTTAGCCGTGAGCTTCAACGATCAGGGTCGGAACCGCAAGTCCCGGCTCATTAACATTTCATACAACCGAACTATTCGACACATGACCACACCGATCACGAAACACGAAGTCGGCGGCTATAAAGACCGTTTTTGGTATCCCCGTTTCTGGGACGGCATGACGATGCGCGCCTGGCTGAAGCTCCTCAAGAGCGGCCACTACCGCGTCGCGCCGGTCCGCTGGGGAATGGCCGCGATCATCACCGGCCTGGCGATCACGATGAATTCGCCGTTCGCTATGTTACAAAAACTCGTTTACGGCAAACGGATTCGCGAAACGAAATTGAACGGGCCGCCGATTTTCATCCTCGGGCACTGGCGGTCCGGCACGACGTTGCTGCACGAATACATGATCCGCGACGATCGGTTCACGTTTTCGGACACTTATGCGTGTTTCGCCCCGGAACACTTCATCATGTCCCGGTATTCCCTGCGACCGCTCGCCGCGTTTTTCATGCCGACGAAGCGGCCGATCGACAACATGGAAGCCGGGTTCGATCGCCCGCAGGAAGACGAGTTCGCGATGACCTCCATGGGCCTGCCGTCGCCGTACAGAAATTTGATCTTCCCGCAAAACAAGGAAAAAATCGACGTCGATTATCTCACGATGCGCACCTTGACCGATGCGCAACGAAAAGAATGGCTCGACGGCATGGAATTCTTCCTCAAGGCGTTGACGTATGTGACGCCGAAACAACTCGTACTCAAATCGCCGCCGCACACGGCACGGATCAAGACCATCCTGGAACGGTTCCCGGACGCGAAATTCGTGCACATTCACCGCAACCCGTATTCGCTCTTTCCCTCGACGCACAATCTCTGGATGCGGCTTGCCCGTGACGAAGGAGCCCAGCGCCCGACCGAAGAGGGAATGGAAGAATACATTTTCAGTTCGCTCGTCAACATGTACGAAGCGTTCGACGCCGACATCCCGCTCCTGAAACCGGGACAGTATTGCGAAGTCGCTTACAAAGAGCTGACCGCCAGGCCCATGGAAACGATCGAGAAACTGTATCGGGAAATCGATTTGGACGGCTTCGAAAACGTCAAGCCTGAAATGGAAAAGTTCGCGGCGTCCCAAAAAGATTACAAAAAAAACAAGTTCGAAATGGCCCCCGAGTTGAAACAAAAAATCGCCGACCGATGGTCGTGGTATTTCGAACATTACGGGTACGAAAAATAAGCGTACCCGTCATCCCCGCGCAGGTGGGGACCTGGAGATTCGACGACAAATGTTTTTTGTACATCTTGTTAACGGACGCAAACGGTCAGCAATGCTTTTCGTCTGGGTCCCCGCCTGCGCGGGGATGACGATGTTGCCGAATTTTTATAAATATCCTCTTGACACGCCATCCGATTAACCGATAATATCCTCCATGCAAACATTCGTTCTCCATTTTCGGCAAGATTCCTGGCGAGGCTGGCGTGACCGGTCGCGCTCGGCTTCCGTTTGTTGAGATTGAAGAGCATTTCGTCTGAAATCCCCAAGGCCGCAAGCGCAGTTTCTGTGTTTGCGGTCTTTTTTTATGCCGTCGACACCGCTTGCGTCCGTACACCATCAAGGAGAAAACCATGGACTACACAACGTATTTTCGACATTTTCCGAACCGAAACGGCGAATTCGGAGCTTACGGCGGCGCGTTCCTTCCGGACGAACTCATTCCGGCGTTCGAGGAGATTACGCACGCTTACAAAACGATCTGCCATTCGGCGCAGTTCATCAACGAATTACGCCGCATCCGCAAGGAATTCCAGGGGCGTCCGACGCCGGTTTACCATTGTGAGCGTCTTTCCCGACTCATCGGTGGAAGCCAGATTTACCTGAAACGGGAGGATCTGAACCACACGGGCGCCCACAAACTGAACCACTGCATGGGGGAAGGACTTCTCGCCAAATTCATGGGGAAAAAGATGCTGATCGCCGAAACCGGTGCCGGTCAGCACGGTGTTGCCATCGCCACGGCGGCGGCCCATTTCGGCTTGCAATGCGAAGTGCACATGGGAGAAGTCGACATCGAAAAAGAGGCTCCGAACGTTTCCCGCATGAAAATTCTCGGCGCGAAAGTCGTTTGCGTCACTCACGGCCAGAAAACGCTCAAGGAAGCGGTCGATTCGGCGTTCGAATCGTATCTCAAGAATTACAAGGACGCCATTTACTGCATCGGTTCGGTCGTCGGGCCGCATCCATTTCCGATGATGGTCCGCGACTTCCAAATGGTCGTCGGCGTCGAGGCCCGGCAGCAGTTCATCGAGATGACCGGCAACCTCCCTGACGCGGTTCTGGCGTGCGTCGGCGGCGGGAGTAACGCCATGGGAATGTTCAGCGGCTTCTTGAACGATCCGGTGCCGCTTTACGGGGTCGAGCCGCTCGGCAAGGGAACCAAGCTCGGCGAACACGCGGCGACGATGACGTACGGAAAACCGGGAATTCTCCACGGGTTCAAGAGCTATACGCTGCAACAAGAGGACGGTTCCCCGGCACCGGTCCATTCGATTGCCTCGGGACTCGATTACCAGTCGGTCGGTCCGGAACACGCCTTGCTCCATGACGAAAAACGGGTCACGTACGTCGGCGCCACCGATGCGGAGACGATCGACGCTTTTTTCAAGCTCTCCCGATACGAGGGGATCATTCCCGCCTTGGAAAGCGCCCACGCCATCGCTTACGGCATGAAACTCGCCAAGCAAATGGACGTCGGCGCGATTCTCGTCAACTGCTCCGGTCGCGGCGACAAAGACGTCGATTACGTCATCAAAAATTTCGGATACGGCGACAACGCGGTGAATCCATAGTACAACGTTAACGATATAAAGTGCGTCATCCCCGCGCAGACGGGGACCCGGACGGTGGATTTTCCATTCCGTTGCACCGCGTCAACTTCATCCTGTGCAGCGGGTTAGAACGATTTCTCTCCAGGTCATCGCCTGCGCGGGAATGACGATACTTTGTTGTTCTCACGACGATCAATTCGCTGACTTGGGAGTAGGATGTTCGCCGGGGTTTTCCGACTGGTTGCCGCCCATGGACAGCAATTGGCTCACGGCTGCTCTGAAAATCGTCGAAGGCGGCACACCTTTGACGATTTTTTATGTATAATGGAGGAAATTTTGGAGAGAACACCGCTTCAGCCCCGGAAACGACCATGCAGCTTTCCATAGTAATTCCGCTCTTCAACGAAGAAGAGAGCCTCGTTCAGCTTCATCGGGAGATCGCCGATGTTGCGAAGACGAACCATTACGATCTGGAGATCGTTTTCATCGACGACGGTTCGAAAGACCGTTCCTGGGAGATCGTCGAACAGCTTGCGCAGGCGGATTCCCGGGTTCGGGGAATCCGTTTTCGCCGCAATTTCGGCAAAGCGGCGGCCCTGAACGCCGGTTTCGAGGCGGCTCGCGGCGATCTGATCATGACGATGGACGCCGACCTGCAAGACGACCCGAAAGAAATTCCGGAGTTTCTCGCCCTCATGGATTCCGGTCTCGACGTCGTCAGCGGCTGGAAACAGGTTCGGCACGATCCTTGGCACAAAGTGATTCCGTCCCGGTTTTTCAATGGAATGGTCAGTTGGATGACCGGCGTGAAACTGCACGATCACAATTGCGGCATGAAGTGTTACCGGCGTGAAATCTTCGACGAAGTCACGCTTTACGGCGAACTTCACCGTTTCGTGCCGGTTCTCGCGGCGGCCCGTGGATTCAAGGTCGGCGAAAAAGTCGTCGAACACCGGGCTCGGCAATTCGGGCAATCGAAATACGGTTTTACGCGGTTCGTCAAGGGATTTCTCGATTTGTTCACAGTGTGGTTCCTTACCGCTTACGGTCAGCGACCGCAGCATTTGATGGGAACCATCGGGCTGACGGCGGCGGCGATAGGCTCGTTTGTGCTTTTGGCGCTCGCCTTTTTCTGGGGGCTCTCGCGGCTCGAACTGCCGATGTTGGAGTGTTGTGACCTGAACAAACCAATCGACATCGGCAAGCGTCCGGCGGTCCTTTACAGCGTTGCGCTGCTCTTGTTCGGCGGACAGTTGCTCTCGATGGGATTCATCGCGGAGTTGTTCATCGCCTACCAGAACCGGATTTCGAAAGGATATTCCGTCAAGAGCACCATCGGGGATTCCCGATGAGATGATAGTTCCTCCACAATAACATTCGAGAAAAAAGCAAGATGCCGTCATCCCCGCGCAGGCGGGGACCCAGAGAGCAAGTTTTGTTGCCCTCTTGCACACGTTGTTGACGGATGCAAACGGTTAATCGCCTCTTTCGTCCAGGCCCCTACCTGCGCGGAGATGACGAACCGATTTACCATTTCCATAACTCATCGAAACACCATGACCGACAAAACGACTCGCCGTGAAATTTTAGGCAATCTGCTCCTCGGAGGCGTCGCGGTGACGGCTGCCGGCGTCTGCAAAAGTTCGATTGAAGAAAAGGTGCTCGCCGAAGAAGTCGAAGGAGTCGACGCCCTTTCCAGCCCGACGCGAAAAGACACGAATTGGTCGAAGCTCTCCGACCTGAAGGAAAAAATTCCGATGGCGAAGCTCGGCGACGTCAAATTGAGCCGAATGTTTCTCGGCGGCAACCTCGTCAGCGGTTACGCGCATGCCCGGGACCTGATTTACGTGTCCGACCTCGTCAAGGCGTATCACACGAAAGAGAAAATTTTCGCGACGCTCAAACTCGGCGAGGCGTGCGGCATGAACACATTCCTGATGAATCCCTCCCTCTGCGACGTGATCAAGGAGTATTGGGAAAAAGCGGGAGGTGCGATCCAATTCATCACGAATTGCAGCGGAAAAACCGACGAGGCCCTGATCGCCAACATGCAAAAATCGATCGATTACGGTGCTTCGGCATGTCTCGTCCAAGGGGAAGTCGCCGACCGACTTGTTCGTGAGCAAAAATTCGACCTGCTTGCCCAAAGCGTCGAATTGGTCCGTAAAAACGATCTTCCCGCCGGAATCGCGGCTCATCGGCTTGAGACGCTCCAAGCGTGCGTCGCCAAAGGAATTCGGCCCGATTTTTGGATGAAAACATTCCACCACCTGAAATATTGGTCCGCCAAGCCGGGACAAGCGGAACACGACAACGTCTTCTGCCGCGACCCGCAGGAAACAATCGATTTCATGGCCGATCAACCGGAACCGTGGATTGGGTTCAAAGTCCTCGCCGCCGGAGCGATCAAGCCGCAGGACGGTTTCCGATTCGCTTTCGAAGGGGGTGCCGACTTCATTTGCGTCGGCATGTACGATTTCCAGGTTGTCGACGACGTTAATATCTGCAATGCGGTGCTCCAGGGGACGCTGAATCGTAAGCGCTCCTGGAAATCGGGGAATGTTTGAAAATCCCATATTAATCCGCTGAGGTTTTTTCAGGGACTCTATGAATCCGATTCGGATAACCTATAATAGGGAGAGTTTTCTTGCACCCGCCCAAAGTACCGATCGGCTGAAACGGTTAATCCTCGGCGATCTTTCTGTTCTGAAAATCGCCCCGGAAATCCGCCCGTCGGTCGTTGTGTTGTCCATAAAGAGGTAATTCATGCAAGTTTTGATCGTTGATGACAGCAAGCTCGCCCTCATGGCCCTCAAAGGGCTCCTGATGAACGCCGGCTACGAAGTCCTCACCGCAATGAACGGTCAGGAAGCGCTCGAGATTCTCAAAAAAAATCCGGCCCGAATGGTGATTTCCGATTGGGAAATGCCCGTGATGAACGGAATCGAATTCTGTCGAGCGGTCCGTGCCGAAGATTTTCCCGGATACATTTATTTTCTCCTGCTCACGTCGCATAACTCGGTCGAGGAAATGGTCCTCGGACTTTCCGCCGGCGCCGACGATTTCGTTGCCAAGCCGTACAGTCCCGACGAAGTGCTGGCCCGCATCCGGTCCGGCGAACGGATCCTGTCGTTGGAAACCCGTGATGTCGCGATCTTCGCCATGGCGAAACTCGCGGAATCCCGTGACGTCGACACCGGCGCCCACCTTGAACGGGTCCAGTATTACTGCCGAACGTTGTCGCAACAGATGGCGACCGTCGACAAATACCGGGAGATCATCAATCCGGAGTTCGTCCGCTTGATTTTCCAGACCAGTCCGCTCCACGACATTGGCAAGGTCGGCATCCCCGACTCGGTGCTCTTGAAACCGGGACGTCTTGATCCTCAGGAATTCGAGATCATGAAGACCCACACGACGATCGCTTCGCAAACGCTGGACGCCGCGTTGAAAAAATTCCCCGGTGTCTCGTTCCTCAAAATGGCGCGGGACATTGCCGCAACGCATCACGAACGGTTCGACGGAACCGGCTATCCGAACCGTTTGAAGGGTTACGATATTCCTCTTTGCGGCCGGATCATCGCCTTGGCCGACGTGTACGATGCGTTGATTTCGAAACGGGTCTACAAACAGGCGTTCACTCACGATTCGGCGAAATCCGTCATCGTCGAGGGGAGCGGCACCCATTTCGATCCGGACGTCGTCGAGTCGTTCCTCGCCCGGGAAGAGCAGTTCGTCGCGATTCGCAAACGGTTCTCCGAAGACGAAGACGCCGCCCAAGAGTAACTCCAACTTGTCATTGAACCATGAGAATCGCTGAAACTCGTCAATTCCTTGGACTGTTTGTTTCTCTTGCCGTCATGGTCTCCGTGATCGGTTGTGGAGGGCGTCCGGCGGGATTCCCCGACCTGCTCCCCGCCACAGTGGAAGTCGTTGACGGATCGACACCACTGGCCAATGTGAGTGTTGTTCTTTCACCAACACCGTCCATCAACAGCGTCGTCTGTTCCGGGCGAACCGACAACTCGGGAATCGCGGCAATCATCACCACGTTGGGCGGATATCAACAAGCAGGTGCTCCGGCATCTGATTTCACGTTGACCTTGGTGGAGCAAATCACGGTTCCGACCAAATCCGCAAGCGAGATTTCCGCGATGTCGTTCGACCAACAAAAGGCGTACGACGAAGAGCGAGCCAAGCAATTGCTTGCCGTCGTCCGAAAAGTTCCCGCCGACTTATCCGATCCCGAAAAAACACCTCTCAAGTGGAAGCTGAGTTCATCGAGCTCCAAACTGCAAATCAATATCGCCGACTATAAAAAACAACCGTAGTACACCGCCAAAGCAAATTTTGTGGGTTGCCCGTTTAGCCGGAACACCGAAGGTGTCCGTACCGTGCCAGGGAAAACTGCCATGAATTTCGTGTGTCCGGACAACAGCCGCTTGCGTTTTGCCGCGGAGCTCGCCATGATTTCGTAAATTCGGTAAAATCGCCTCATTAATTTTATTTCATCATTCCGGAGGTTGTCATGCAAAACAAATGTTCGCTCAAATGGAGGAGGGCAAGTTACGCCGCGTTCACGTTGGTTGAATTGCTGGTCGTGATCGCTATTATCGGCGTATTGATTGCCTTATTGCTTCCAGCCGTTCAGGTGGCTCGCGAATCCGCCAGAAAAATGTCGTGTACCAACAACTTGAAACAACTCGGAGTCGCGCTGCATAATTATCACGACAATTACCAGAGTTTCCCGCCGGCTCGAACCGGTTGGGACCGTCCCGGTGGAACGAACGGAACATATTGCGGAACAAGCTACATCGTACCACTTCTTCCGTTTATGGAACAACTTGCCGCCTACGAGGCCATTTCCGCCCAGGACTTCCGGGCCGGTTATTCAACAGGACACACCGAATACAACGTTCTCAATTGTTCGACCCTTGGTTGTCCGTCGGATACCAATTTTCGAGCGCCTCGTTACATCGGTGTCACGACAACGACAACGGGACGCCAGCGTTGCAGTTACGTCGGTTCCGCCGGCGATGCGGTCAATAATCTGTCGGAAAGTGCCATTTCGACACGTGGTTTTTTCCCGGGAGGAACCGGGCATCTCGGCTATAGCGTCCGAAGTATTGATGGCTCCTCCTTCACAAAAATTACGGATGGCACTTCCAATACCGTCGCTCTCTCTGAAACGGTAACAGCTGAAAATACACTTGAATCGAACCGTCTTGCAGCCACTCACATGAACGCTTCCGGTTCCTACAACAAACCATCGAATTGTATTGCCGACGTTCCCAAAGGAACTTCGGTTCCAACGCCGTCGACCAATCCTCGAGGTGGCAACTACGCCGACGGTCGTCCGGGAATCATGTATTTCCAGACGATCCAGCCGCCGAATTCGCCGAACTGTACGTCACGTACGGACTCCCTGCTCGGCAACCCCGGATTCGGCCCGATGATGTTGAGTGCGACGAGTCGTCATCCGACCGGTGTCAATACACTCTTCGCCGATGCTTCGGTGCATTTTATTTTCGAAACGGTCAATTGCGGCGACCTGACGACTCACATCACTTCCGGTGATCCGGTGGGGGAAAGCCCCTTTGGTGTTTGGGGGGCGCTCGGTACGATTTCGGCAAACGAAACGATTCCCGCACTGTAGTGTTTGCGAGCGTGCCGGGACGCGGGATCCCGGCACTTGTGGAAGGAAATCGATTGATGGAACGAATATTTCTCTGGTTGATCTTTTCGGCGACGATTTTGTCGACGACAGTATTCGTTGCCGCTCAACAATCGGAACCGTCGAAACCGAGTTACGGCAAACCGTCCCGAACGTCCGACGTCGACGAGATTTACGAAAAGGCCGACTACACGGGTCGAGCCGAGGAAAACGGACTTTACGAAAAAACGAAAGGCAACTTCTTCGCCGTCGACTGGTCGCCGCAGTTTCGTGTCCGACTCGAAAAAGCGCTCCGTGAAAACAAGGACCTCCAAGTCGTCGTTCGTGGCGATCTTCGGTATTTCGAACGTCCCGAATTGACTCTTTCCGGCGGTCCCACGGCGATTACGCCGCCGGAGCGCTACACGTTGCTCCATCCCGACGTTCAACTCGTGAACGAGCAGCCGATGCTTTTTTTCGAAACAAACAACGTCGAACATAAGGATCGCAAGCCGATTTCGTTGACCGGTGTCGCTCTCGAAGATTTTGCGACAAAAACGCCGGTCGCTTACATCCTGGCGGAAAGCGGTTTGGTGCAACTTGACGCCCCGTGGAGTCCCGTGTTCCGCAACGTGATACGGCGGGCAAAACTGTTTTACGACAGCAACGTCGACGTCACCGCCGAGGCGATTTCGTTGCGCCGAACCGATCCGGAAACCGGATTGGCGCTTTATCGTTTGACGGCGATCAAGTCGGCGGAACCGACCTCTAATCCCCGAACGCCGCTTGTCACGAAAACGGGAAAGGGGGGACTTCCGCTGGTCGACGGTTTTCTCCAGGCGGCGGGACTCGTCGGACAGCAGGTGTTGCTCGACGGTAAATTCGTGTTCGACGAAAAGACGCCGGACCGCGGTGCGATTGTGTTACGACATTTCAGGTCGACGCGGCCGCTGCCGATCAACGCCGGAATCCTTCCGCTTGTCGAGGAGTTCGACCTCGTTCCCGGCGAATCGGTCCGCGTCTCCGCCCGAATCTCCGGCCGCAACGGTTTAAGTCTCGATAACGTCAAGATTGAAGGAAAATAAAAACAAGGAGAATCACGGTGTATCGCTTTCCCCCGGCAATCGTATTGTTGATCGTCTTGCTCCTGTCCGTTTCCCTGGATGCCGCTCAGCGCAACGAAAAAGAAAAATCGGACGCCGACCCGAATCGTGCTCCGAAAATCATCTCCATCTTCCCGAAGAACGGTGCGACCGGCGTCGACGCTTCGGTTCCGTTCGTGATCGTCGAGTTCGACATGCCGATGGGGGAAGGCTTCGCCTTTGCGACCCGGGGAGACACGGGAACCCCCGCCGATCCGGACAATGAAAAGCCGTTCTGGTCGACGAACAAGAAGGTTTGCGTCAAACCGGTGCTGCTCGAACCCGGCAAGAAATACGAACACCTGATCAACTTTCCGCCGTTCATCGGTTTTCGTGGCGAAAACGGTGTCGCCGCCGACAAGTTGTACTACGCCTTTGCAACAGGGCCCGCCGCCGTCGACAAGGAGAAGCGGGAAAAGATGAAAAAGGAATACGCCAAACGAATCGAGCTCCTCGGTCGACCGATCGTGGACGACAAAGGGAAACCGGTCGATCCGAAGCGTGCTCCGAAGATCGTTTCCGTAACGCCGAAAAACGGCGACAAAAACGTCGACCCGAAAACCGCCGAAATTCGGATTACGTTCGATATTCCGATGGACGAAGGGTTTTCGTTCGCAACCAAAGGGGACACCGGAACGCCCGCCGATCCCGACAAAGCGACGTTTTGGACCGAAGACCGCCGGACCTGCGTGCGTCCCGTCAAGCTGGAGCCCGGCAAGAAATACGAACACTTGATCAACTTCCCGCCGTACATCGGCTTCGCCAGCGTGTACGGCGTTCCCGCTCCGAAACTTCCCTACTCGTTCACCACGGCGGAGTGAACCGTTGAATACCCGTGAATTCAATCCGTTGCGCAATCCTGTTCTGCGTGTTGTCGTCCGCCGCTCCGATCTTCGCGGAAAGTTCCGACGTTCGGTTTCTCGACGGCTTGGCGAGGTACGGACTTTTCGAGTCGGCGACTCTTTTCTTCAGTGACAGGATCGACAAAATTACCGGAACGGAAAAATATCCGCTCGCCGTCGAATATGTTCGGACGCTCACGCAGCAGGCAATCCAGGCGGAACCGGGCAAACGGAAGGAACTCCGTGAGCGGCTGAAAAATCTCGACGAGCAATTCCTCGGGCCGGTCGACGACGGAGCCGATCCGACCCGGACGTTGGCACGCCTCACGCTCCGATTCCAGTTTGCCATAGCGACGTTTTCATTCGGCGATGTCGCAAGACTCGAATCGACGATCGCTTCGCCTGCCGAACGGGACGCCGTCGTTCATCATGCACGAAAATCGATCCTTGATGCCATCGACCAATTCAAGAGCTGTTTCGAAGCGTTGAACGAACTGCGCCGGCGAACCTCGCGGAACGTCGACCAGGATTTCGAACGAAAAACGCTCGCCCTGGTTCGCGGCGTCCGGTTCCAGTGGGGGCTCGCCCAGGAATCGTTCGCTTTGACGTATCCGGCCGGCGACGATCGTATCATCAGTTTCAACACGGCGATCGACATACTTTCGGACGTTGCCGGTCTTCCCGTCGACGACGACGTTGTTTATCGTGCGCAAATAGAACTTGCGACCTGTTACCGAACCGTCGGCGATGCCGCCAAGGCCCAGGCGACGCTCGACACTCTCCGGAACAAGAATTTAAGCCCGGAAATCCGATATCGGGCGTCGACGGAACAACTGCGAACTTGCCTCGCCGTCGGCGACACCGAAGGAGCGCTCCGTGAATTTTCGCAGGACCGGCCCGACACCGCGTTGCATCCCGATTACGATATCGCCCGGTTGGAACTCTTCCTCGAAATCGATCGGCGCAACAATAATTCTGCGAACCGCGACAAGATGCTCGAACTCGTCCGCCGGATCGAACGGCAAAGCGGACCGTATTGGGGACGTCGCGCCCGACAGGCGTTGACTTCCGCAAGGAGTGCGTCGACCGTGCCGTCCGACGGTGAAAACGCCGAAATCCTTCAAATGCTTGCCGAAGAACAATTTCGAAACGGGAAATTTTCCGAAGCGGTCCAACTTTACGACAAGGCAAGCGTCGCCGCCGAAGCGTCGGACGACAAAGAGGCCGCGTTCAAATTCGGCCTTGCGGCGGTCGCCGTGCTCGACGGGGTTGCCAGGAAACTCGATCGAACGCCGGACGTTTCCGAAACGGAAAAAGCGACGTTCCGGTTGCGTACCGTCGACGCCCTTCGGAAACTTGCGACCCGTTTTTCCAGTCGCCCCGAATCGTCGGAATTGCACCTGAAGGCGATCGACGACGTTTCCGAATTCGTCGGCAAGGAATTATCGTTGGAAAAATATGTCGAGATCCTCACCGAACACGTCCGGACATGGCCGACATCGGAAAAGGTTCCGCCGCTGCTCCTGCGATCCGCCTTGATTTTCGAACAAAAGCGCCGTCCCGACGCCGCCTTGGACGTTCTTGAAAGAATTCCGAACGCTTCGACCGTCGGCGCCGATGCCGTCAATGCTGCGGGACGGTGTTTGTTGTTGCAAAAAGAACGGAGCGATTCCAAAGCTGCCGCTTGGTTCGAGAAACGGATCTCGCCGACCGTTTCGTGGAACGACGCCGATGTTCGTTCCGCTTTGCTCGCCGCCGAATATTGGAACAAAGCTTTTCTGTCCGATAAAAACGCCGATGCGCCGAAAAACGCGGAGCGGCTCATGAAAACGCTTCTCGAACGCCGTGCCGATCTCCCAACCACCGAGAAAGCGAAGGCGCTCGCCAACCTCGTTTCCGCGCTGACCGAACAAGGACGCCAAACCGAAGCGGCGGCGGTTCTCGAAAAACTGGACGGTAATTCTTCGACGCTCTCCCCGGCCGAACAACGCAATCTCCTCCTGACGAAAGCCCGCGTCCTTGCCGATACGGGGGACGTCCAGGGAGCGATCAATCTCCTTGCGAAACATTTGGAGGCGCCCAAAAATCGTACCGATTATGAATCATGGGAAACGCTTGCGGACATCCTGATGCGGCAGAACCAATCGGCGGCGATCGGCAAGTCGCTCGACATCTGGAAGCAGATCGCCGTGGAGTCGCCGAAGGAATCCGAAATATGGTGGAATGCCCGTGAAATGATTCTCCGCGTCCTGCTCAAAGCGGGAAAAACGGAAGAAGCGAAGAAAGAACTCGATTGGCTTCGAACACTCTATCCGCAGCTCGGCGGCGAGCTGCGAAAAAACCGGTTCGAAACGATTTTGAATTAACCCGTCGACTTGCGGATGACCATCCATGAAACCCGACGATTTGCCGTTGCTTCCGTTTGAAGAATACATGTATTTGGACGATCGGGAAACATATCCGATGGCCTGTTTCATTCGGTTGCGCTTTTCGGGGAAACTCGATGCCGCCCTCGCCGAAAAAGCGTTCGAACAAGCGACATCGCGGCATCCCCTGCTCCGTTCCGTCGTCGTCAAGCGGGGACGTGAACGGTATTATTGGACAAAAACGGACGTGAAGCCGCGATTTCACGTTTTTGAAACGGAAGAAACAGAACGTCTCCCCCACGTCGCTCGCATCGTCCTGTCGGAAGAGCCGGGCGTCCGGCTCCACTTTATCGTCCGACAATTACCGGACCGCGTCGTTACGGAATTGATGTTTCAAGAACATCACGCGGCATGTGACGGAATCGGGCTGCTCCAATTGATCGACGATTTCCTTCGGTTTTACGCCGTGGAAACCGGAGTCGCGGACGCTTCCGTGTTGCCACCGCCGGATCCGGCGACGCTCCGTCGTCGCGCCGTCCGTTGCCGTCAACGATCATGGATCGGTTCGTTCCTCGGATTCATTCCGTCGTGGATCGTCGGTATCGGGGCGGTCGTTCGGTCCTATATCGTAACGCCGACGTCGCTGGTTCCGATGGACATGGAGCGGTTCCACAAAACGCTGCCGGAATCCTTCCCGGCGATTCTTTCCTTCACCCTTGACGTCGACGAAACGAAAAAACTCCAGGCCGCCGCCAAGAGTGAAGGCGTTACCCTGAATGATTGGTTGATCCGGGACACGTTTCTCGCCCTCGGACGTTTTCGTGACAAGCACTTTCCCAAACACGCGGAGCGGAACATCCGGTTGACGGTTCCGGTGAATTTGCGCACCGATTCATCCGGGCAGCACCATGTCGCGAACAACGTCGGCATGCTGTTCGTGGACCGCAAACTTCGGGGAACCGAAACGCCGGAACAATTATTGCACGGCATCCAGCGCGAGATGAAATCGAACAAAAAATTCGACGTCGGTGGTAAATTCGTCGGAACGATTCGACTCAGCAAGCTGGTCCCGGGATTGCTTCCGGCAGCGGTCCATCGTAAACGTCGCGTTTGGACGACATGCATCTTTTCCAACGTAGGCAAACTTTTTGCCGACAGTCCCTTCCGCCAGAGTGATGGTCGAATAAAACTCGGCGATTCGACGCTCCTTCAAGTCGATGCCGTTCCGCCGATTCGCGCTTGGACGGCGGTGGCCTTCGGAGTTGCGACTTACGCCGGTTCCATGACGGTAGCGCTCCATTACGATACGCAAACCATGTCGCCGGAGCAAGGCGGGGAGTTGTTGGAGATGCTCCGTCGGCAAATCCTGCAACGGCCTCAAGATTGAAAAGAGACGTTTTTTTCATCGTTCGGTTGTCGCCTTTACTCCCCCTGAAATTCCATTAAAATAGGGAAGTAGACGCTTCAGCGGTCGGAAACTCAACAAATGATTGAAACTCTTCCCTTGACGGAAGATACTTTCCAAGATGCTCGACAAACAAACATGGGGAACCGTTCCGACCGGTTGGCAACGCCGCCATCTGCTCGGACTGGAGGAGCTCGGTGCCGAGGAAATCAATCTCCTGCTCGACCAGGCGGAGCGTTTTCGTACCGTTTTATCGCAAGAGGACCGCAAGATTCCGCTCTTGGCGGGAAAGACCTGCGTGAACCTTTTTTTCGAGAACTCGACCCGGACCCGTGTGAGTTTTGCCTTGGCGGCGCGGCGGCTCGGAGCGGACGTCGTCGAATTTTCCGCGACGACGAGCAGCTTGTCGAAAGGGGAAACGATCATCGATACGGCGAAGAACATCGAAGCGATGGGAGTCGACGCCGTGATCGTGCGGCATTCGTGTCCGGGCTCCGCGAAATTACTGTCCGAAAAATTGCGGTGCTCCGTGTTGAACGCCGGAGACGGCCCCCACGAACATCCGACACAGGCGCTGCTCGACATCCTGACGATCCGGCAACGGTTCGAACGGATCAAAGGATTAACCGTTGCGCTGGTCGGCGACATCGCCCACAGCCGAACGGCGCGGTCGAATATCTGGGGACTCCAAAAGCTCGGCGCCCATGTGATCGTTTGCGGTCCGTCGACGCTCGTTTCGAAACAATGGGAAAAATTCGGCGTCGAAACGTCGCATTCGCTTGACGCGATTCTCGATCGGGTCGACGTGTTCAATCTGTTGCGCATTCAATTCGAGCGGCAAGTCGTCCGGCCGTTTCCGTCGACACGCGAATACGCCCACCTGTACGGAATGGACGCCGACCGCTTGGCGAAGACGAAAGAGAACGTGTTGATCGTCGCACCGGGCCCAATCAATCGCGGTCTGGAAATCACTCCTGAAGTCGCCGACGGTTCCCATTCGGCGATTCTCGACCAAGTCACCAACGGCGTCGCCGTCCGGATGGCCGCCCTCTGGATGTGTTTGGGCGGTTGATGGGCCAGGCTTTCGCCGAAACACCGGAACCTTCGGTTCGCGGGCTAAACGAAATGTTCATTATTTGACCGGACGCAGGTTCGTCCGGCTCTCGATTCGACGAACCACCGTCGTAAATTTCGCAACGTTTATTCCGGATACCGGACACGGCCGTGAATGTAAACGTCTTTCCGGACGATTCGGATTTCCGGGACGTCGAGTTTCGCGGGAAACACCATGTCGGCAATGCCGATGCCGCCGAAAGCGGCCGTCGCCGCGTCGCCGCCGATCAATTTCGGTGCGATAAAAACGTGAACTTCGTCGATCGCCTGCATGTCGAAAAGGGTTCCGAACAAGCGGGAGCCCCCCTCCACGAAAAGGTTCGTGACATTCCGTTGGAGGAGATCGTCGAAAAGCGACTTAAGTCGTTCCCGATACGCCAATTCCGAACGACTCGGCGTCCGCGAATTTCGCCGATCGTGAAAACCGGGGCGAACGGGACCTCCGTTACGAAAATCCCGCTGCCGGTCGTTTTTTTCTTCCACGGTCGATTGCGGCAACCGCAGGATGTCGCACCCGGCATTTTCGAACGCTTTCAAACGGTCGGGGGGCGCTTCCGGACCGACGACGAGCAGGACCGGAAAATCTTTTGCCGTTTTGACGAGCTGGCTCTCCAACGGCGTCAGACCGGCGGAGTCGAGCACGATGCGGAGCGGTATTCTCGGGGATCGTTCCTCCGACGGGAGTCGCACCGTCAGCAACGGATCATCTTGGAGGGTGGTTCCGCTCCCGACCATAATCGCGTCCATCCGGCTCCGCAGCCGGTGTACGATTTCGCGTGATTCCTTGCCGGAAATCCATTGGCTGCTGCCGGTTCGAGAGGCGAGGCGTCCGTCGAGCGTCATCGCCCATTTCGCAATGATCCACGGTCGCTTCTTCTCCCAACGCATCAGATACGGAGCGTTGAGCGTTCTTGCTTCTTCCTCCAGCACCCCTTCGTCGACGACCATGTCGGCGCCCATGAGGAGTTGGAGACCGCGACCGGCGACGAGCGGATTCGGATCCCGCATCGCCACGACGATCCGTTGGAAGCCGGCATCCTTGACCGCCTCGGCACAGGGGGGCGTTTTGCCGTAATGGGAGCACGGTTCAAGGGTTACATAACAGGTCGCGCCGGTCGTTTGGCTTCCTGCGTTACGAATGGCTTCGATTTCCGCATGGGGGCCGCCGTGCATCCGGTGGTAACCTTCACCGACCACGCAACCGTCGCGGACGATCACACATCCGACCATCGGATTCGGCTCGACGAACCCTTCTCCTTGTTTCGCAAGCTCCAAGGCCCGCCGCATGTATTTCAAGTCGTCTTCCATGGTTTTAATGCAATGATTATCACCCCGCGCTGACACTTGGGGTTGGTTTGAAATCACTCCGCGAGTTTCTTGAAAACGACTGTTTGACCACCTTCGCGGCCCATCTTGACTTCCAGCGAATCCGTTGCACGAACACTCTTTTTCGTGATGGAAATCTTGCGGGCGTCCTTTTCGGTCTCCGGCGTGTCGGCGTAGATCGTCGCTTCGTAGTTGCCGCTGTCGAGGAAGTCAAGCTTCAGCGTCAGCGTTCGCGGTTTGTCGTCGGTGATCGCTCCGTAATACCAATCGTTTCCGCTCCGGCGAATCAGGCTGAAATACTCGCCGATCTCCCCTTCGACGCCGCGACTTTCGTCCCAAACGCACGGCAAGCCCCGGAAGGATTCGAGTCCCGGCTGTCCACGATAAACTTCGGGAGCGTCGCAGAGACAACGGATCGGCGAGTCGTAAACCAAACAGGTCGCCAATTCATGAGCGCGGGTTCCGATACCTTGGGCAGTCTTGAATCCTTCGACGAGCGGACCGTCGTAATATCGGTTCAAAAACGCTCCCGGTGTGAAGTCGCCGGGACCGAGCATGAGCCGTGTGTACGGCAATGCGCAATAGTGCTGCGGCGTGAGCTTCGACCATTTATTGTACTCGTTGCCGCGAATTCCTTCCCGGGTGATCAAGTTCGGATTGGCGCGACGATATCCGTTCGGTTTGAGGGCTCCGTGGAAGTCGACCAGCAATTTGTGTTTCGCCGCTTTCTTGACCGTCATGTCGTACCATTCGATCATTTCCTGATCTTCGCGGTCCATGAAGTCGATCTTCACGCCGGCGATCCCCCATTTTTCGTACAGGGCGAACGCTTCGTCCATCTGCCGGTCGATGTCGAGCCAATTCAACCAGAGGAATATTCGGACGTTCTTCGCTTTGGCGTGTTTCAGGACTGCGTCCATATCGATTTTGTCGAACGGCTTGAGAACGCTGTTCGATTTGTCCCCCATTTTTTTCGTGTCGCCGTTGTACCACGGATCGTCGACGAACGTGTACTCCCACCCCATTTCGGAGGCAAAGTCGATGAACCCTTTGATCGTTTCGGTATTCATCACCAGATTGCTGCCGCTCCACCAATCCCAGGAAGCGTTCCCCGGCTTGACCCACGACCAATCGGTCTTGGAATCACGCGGCGTGCTGACGTTCATCAAAATCGTTTGGTCGACGAGATTGATCGCTTTCGGAGCGATGATCAAGAGTCTCCACGGCGAAGCGTCGGGAGCTTGGGACTTCGCCAAGCCGTTGCCGTCGTTCCGGGGAGCGACGGCGGATTTGATGTTGCCGTTCTCTACTTTGAAGAACTGCCCGCCCCATGTTTTGACGTCCGCTTCGGCAAGGGCGACATACGGCCCTTCCGGCAACGCTTGAACGACCAGCGGACAGCCAATCACGGCATCCGACTTGATTTCCTTGAGCGTCGTCTTCGGGAAGAATTCTTCCTGACTCGTTTTGAATCCTTTGTGGAGCGTCGCCCAAGCGGTCGGATTGCCGACGAAATTGTATTCGGTCAAATCCTGTTCGAGCGTGTAATCCTTTGGGGCAACGGTCTTTTCGTCGATCAGGTATCGAATGGCAACGCCGTCGTTGTAGACACGACACTGAATTTTCAGCGTTCGGTTCGGCGATTTCTTTTCGGTTAACGAAATGGTATTCTCCCAATACATGTCTTCGATTTCCCGCTGGCGTCCCCATGGATCGTTCCAGCGGCTGTTGCGCAGCCAGCCCTGAATGTTCGTGATATCAAACCCGCCGAACGGGGCGGCGTCTTTGAATTTGAGGCCGAGTTTTGACGCGGCGATGATTTGCTTGCCGTCGTACTGCACGGAATAATTCAATTCCGGGTTGACGGAGACGGTCAACGTGATTTTCCCGTCCGGCGACTTCGTAACGACAGAGTCGGGAATTTCCGCCGCAACGGCCATGGAGATTGAAAAAAGTGAAAAGAGAACACCAAAAATTTTGTACGGCATGATTCCAACGGGGGTGGTGGAGGGTTTCACATTCGGTTCGCCAACGCTTGCGTTTTGCCGCGCAGCGCGAATTGAGTGCATTTTGCTTTTATTCTAGGGGAACGATCGGGTAAAATCAAGCCTGCCATCGAATGTCGTCGCCTGCTTGAGCGGGTTCGGCAAGCGGTGTATAATGAGCGAATCCGAACTCGGTTACCGTACCGACCGTTTCATTGACACCATTTCAAAAACTTCCTTAACCATGTCCGACGACGCGATTATCGGCAAACTCCTTCACGCCAAGGAGCAAATCCTCGAACAGCTCGCTCAAGTGATCGTCGGCCAAACCGACGTCATCGAAGAGCTTCTCATTTCGGTCTTTTGCCGCGGGCATTGCCTCTTGGAGGGGGTTCCCGGCTTGGCGAAGACGTTGATGGTCAGCACGTTGGCGCGGACGCTGGACCTGAAATTCAGCCGAATCCAGTTCACGCCGGACTTGATGCCCGCCGACATCACGGGAATCGACATCATTGAGGAGGATCGCAATACCGGAACCCGGGATTACCGGTTTCTCGAAGGGCCCCTCTTCGCGAACATGATTCTCGCCGACGAAATCAACCGCACGCCGCCGAAAACGCAGTCCGCCCTCTTGGAAGCGATGCAGGAGCACCGTGTGACCGTCGGTCGCAATCGGCACACGCTCCCGGAACCGTTCTTCGTGCTCGCCACGCAGAACCCGATCGAACAGGAGGGAACCTATCCGCTCCCCGAAGCGCAGCAGGACCGGTTCATGTTCAAGGTGTTCGTCAAATACCCGAGCTTCGACGAGGAATTCGAAGTCGTCCGCAAAACCACGGCGACGGAATCGGACAATATTCAATCGGTTCTTTCGGCGGCGGAAATCACCGAGTTGCAGAAAATCGTTCGGCAGGTTCCCGCCAGCGACCACGTCATGCGGTACGCTCTCGCCCTTGTTCGACAAACCCGTGTCGATCAACGGAAGGGAATTCCCGATCTCGTCAAGCAATACATCGCTTGGGGGGCCGGTCCGCGAGCCGTCCAGTTTTTGATTCTCGGCAGCAAAGCGCGAGCCTTGCTGAACGGTCGGACCCATGTGATCTGCGAGGACATTCAAGCGCTCGCCAAGCCGGTGTTGCGACATCGGCTCGTGATGAGCTTCCTCGCCGAAAGCGAAGGGGTCGCGCCGGACGACTTGATCGAGAAACTGCTTGAGATGACGCCGACAAAGGAAGACGAACTCTTTCGGGACACGCGATTCCAAAGTCTTTTCGCTTCGTGAAACGGAGCGATTTACGGATCGACCACCGTGTCACGGTTTTTTGCGTTCATTCGACGGCATAGGCACGGACATGGTCGACTTCCAGCACGGACGGATTCGGCGTCTTTTCGACGGAATATCCGCTGCCAAGCGCGAGATTGACGAGGAGCATCAGCGGTTTCGTGTGCTCGTTCGGCGTCGGCCGCTTGGCGACTTCGACGCCGTCGAAATAAAACGTCACGAAATCCTTGGCGACGAGAACGCCGTAATCGTGAAAGCCGGTCGGCGGTTCGTTCGGCTTCGTCGTGATTCCTGCTCCGAATCCCCGGTGCGGTCGCGGTTCCCAGACGTGCAGCGCGATTCGGTACGAATTCGGGAAATGTCCGTAATACTCGACCGTATCGATTTCAATGGAACCGTCTTTGCCGTTTTCCTTGTTCGTCCGATCATAAGCGGAAGCGAGCCAGAACGCCGGCCAGACGCCGGGCCCCGGCGGCATTTTCATGCGGGCCTCGAAATATCCGTACTGTAACGAAAAACCGTTCCCCTTCGGATCGCATGACGAGAGGAGCCCCGCCGCCCAGGGTCGCTTGTATTGATCCTTGGCGACGAAATCGTCGGACTTTTTCGCTTCGATTCGAAGGACCCCGTCGTTGATCGTGAACGGAAATCCGTCTTGCGGGTCCATGAATCGGGCGTCGCCGTAATCGCCGGCCCACGGAGTGTGGGCGATCCAACGAGTTCCCGGTCCCCACGGCGAAACGTCGAGCGGTTTCGAAAAGTCTTCGTCGAACACGAGTTTCATTCCGTTACGATTAAGCGTCGGCGGTTTTTCCGTATCGGCTGGAGGCATCGGGGCGTCGGGATCGACCATGAACGAACCGACGATGCAACTTGTCGGGCTCTGTTGCGTCGCTCCCGGTCCGGCGGTGATCGGTTCGTTGATCCAGTTTTTCTTGGCGTCGGCGTGGTAGAGTCCGACAACAAGCCGATATGTCCCGTTCGGTGTTTTCCCCTTGACCTCGGACGGCACGATGTATTCCGTGGTATACGCGATTTTTCCGTTCCATCCGGGGGAACCGGTCGCGATTCCCGGCGAGTGATCGGCTTGGGCGAGCATGTTCCCTTTTTCGTCCCGAATATGAACGAACACGGAGTTGTCGACCGGATACGGTTTCCCGGCTTCGAAATGGTACGTTATTTTCATCCGGGCGCCCGGCGGAACCCGGTCCGGCGAAATCTCCGCCGGAAAAACCGTCGTTTGGGCGACGGCAACCGTTCCCGCGACAAAAAATACAACGGCAATAATGATCGAATGTTTCATCGTTTTCTTTTAGCCGCCGAACGGGGTTCGGCGAGTTAACGGTACGAGCCGGAAATTATTCACCGACGATTTCGTACCACAACGTCTTGTCTTGCGGGCCGCAGGTGATGGTCGTATACCCGGAGTTCGTGTACTCCACGCCGAGTTCTTTCGTACGATTTCCGGATGAATCCAAGGCATAAGCACGAGATTTGCCGCTGACGACGATTGGAACGGCAAGAGTCAACGGAATCCCCTCACAGAGGACGGGACCGGTTCCCCAATTCTTGTGCAGCGTCATTCGGTCGGCTTGATCGGGTTTGTCGGAATACTTTTCGAATTTCATTCCGGTGTTCTCCATGAAGCCGCTCGCCGCAAGAAGCCAACGCTTCGGAGCGACTTCCGTGAGCGTCACGGTCGCCCAACCGAGCCGTGTTTTGCCGATCGTGAGTTGTACGCCGTCGCCGAGATCGACAAAACCGTCCTTGACGAAACCGGTGAAGACTTTCGTTTTCGGCGTTTTAAGTACGAAATATCCTTTGCCGTCCCGTTCCATGTTCCACGTCAATTCGCCGGTATCGCTGACGAAGACTTTTTGATCGGCGGGAATCGCCGTTGGAACCCATTGGGAACGGTGCAATTCGGAAAGGTCGAGTGCCGTTCCATGCAGCAACGTCAACCGGGGATCGAGTCCGATCGACTCGAAATCGATCTGTCGCGGTGACCGGGCTTTGAGGAAGGCGTCGAGTTCCTCGTTGCGGCTCATCTTGCCGTAAATCGTTTGCTTCGCTGGAGAAACGTCGCCGCGCAACAGAATATTCGCGCAGGCCGGGGAGTGAACGAGTTGCCCGACCTGTTGGATCATGTCGAAGTATCCGGTGAGTTTGTCCGGTTCCTCGTTCGGTTGGTGGACATAAGTGTACTGAAAGATGCCGTCCCACCCCTGGAACCGGGAGAACGCGCAGATCATCGGGAGCCCCTCGGCGGCGTATTGGTTCGGAACCGGATGGTTGTACTCGCTGATCGTGTGCGGCTTTCCGGCGACACGACGGGTGCCGAGCCGCGTGAAAATATCCTTGTCCGCGCAGTCGGCCAAAGCTCTGTTACGAATAAACCAATCGTTGTTGTCCCACGCCTTGTTCGGCCAGGACGGATGGTTCCAATATGCGTGGTCGTCACAATAATCCAAAGCGGCTTGGACGTGTTTCGAGCCGTAATACAATTGCGTTCCGGAAATCGGGGCTTTGACTTTCAACTCATCCTTGAGGAACCGCGACATTTCGGGCCAATAATTCCATTCGAGATCCACGAGGAACGCCCAGAAATCGCGACGGAATTCCTCGGAGAGTTGCATTTCGTCTTTTTTCAGCGTTGGAACCGTTCCGTTTTCGAGTTTGGCGTCTTCGGCAAGCCCGAAGTTGCCGCCGGGCCGCAACGTCATCTCGGCGAGTTCGTAGGTCCCCGGTTTCCAGCCCGTGAAGGTGAATCGGGTTTTCTCGAAACTTTCCGTCGCGAAAAACTGGAATTTGTACGTTTTCCACTCTTTCGTGACCTGAAATCGGGTGTGCATACCGAGAATGGACCACGGCGCAGCGTCCATTGCAACATAAGCGTTCAGGAAGATCGGCTTGTTGCCGCGAATCTTGAACGACAGCGTGTACGGATGATCTTTTTTGATTTGAAAATTGTGAACCATGAGCTGCGGCGTCCAGGCGACTTTGCCGTTTCGTTTGACGTCGAGCCGGAGCAGTTTTTCGTCCGGAATGACCGTCGCGGTTGCCTGTTCTTTGTCGTCGAGTTGGAAAAACCAGGTTTTGCCGTCGATGTCGATCGGTTTCGTGAAATCGCCGCCGGGGATGATTTCGTCGCCGAGCGGATAATTTTTGCAGTTCCATGCGGTGAGCATTTCGGCGGTCGATTCATATTTCCTCTTGAGCCAATCGTTCCATTGTTTGCGGAATTCGGTCCCATACGGATCGGGAAGATCGTCGAGGTTGCCGTTGGCCCATTCGATCACGACGGAATTTTCGTTATTGATTTCGACCATCGCCACGGCAGGGTCTTCGGCGAGCGACAGGCCGGTGTACGGATTTTTGTGCGTCAGCAGATCCCGGGCGTATTCCTTTTGGAGTTCGATCATTCGCGGATCGAAGTTGTCGACCCCTTTGTCATATTTCGGACGTTTATCCCGATGGGGAAAGCCGTCACGATCGTCGAGCCAACGGGCGACGTGCAGGTTCACATTGACGTAAATCCCCCGTTTTTTCAGCGCCGCGACAAGATAATCGAGTTTGTCGAGCGCTTCCGGATCGATTTTTCGGAGCGACGTCGGATTTTTACCCCAGAAATAGTTGCCGCCGTCCATCCAGTGGAGCCGTACGCCGTTGAAGCCGAACCGAGCCAACCGGTCGGCGAGTTTGTCGGCGGATCCTTTTTCGGGAAAGTTCGCGCCGCCGGAAAGGTTGGTCGCCCAAAAACGAATTTCTCCGGCATCCGTTACGAATTTTCCATCCTTGACTCGAACGAACCCGTGTTTTCCGGCGGGGGCGTCGAGCAGCGAGGAGACGTTCACCGCGTTTTTCGGAGCGTCGTACGAAACGACGAACGGAAACGGCGGCGCGAATTCCTCCGCAACGAGAAACGTGGAACAGCACATCAGCACGACCATCGAAGCAATGTTGCGCATAAATGATCTTCAGTTGATTCTTTGTTGTTAACGTAACGATTACATGGCGTGAAACGTGACGGTTCCGTCTTCGGAGCCGGCCATCATGAGTTTTCCGTCGGCGGTAAAACCGACACCGACGATCGGACCTTCGCCGGCGGTCAGTTTCTTGATCTGCTTGCCGTCTTCCGCGTTCCAAAGGACCGCCGTTTTGTCGGTCGAGCCGGTCAGGACATATTTGCCGTCGGGACTGATCGCGGTGGAAATCACTGCGCCGCCGTGCCCGCCGAAATTCGTTTCCGGGGCGTCTTTCAAGAGGTTCCAAAGAATCGCGCTGCCGTCGCCGGTCCCCGTCAGGAGGAGTTTGCCGCCGGGGGCGATCGTCGAGGTCCAGACATCGTATTTCATGTTGCGAAAAATACCCGCCTCTTTACCGGTTCTCGCCACCCAGTTGAAGGGGGCATCCCCCCGTTTGGCGAGGATGCGATTACCGTCCGGATAAAAGATGAAATCGTCGCCGACGTCCGCCCCCTTTGTTTCACGGACTTTGCGGCCCGTCAACGTGTCCCAGAACGTGACGACGGTTTGTGCCGGGGTTCGTTTTTCGTCGCCGGTTGCCGTGATCAGTTGCGAACCGTTCGGGGCGAGCGCCCATCCGATCGCGTCCGGGACGTCGACGAGCGCTTTTCCCGTACTGATATCCCAGAGAATGACTTGCCGGTCGGGGTTGCGACGCGGTTGCGTGTCGGGGGCGTTGAATTCGTGCTTTTGGTCGTCGAATTTTTCGAACGACGCGGAGAGAATCCTTTTTCCGTTCGGTAATACCTGGATATGCCGGACCGCGGCTTTGTGTCCTTCCAATCGTTTCAGTAATTTGCCGCTCTTCGTGTCCCAGACGGCGATCGTCGGGTCGCACCAGCCGCCGGAGGTGAGGATCCGATTGCCGTCGTCGGTCATCCGGATCGGGTTGACGCAATAATTGAAACCGTTGAATTCCTCCGTTTTTTCGCCGGTTTCGTTGTCCCAGAAAATCGCGCCGTCGTTGAAGGAAACGGTCAAGTACTCCTTGCCGTCCGGATTGAACGCCGCGCGGTTGACGCCGCTCGCCAATTGGTCGATCCGGCGAATCCATCGTTGCGTCTTGAGGTCGCCGAAATAGACGTTACCGATTTTCGAGACCAACATGAAGTACGAGTTGTCTTTGGAAAACGCGACGGAGTCGAACATGCCGTCCCGAACCTGCGGATCGTTGGCGACGATCAGCGGCAGCGTCGTCAATTTTCCGATCACGGGGTTCGGCGGTCTCTCCGTACTCCCGCCCGCGGTGGAAGACGCCTGAACTTTCGGCAAAACATAGGTGTCCCACAGCGTTGCGATTCCCGGCGCGATCAGCATCGCGATCACGCCGTCCTGATTAAACGAAACGGAATTGAGCGGTCCGCCGACGTTGTCGATTCGCTTGGACTGCGATCCGGAATCGATGTTCCAGTAAATCGCGGTCCCTTCATCGTCGCCGGTCAGGCAGTATTCACGGTCCGGATGGAAGGCGACGGAAAGAATCCTTCCGGGATGTCCGGTCAAACGGTGTGCCATTTTTCCCGTTTCGATATTCCAGAGGATCGCCGTTTTATCGGCGGACCCGGAGAGCGCCCACTTCCCGTCCGCGCTCACGGCGACCGGCGTCACGATACCGGTGTGTCCTTCGAACACGTTCAGGATTTTCCCCGTCAACGTATCCCGCAGCGCCACCTTCGTTCCCTCGCAGGAGGAAACGTTCAACCGACCGTCACCGCTGAAAGCGACGACTTCCGCGCCGCTGGTATTCCCCTTGAACATTTTGACTTTGCGGCCGGTCGCATTGTTCCAGAGGAGCGCTTCGTTGTTGTGTCCCCACACGAGAATCTGGCGGCCGTCCATGCGGTAGGCGACGCTCCTTGCCGCGGTGAACGGACTGCGATACATTTTCGAGAAGCCCGCCGGAACAGGTTCGGCATCTTTATCGTACAGCGAAACGATCACGCCGGATTCTTCGAGCTGCTTCTCCGATTCGACCTTGTCCGATTTGACCTTTTCGACGAATTCGATGCGTTTGTTGCGCAAATACGTCTTGTCCGCCGTCGAGAGTTTGTTGAGCGGAACCTCCATCGTCTTGGAACCGTCTTCGCTGCGGAGCGTCACGACTCCCTCCTTGCTGATCCCGACGAACGTCGCACGGACCTTCTTGTCCGTCGTGCTGGTCCATGTCCGAAGTTCGAAATCCCCTTCCTGCGGCGGGTCCTGAGCCGTGCCGGATGAAACGAGAAGGAGAAGAAAGCACGCGGCGAAAAAGAATAAGCGTTGCATGATATTCGGCGTGTAAGAATCATTCCTCGCTGACGTTTGGGCCTGATTTCAGCGTTGATAGATCGGCAATGCGGCTTTTTCCAGTTGCAGGATCGTCAGGTTGATCGACGTGGTGTACACCTTGCCGATGTATCCTTGCGACCAGGCCCCGTCGGAGTCCGTCTCCTTCACGATCCGTTTGTATATTTTGTCGCGATAATCGTCCCATTCCTTTCCCCCCTGCCGGTACTTGACCTGGGCGAAATAATAATGGGCGTAATGCCAATGTCCGTCGTCGTTGCCGATGGGGCCGAGCGTCTTGTCGCAGAATTTCATCAAATTCGGTACGAATTTATCGTCGTACTCCCCGGCGTTGAACAGGCACGCAATCGCCGCGGCGCTGATCGGGGGGCGTCCGCCGCCGCCGTGGATGTTGTAGTTGACGCCGTTGGCTCCCTGGCCCGGCGCGCACTTGTGAATGTAGGCGATCGCCTTGTCGATGATCTCTTTCGGGACGGAAATTCCGGCGTTGCGGCAACCGCGCAGCGCCTGGACCTGCGTGATCGTCGTCGACCCTTCGTCGAAGTCGCCGCCGTCTTTGGCGCTCATGTATCCCCAGCCCCCCGCCTTCGTTTGCGCCTGGCCACAGAATTTCACGGCACGGCTCATCACGTCGAGGAGCTCGGAGCGGCGTGCTTCGTCTTCTTCTTCACCGAACACCTGCGAAAGAAAGAGGAGCCCGAACCCGTGTCCGTAGGTGTATCGGTCGTCGCTTTGGTCGCCGATCAAACCGTTCGGCCGAGACCGCTTGACAAGAAAATCGACGGCGTCCCGAATATTTTGCGAATATTTTCCTTGCGTCGTCGTCGAGCCTTCGCAGAGGAGCGCCATTCCCGCCATTCCGGTCATTGCGGAAGGGTAACTTCCGTTGGCGTCCCAATTTCCACGCCGGGATTGGTTCGACGCCAACCAATCGAGTCCGCGGGAAATGGCTCGTTGCAGGTCCGCATCGGAAACCTGGGCGAACGCCGTTGAGGCCATCAATACGAGTAAAACCGACCACAAAGCAGACATCAATTTCATCGGAATCTCCCATCAAGTCAACCGCCGGACGCCGGAACCTTCGGTTCACGGGCTAAACGGGGGCTCACACGCAATATATCACGATCCGGACCGGATGCAAGCGTTTTTCCGACGAAACGGGAAGTCTGCCGAAATCTTGCCGGCAGAAGAGCCTTGACGGCGGGAATTCGCGGTGGGAGTTTCTTTTCGGCACGGCTCATGGTATATTGTCGGCTTCAGCTTATTTACGCTTTGCAGTGATGCAAAAGTTCGCCCATCCCCTGTTTCGCATTGAGGAGAATCATCGATGAAGAGAATCGTTCCGTTGCTTTTGGGTGTCGTGTTCCTTGCCCTGACCGGGTGTCCGCCGGAACCGTCGAAACCTGCCGCTCCGCCGTCTACGCCCCCCTCTGCGCCGATTAATAAATCCGGAACCGGTGTCGCTCCCAAAGCGGTAAAACCGGTCGATGAGGCAAAGCCCGACGTCTCCAAGGAAGTCGGCGAAGCGGTGAAAGAAGTCAAGGAAGCCGCCGTCGCCGTCGGAACCGTAGTTGCCGAAAAGACGACCGAAGCGGTCGCCGCCGCCAAGGAAACCGCCGTGAAAGCGACCGAAGCCGTTGAAAAGAAGGCGGACGAAGTCGTGAAAGTCGCTGGTGAATTAGCGGAAAAAGCCAAGGAAAAGGCGGGTGAAGTCGTCGTCGCCGTCGAAAAGAAAGCCGGAGAACTCGTCGGACAAGCCGAAAAAGCGGTCGAAAAGGCTGAAGAAACGGCGAAACCGGCCGTCGAGAAGGCGGTCGAAAAGGTCGAAGCAAAGGCGAAAGAGGCTGAAAAAGCCGCTGAAAAGGCCGTCGAAAAAGTTGAAGAAGCCGTGAAACCTGCTGACGCCGAAAAGGCCGCTGCCGACAAAGCCGCCGCCGAGAAAAAGGCTGCCGACGAAAAGGCCGCTGCCGACAAAGCTGCCGCCGAGAAAAAGGCTGCCGATGAAAAGGCCGCTGCCGACAAAGCCGCCGCCGAGAAAAAGGCTGCCGATGAAAAGGCCGATGCCGACAAAGCCGCCGCCGAGAAGAAAGCGGCTGAAGAAAAGAAGGCTGCCGAGGAGAAAAAGGCCGACGAGAAACCCGCTGATAGCACCAAATCGCCCGAAGTTTCTGGTTTGATTGACTCCTTAAAAAAAAAATGGGCGTTTGACGCTGTAAAGAACGCCAATCGCAAGCCGAAGCTCTTCGTTTCGTTTTCCGACGACATGCATCAACCCGATGGAATGACCGTCAATCCGAAAACGAAGACGATCTTCGTCAACTTCCCGAACTTCTCCGGACGCAAGGACGACAAGGGACCGAAAACGAATCCCGGTTGCCTTGCTTCCGTGAAGATGGACGGGAAGGTCGAAAAGTTGCTCGTCTATGAAGACAAAGTCCCGTTCCCGGAAACCGGTCAGGTCGGACCGATGGGACTCTTCTTCGGACCGGACGGACATCTTTACGTTTGCGACAACCAATACTTCTTCAACACGAACAACAAGTCCCGGATGCTCCGCGTCCTGATGGACGGCGACAAGCCGACCGGCAAGGTCGAAGTCGTCGTCGAAGGGATCAAGCTCGCCAACGCGGTTCTCTGGGTCGGCGACAACATGTTCGTGACCGACACATTCCTCGACTTGCCGGGCGAATTCGGCGCCGGTTGCGTCTGGAAGTTCACGAAGGACGAAATCGTCAAGGCCGGTTCCGGCGACAATCCGCCGATCAAGGTCAAACCGATCACCAAAGTCGAAGACGATGCCCATTGCATCACGGTTCAGAAGGTCAGGAAAGTTGCCGGTTGCGGCAACGGCGGCGCAGACGGTCTGACCGCCGACAAGGACGGTGTCCTCTACTTCGGCAACTTCGGCAACGGCGAAATGTATCGGATCAAATTCGACGCCGACGGCAAAGCGACGACCGACGTGATTCACGAAACCGGCGCGTATTTCAATTGCTGTGACGGAATCTTTTACGACGCCGACACGAACAAGGTTTATGTGAACGATTCGGCGACGAACGCGATTCACGCCTTTACTCCGCCCAAAGCCGGCGAGAAAGCGGTTTTCGAAACGATATGGACCAACGGCGACACCGACGGCGCCGACGGCTCGCTCGACCAACCGTGTGAAGCGGTCGTCGTCGACGGCAAGCTCATCATTGCGAACTTCGACTGGCCGTTCCCCGAACTGCTCAACACGAAGACCGACGCGCCGAGCACGCTCTCGCTCATCGACCTGAAGTAGTTTTACCGTTTCACAACGATAAGGTAGGCGACCGACCGCCGGGCGGTCGCGTGCGGTACTCCGCACTCCATTTAGCATTTAGCCGGTACTCCGCGATTGAGTCCGGAGTACCGGACGTTGCCGCCCGGCGGTCGGCAACCTACCGTCTACTCAATTCAATTCGATAACACGACTCGCATGGAATCTCCGAAAATCAAGCGTGCATTGCTCAGCGTCAGCAACAAGATGGGCCTCGCGGCGTTCGCCAAGGGTTTGGTCGAAGCGGGGGTCGAACTCTACAGTACCGGTGGAACCCGTTCGTTCCTCGAAACGGAAGGGCTGAAAGTCCAGGATATCGCGGCGTACACCGGCTTTCCTGAAATGATGGGGGGGCGACTCAAGACCCTGCATCCGAAGGTCCACGGCGGGATTCTCTGCCGCCGCGACAACCTCGGCGACATGAACGCCGTCGCGGAGAACGGCATCTCGACGTTCGAGTTGGTCGTCGTGAATCTTTATCCGTTCGAAGCAACCGTTGCGAAAGAAGGCGTGACGCCGGAAGAAGCGATCGAGAACATCGACATCGGCGGCCCGACGATGGTGCGGGCCGCGGCGAAGAACCACCAATTCGTTTCCATCGTGACCTCGCCGGACCAATACTCGTCGGTCTTGGAACAGGTCCAGCAGCACGGTTGCACGACGCTCCAGTTGCGGCAGAGCTTGGCGCGGGACGCCTTTTCGATGACTGCCCAGTACGATACGGCGATTTCCCGTTACTTTATCGAGCACCTGGAAGGGGAAAAGTTTCCGACGTCGTTGCTCCTCAAATACGAGCGGAACAATGTTTTACGTTACGGTGAGAATCCGCACCAACAAGCGGCGGTTTACGTCGACACGAAGGGGTCCGGCCCCAGCGTCGTAACGGCACGGCAATTGAACGGCAAGGATTTGTCGTACAACAACCTGCTCGATCTCGACGCCGCGATGGGAATCGTCCGGGCTTTCGACCGTCCTGCCGTCGCCGTGCTCAAACACAACAATCCGTGCGGTGCCGCCGTTGCCGCAACCGTCGTCGACGCCGTTCGCAAAGCGATGGAAGGGGACCCGCTCAGTGCGTTCGGGTCCGTGCTCGGTTTCAACCGGTCGGTCGATGTCGCCTCCGCCGAAGTTCTGGCGACGCCGGGACTGTTCGTTGAGGCGATTGTTGCTCCTGCGTTCGAACCGGAAGCGCTCACGATCCTGACGACGAAGCCGAAATGGGGGACCAACGTTCGCCTCCTGAACGTCGGGTCGCTGAAAAGCAAACCGTCACGCTGGGTACTTCGCCCCATCGAAGGAGGGCTCCTGATGCAGGAAGCGGATGTCGAAACCGATCCCGAAGACCAATGGTCGGTCGTTACGGAAAAGAAACCGGACCCGGCGTGGATGGACGACATCCGATTCGCTTGGAGCATTGTTCGGCATGTCAAGTCGAACGCAATCGTGCTCTGCAAGGACGAAATGCTCCTCGGTGCAGGCGCCGGACAGATGAGCCGCGTCGACTCCGTGGAAATCGCGATCAAAAAGGCGCGTGAACGAGTCGCCGGGAGCGTGCTCGGCAGCGACGCTTTCTTTCCGTTTCCGGATTCGATCGAACATGCCGCGTCGGTCGGCGTGAAGGCGATCATTCAGCCCGGCGGTTCCCGCAACGACGCGGCGGTGATCGAAGCGTGCAACAAATACGGCATCCCGATGATCTTCACCGGCCGCCGCCATTTCAAGCACTAAAACCATTTAGCCGGTACTCCGCGCTCCCCGGATCATCGAACGAGTTCCCGAATCGGCAACGGAAATTCCGGGAACAGTTCGACATCCGGCTTCTCGATTTTCGAGGTCCCATCGAGCCCGGTCTCTTGTTGGTACTCGGCGAACTGTTTCGTCGTGTACCGCGTTTTCATGAGCCAAAAGGCGAGCATCTTGTCGGCGGGCTGCCAATAGACGTTCTTTTCCATCTTGAGCGCGTCGCGGAAATTCACGTCGATGCGGACCGGGCTTTCCGTCGCCATGGCAAAGATGTTGTTACGGATAACGACTCCCGACGTTTTCGCCTGGTTGCTGTAGAACATGAGATGCCGTCCATTCTTGTCCGGTCGTTGGACGTGTCCCCAACCGTATCCGGCGGTCAGGCAGACGTTGTCCTCGAAAACGATGTTGTCGGTAATCGACTCCGGGCCGCGGTTCCAATATTCGAACGAATACTCGCAGTTCCAGATCCGGTTCATCCGGTAGGTGATGTTTTTCTCGACGTTGACGCCGGAACCCTGGTTCGTCAGCGCGGCGTCGTAAATCTCCCAGAGGCGGCAACATTCGACGAGGCAATCCGATGCGTCGGCCCAAAATTCGATTCCGTTACCGAAACGAACCCGGCGACCGTCGCCCCCCTGGCGGTATTGATCCGCTCCGCCGATCCACGAAATGTCGAGGTTGCGGTAAATATTGTTCTTCGCCCTCGTCCCGCCGAACCCGTGAGCGGCGCCGTAACGAATATCGAGTTCGTCGAACACGACGTACCGGGTGTTCGAATGGTCGACGACATGTCGATGCAATGCCGCTTCAATGCTCTTGAACCGCGTTGCCGGATTTTCCTTCGAGCGGTAGAAAACACGGTTCGCCGCCATATCGAACCAAAAATCGTCCTCGTTCTTGAGATCGGCGATCGTCCATTTTTTGAACGCCGCCTTGCCGCCGTCCAGGATCATGTTCCCGACGTCGGTATTGATCCCGTTCGTCTCGACCGTCGCTTCGGCAAGTCGCAGCGGCACGAAAACCAGTTCGGCGTTTTCCGGGAGCGCTCCGCCGAGAGAAATCGTAAACCGGGCGTCGTCGCGCGATTTTTCGCAACGAAATAGAATTTCGTGTTCCTTCCCCTCGGCGTTGATGACTCCGGGACGCTTAACCACCGTGCCGAGTCCGCCCCACGGTGCGCCCGGTTCTGAAAATCCGATCGACGCGATCGAAAACGGTTTCGTCGAACTCGCGAAAAATCGCAACAGATAATACTTTCCCGCTTCGATCTTGAATCCGTGGACGATCAGTTGGATATGGTTCGATTGCGTTCCCGACTTCCGGCATGTCAACCGGTATTCTTTTTGTCCCGCATATTGCGGGTTGCCGGGCCTGGCGAAAGCCATGTCGACGTCGGCACCCTCTTCGTGATGTTTGCCCCAAGTCAGTTTATCGAAACCGTCGATTTTGTCGCCCGCATGAACGGTATCCGGTTTCGTGCTCCAAATCTCGTTTCCTTCATCGATCCAGTCGGTCGGCTTGTCGAGCGGCACGCTTCCGCGGAGTTGCGGTTTTTCGTAACTTTCGCCGCCCGGCATGTAAACCTTTTCCTTCCCTTCGCCGTAGACGCCGTAAGTGATCGGAAATTCTTTGATACCGGATTGCGGCTTGAGCTGGCCCCGCCAAACGCCGCCCCGTTTGAAGAGAACGCGGTCTCCCGGTTTCAGTGTCGCCTTATTCACGGCATCGAGCGACTTCCACGCCGATTGCGGCGACGTTCCCGCCTGTTTGTCGTTTCCCGCTTCGGAATCGACGTGATAATCCGTTGCGAAAACAGTTGTGGAGAGGAGAAAAAACGCAACGATAAAGAGAGATTGTTTCATGGTCGTTAAAAATCAGGGGTTGGAATTTTTACGAAGCACCGTGCAATAGGACGATTGTATTCGTCTCCGTCTTCAAATGCAAGTGTCGTGTTTCGCAACTCCTAACTCTTGACTTCCGGCTGCTTTCGTTTCAAATTCGGCAGGAAGATCGTCGTCAGGCCGAGCAGCGGTAGATACGAGCAAATGTGGTACACGAATTCGATCCCCCGTGCATCGGCAATGGTCCCGAGCACGGCGGAAGCGATGCCGGCAATGCCGAACGCCAAACCGAAGAACAGACCGGCGACCGTTCCGACGCGGCCGGGAAGAAGTTCCTGGGCGTAAACCAAAATGGCGGAAAACGCCGACGCCAACACGACGCCGATGATCATCGTGAGCACGCAGGTTCCCCACAGCGTTTGTGCGTACGGTAAATAAAGCGTAAACGGAGCGGTTCCCAAAATCGAGACCCAGATCACATATTTTCGTCCGATTTTATCGCCGATCGGTCCGCCGATCAGGGTCCCCGCCGCGATGGCGAAGAGGAAAGCGAACAGGAAATATTGCGATTGCTGCACCGTCAGCTCGAACTTATGGATCAGGTAAAACGTGTAATAGCTTGTCAGGCTCGTCATGTAGACGTATTTCGAAAAGATCAACAGCAGCAGCACGGAAACGGACAGGATCACCATGCCGCGGGAGACCGGCGATTTTCGTGACGCCGTTTTGGCGGCCCCGTGTTTGGGGCGGACCCGATCGAGATTTTTCGCATACCAACGGCTGATCGGGATCATTACGCCGATCGCCGTCAATGCAACCAAGGCGAACCAGCCGACATTCCGTTGACCGTATGGAGCGACGAACATCGCGGCGAGGAGCGGTCCGAGGGAACTGCCGAAGTTGCCGCCGACCTGGAAAAGCGACTGTGCCAAACCGAAGCGTCCCCCCGAAGCGAAATAAGCGAGCCGCGACGCTTCCGGATGGAAAATCGCCGAACCGAACCCGATGAGCGCAACGGAAACGAGAACCGCCCAGTACGACGTGCTCTGCGACATCATGAAGATTCCGACCATCGTCGACGTCATGCCGAGCGGCAGCGAATAGACTTGCGGATATTTGTCCGTAAATCGTCCGACGACCGGCTGGAAGACCGACGACGAAAATTGGAACGTCAGTGCGATGAATCCGATCTGTTTGAAACTGAGCTGCAACGAATCCTTCACGAGCGGATAAATCGCGGAGATCAGCGACTGGAGCGTGTCGTTGAAAAGATGGGACAACGAAAGCGACAGCAAGACGACGAACGCCGTCTCGCGTACCAAAGAGCCGTCCGTGGATTCCTGTTCCATGATTTATCGCAACGAAACCAACAAATGGAGGACGTCATTTCGACCGCAGGGAGAAATCTCACCCTGATGAAAATGTTTAAATTTCAGCCGTGTCGTTTTGTCAACCGTGTCGTTTTGGTGGGATTTCTTGCTCCGCTCGAAATGACGTGATCGTTTGTTGAAGGAATTATTTCTTCATGCAGCAGTTTTTGTACTTCTTTCCGCTGCCACACGGGCACGGATCGTTGCGCCCGATTTGCGGGCCGGTGTTGCGGATCGGTTCCTGTTTTCGTTCCGACTGCGTGTTGGTCGCCGCGTCGTTTTGTTCCTGCGAAAAACTGCTCATCGCCGCGCCGGAGGCGACCTCTTCGTGGACTGCTTCGGTTTCCTTCCACGTCGAGGCGACGTAATCCGGGTCGAGCTGCTCCATGCGGAAGATCAAATCCGTTACGCGGGAATAGATCGAGTTCCACATCTCGGTGAAGATTCGCATCCCTTCGCGCTTGAACTCGACTTTCGGGTCGACTTGGGCATACCCGCGCAAACCGATGCTCGACCGGAGATGGTCCATCACGAGGAGGTGATCTTTCCACGTTCCGTCGAGAATTTGTAACACCAACGACCGCTCCATGTTGCGCATTTCGCCGTTGAAATGGTCTTCGACGAGCGAACTGAGCCGGTCTTCGAGTTCCATGACGTCCCAGCCGAGCATTTTTTCCTTGGTCAGCTTGGCGTTGAACGTTTCGTTCGCCCAGTTACAAAAATCGTCGAGCGCCGCGTTGTTCTTCAAGCTGAACTTTTTAACGTCCGAGTCCTTGACGGCGGCGGACTTCATCGTCGCGTATTTGCCGGTGTATTTCGACTGTTGCTTGGCAACGCTCCGGGCGGCGAATTTCGAGCCCGCCGTGACTTTACCGCCGGCTTCCGCCTTGGCGATGATCGCGGCGGCCTGTTTGCGAACCTCGTTCGGATCGATTCCGCCGGAGCTCATCAGCTCGTCGAGACGCTTTCGCAACTCGGCGTAGAGTTCCGGAACCTTTTCGGACGTTCTTTTGCTCTGTTCGAACATTTTTCGTTCGATTTCATGCCGCTGCATGCTTTTGAGATCGTCGAGCGACATGTCGACGCCGAAACGGATCTTCGCCCAATCGACGAGTCCTTCGCGGTCGTACCGTTTTCCCTGGGCGTCGCGGACCGTGAAATGGGCGAGTCCGCCGAGCACCGGGAACTGGATTTCCTTTTCCCGATATTTTTCGTGCGTCAATTGCTTGACCATCGCACGGAGTTTCGCCGAGTCGAGCCCCTTGACCTTTTCGAACGGAATCTCGATGTCGAACTTGTGCTTGATCCACGCCAGGGCGGAACGGAGCCCGTAATCCTGGTCGAGCAATTCCTTGCCGCGGGAAAGATCGACTTTGGAAACAAAGGCGTTCGCTTTTTCGATCAACACTTCGGAGAGATTTTCGCGACCGATTTTTTTCAGGTCGCGGTCGGAGTAGGACGTTTTCCAGCGGTTGTTGGACCAGTCGGCCAGCGCCTTCCAGTTCCATTCGTCCTTGTCGTCGACGTCTTCCGGGAGGTTCTCTTCGATGGCATCGAGGATTTGTGTTTCGGAAATCCTGCGGGCATGATCGGCGGCGTACACGTCGGCGGTGTCGAACGTCATCGCACGGAAATCGCGGGCCTCGAATTCGACGCCGAGTTGCGAACCGGCCCAGGCGGCGAACGACGCGGCTTCGTAATCCTTGTCGAGGAAATCGTTGAGGTGCTTGTCGACCTGTTCGTCGATCATCTCGATGATCAGTTCCTTGCAGTTCGCGCCGTCCAAAATTCGTTGCCGATATCCGTAGACGCTCTTCCGCTGGAAGTCCATCACCTCGTCGTATTCGAGGAGGTTCTTCCGGATGTCGAAGTTGCGTTCCTCGACTTTTCGTTGCGCTCCTTCGATCCGGCGGCTCACCATCCGGCTCTCGATCACCTGGCCCTCTTCCATGCCGAGCATCGTCATGATGTTCTTGACCCATTCCCCGGCGAAGATCCGCATCAGATCGTCTTCGAGCGACAGGAAGAATCGGCTGCTTCCCGGATCCCCTTGTCGACCGCAACGGCCGCGAAGCTGCAAGTCGATCCGGCGGGCTTCGTGTCTTTCCGTTCCGATAATATGGAGACCGCCCATGTCGCGGACGAGATTCCCTTCCGGCTTCATCCGCTCCTTGCTCTCGATTTCGTTGACGAGTCCGTTCCACTCTTCACGGGGAACGTCGAGACGCGTCGGATATTTCGTTTGCAAAATTCCCCACGCCATCGCTTCGGGGTTCCCGCCGAGGATGATGTCCGTACCGCGGCCCGCCATGTTGGTCGCGATCGTCACGGCACCCTGCCGGCCGGCTTGCGCAACGATTTCCGCCTCACGCTGGTGGTGCTTCGCGTTGAGCACCTGGTGCTTGATCCCTTTTTGGTCGAGCATTCGGGAAACGAGTTCGCTCTTTTCGATCGAGACGGTTCCGACGAGAATCGGTCGACCTTTGCGGGAGATCGCCTTGATGTCTTTTTTCTCGAACCATTCGGGCTTTTTCGTCCCTTTAGGGGTCAATTCGATCCGATCCGCTTCTTCACGGTTGATCGTCCCCCAAACTTCACGGTCGCTGCCGAGGTCGATCACGTCCCATTTGTTGAGCCGCTCGATTTCGTCGACGATCGCGTTGAACTTTTCCCGCTCCGATTTGTAAATCGCGTCGGGGAAGTTGATCCGCTGCAAGCCGCGATTGGTCGGCATCGCGATCACGTCGAGTTTGTAGATTTTCCAAAACTCGGACGCTTCCGTCATCGCGGTCCCGGTCATTCCGGCGATTTTATCGTACAGTTTGAAGAAATTCTGGAGCGTGATCGTCGCCAAAGTCTGGTTTTCCTCTTTGACGCGGACCCCTTCCTTCGCTTCAACGGCTTGGTGGAGCCCGTCACTCCAGTTACGGCCCGGCATGGCCCGACCGGTGAACTCGTCGACGATCACGATTTCCTCACCGTCGATCATGTAGTTCACGTCTTTTTTATACAAATGGTGCGCCTTCAGCGCGTTGTCGATCAGGTGCGGCCATTCCATATGTCCGGCCGTGTAGAACGACTCGACGCCGGCAAGATGCTCCGCATGTCGAACCCCGGTGTCGTTCAGATGCGCGGTGTGCTCCTTTTCGTTGACCTCGAAGTCGGTCCCTTTGATGAGCTGCCGGGCGATTTTGTCGGCAACACGGTATCGGTCGACGTCATCGTGAGCGGGACCGGCGATGATGAGCGGCGTCCGCGCTTCGTCGATCAAAATATTGTCGACTTCGTCGATGATCGCGAAATGGAGCCGACCTTGAGACTGTTGGTACGACGGATCGAAACGGTCGTCCCCCTTTGCCGCGAACCGCATGTTGTCGCGGAGGTAGTCGAAGCCGAACTCGTTGTTCGTGCCGTAGGTGATGTCACACTGGTACGCCTTTTGTCGGGCGTCGGCGGGCATGTTCGACTGGATCGCCCCGACCGTGATTCCGAGCGAGAGGTAAAGCGGTCCCATCCACTCCATGTCGCGGCGGGCGAGGTAGTCGTTGACCGTGACAACGTGAACCCCTTTGGCCTCAAGGGCGTTTAGGTAAGCTGGAAGGGTTGCGACAAGCGTTTTTCCTTCACCGGTCATCATTTCGGCGATTGCACCGCTGTGGAGGACCATTCCACCCATGAGCTGGACGTCGTAATGCCGCAATCCGAGCACGCGGCGACCCGCCTCCCGGCAGACGGCGAACGCTTCAATCAAAAGGTCGTCGAGGGTTTCACCTTCGGAAAGCCGTTGACGGAACTCGACGGTTTTGTGCGCCAGTTCTTCGTCGGAAAGTTTTTCTATTTCCGGCTCCAAGGCGTTGATCGCGTCGACTCTCGGTTGCAGACGTTTAATATATCGGGCGTTCGCGGAGCCGAAGAGCGAGGTGATCTTCGCTTCAATCGAACGTGTCAGAGCGTTAAAAGAGTCTCCGATGTAATCGAAGACGCGTTCGTAAAATTCCATTCTAGGTGGTTTGGTTCGGCGTATTTTGGACTGCGCGTAAAAACCGAACGGCAGTTTCGACCGAGTGCGTCGCGAGCCACAGCTTCCTAAGCTCCGCTTCGCTACGCACGGGCGCTGCTACGTTCATTCTTACAATCATCGCATAATAGAATCTCCCTATAATACTGATTACGCCAAGTTTACCGCCGCCGTATCGGATGGTCAAGGGGCTTTCCGTCGATTTCGCGGCGATTGGCAGGCGTCCGAACGCCCTGTTCTATGGATGCAGGAACCACACCAAACCGTAAATTCCACTGAAAAAAACGAGGATTCCCCATTTTAAGAGAAACCGATCACTTGAAGAAGCCATCGAGTCCACTGGGCAATCCGCTTGCGTTTTAGCCGCGCAGCGCGAATCGAGCCCTTGCGTCAATCTCCGGTCAAGGGGCTTGCGGAAACTGCGGAAACAAGGGAGAATACTTGAAATCCAACACCACGTTTTCATGGACACCCTGACGATCAGTTTTCTTTGCGGAGTGATGCTTCTCCTGTTGGCGGCGACGCTGGCGGTGGCGGCTCTGAAGCGGTACGTCGATTACGGGGTCGATCCGGCGGTGATCGATACGTTTCGAACCCGAATCCGAGCATGGTGGGTGCTGTTTGGGTCGTTGGTTTGCGCGTTTTGGTTCGGACACATCGCGACGACGTTCCTTTTCTTCATTTTGTCGGTCTGTGCACTGCGGGAATATATCACGTTGACGCCGAAAAGCCCGGTCGACCATCGAACGCTTTTCTGGATTTACGTCTTTTTCACGCCGCTCCAGTTCATCATGGTCGGGATCAATCCGGAGTGGTTCGCGCAGATTTTCGGGATCACGCCGTATCGAATTTTCTCGCTGCTTCTTCCGGCTTACGTTTTCCTGGTGCTCCCCGGTTTCATGGCGACTTCCGGCGACCCGAAACGGTTTCTGGAGCGGACCGCGAAACTGCAACTCGGCCTGATCGTTTGCGTGTACTGCCTGAGTTACGTTCCGGCGATCCTCACAATGCCGCTGCCACAACCGATTTTGCCCGAAGAACCGGCGACCGCCCCGATGCTGAACCACGGTTTGGAAAAAACCATGCTCGACACCCTGACGCCGCAACCGCAAACGGTCGTCGTCAAACTGTCGTCGGTTTCCGAAGTTCAGGACACGACCCCGGCGATTCTGCCGACGCTCAGCGTCAGCGGACGGCATTGGCGGCTGCTTTTCTTTTTCATCGTGATCGTCCAGCTCGGCGACGTGTTCCAATATCTCTGGTCCCAAGCGACACAACGGAACGTGGTTGCGCCGAACATCAACGCGACCCGAACCTGGGACGGCGTCTTCGGCGGGGCGGCGACGACGGCGTTGCTCGGCGTGTCGCTTTGGTATTTCACGCCGTTCCCGAAATGGTGGGAAGCCGGTTTCGCGGCTTTGATCGTCTCGCTGATGGGATTCGCCGGCAACATGACGATGTCGGCGATCAAACGGGACCGCGGTGTCGGCGGCTCCGCGTCGCTGTTACAGGGACACGGCGGCATTCTCGACCGCCTCGATTCGCTTTGTTTCGCCGCGCCGGTCTTCTACCATTTGGCGTGGGCGTTTACACGGCAATCATGAAGTCTTCGACCGGCAGTTATTGCACGGAAACAGGACGGGTCCCGATCGCGACACGGAGCTTGACCGGCTTGCCGTCGCGGAGCACTTCGACGTCGACGGTCGTGTTCGGTTTCGAGAGGATGATCGTGTGCATTAAATGGAGCGGATCGCGGATTTCCTCGTCGTTCCAACGAACGATCAAGTCGTTGGTTTTCATGCCGGCGTCCTGGGCGGGAGAATGGGGGAGAAACCGATCTACGAAGACTCCTTTCGGTTTGTCGAGTCCCATGCTTTCGGCGAGTTGTTGTGTCATCGGCCGCATGTAAATACCGAGCCAGCCGTGTTGCATCTTGCCGTATTTCCGGATCTCCTCATAGACCCGTTTGGCGAGTACGCTCGGAATCGCGAACCCGATCCCCTGATACGCTTCGCCGATGATCGCGGTGTTGATTCCGATCAGTTGGCCCCGTAAATTGACGAGCGGACCACCGCTGTTGCCCGGATTGATCGCGGCGTCGGTCTGGAGATAGACCTGTGCTTTGGAGCTGTCCGCCAACGGATTGTATCGTTCCTTCGCGCTGATGATCCCCGACGTCACGGTATGTTCCAACCCGAATGGATTGCCGATCGCGACGACTTCGTCGCCGATCTCCGATTGCCGGCTGTCCCCCCACGGCATCGGTGTCAGGTTCGACGCGTCGATTTTGAGCACGGCAATATCCGTAACGGTATCCTGGCCGACGATGTACGCCTTGTCGAAAGTCCGGCCGTCGCTCATCTGGATCGAAATCGCCTGGATGTTCGCGATGACGTGGTTGTTGGTGAGAATGAATCCGTCGGGATCGACGACCACGCCGGTTCCGCCCCCTTCGCCGTAGTTTCCCCTGCCGAGCGGCGTCCAGGTTCGGATCCCGACGACGCTCGGTCCGGCCGCTTTGGCGACCCACGCGATTCGTTGGTTGGGATCGGGGAGATCGCCGAGCAATTTTCGTGCGATTTCCGCCTTGGCGCGTTCCTCGCCGCGAGTGATCGTGAAGGCGATTTCCTCCGACAACCAGGGAATCATCAACAGGCCGAGCAAAAAGATCAACAGGAAGAGCATCATCGGCAGCCGTCGGCGTTCCGGCGGCGGCGGACTCGCCGGTTCCACGGGCGTTGGAATGAACGGCGGCGACGAGTCGAACGTCGTGTAAATCGTGGGTGTCGTGGGATCGTTCATGGTTCTTCGAAAAGTTCGCTCTGACGAGCCGGGAGCTATAGCTCCCGACTTTTGAATATCAGGTCGGGACCAACAGGTCCCGGCTCGTGATGATTTTATTTCCGTTCGCCTTTGAGCACCATTTCGACCGTCTGTCGGTCGTTCGGGAAAACCCGTTCGAGAAATTCCCGGGTGTGTGCCGGGTTGGCTTTCAAGGCATGTTGAAAATCTTCCAATGCTCCGAAGCGGTCGCCGAGCGCAAGTCTTGTTTGGGCACGGCTGAGGATCGCGTCGATGTTGTTCGGTTCGAGGCGGACCGCTTCCTTGAAATCCTCGAGCGCACTGGCATGCCGTTTCAACTGGGCGTAAATCGCGCCCCGGCAACAATAAATCTTGGCGTATTTCGGATTCAACTCGATGGCGCGGGTGTAATCGAACAGCGCTTTCTCCGGATCGTTCAATTTCGAATAAACGTAACCGCGATTCATGTACGCTTTGAAATCCTTCGGCGTCAATTCGATCACCGTCGTGTATTCCTGGAGCGCTTCCTCGTTCCTGTCGAGCATCTCGAGGTTGTTGCCGCGGTTGCCGTGCGCCCGGGAGTGATACGGATCGACCGCCAGCGCCCTGTCGTAATCGACGAGCGCCGCCTCCGGGTTCCGTTTGGCGATGTGGACGAGCCCCCGCGCGACATACGGATCGCCGTCTTTCGAGGAAAACTCGATCGCCTTCGTGAAATCGTCGAACGCCTCGTCGACTTTCCCCAGCGAAAAAAAGACGATCCCGCGATTATAGTACGCTTTCCCGTAATCCGGCTTGAGTTCGATCGCTTTGTTCAGTTCCTCGATTGCCCGTTCGTTCTCCCCTTTTTTGCGGTAGACGCAGGCAAGATTGAAATAAGCGGCGGGCTCGTTCGGCGAAAATTCCAGCACGGCGTTGAAACTCTCGACGGCGCGGTCGAACTGGCCGAGCGCCGCGAAAGCGTTTCCGCGACAATAATACGCTTCGACGTATTTCGGGTTGGCCGTAATCGCTTTGTTGAAAAACTCGATCCCGTGAAGATAGTCTTTACGCTGCACGGCGTCGTTGCCGCGCCGGAGGATGTCGGATTCATCGAACATGATTGTTTAGCCCGCGAACCGAAGGTTCCGGTGCTTCAGGTGGTTTAATCCGTAATAATCGTTGCGCCGCCGACGAGGATCGCGGCTTTCTTCGGATCGGCGGCGTTCGGGACCCAGCCGCCGGCGGATCGTTGCATGTCGAACAGGAGCACCGTGTCGTCGTCGGTTGCGAAATCACGTTCCGGTTTGAATTCGTCACCGGAATACCGGGCCGTTTTCGAAAGCCGGAACGAATCGATCACCCCGGCGAACGGCGACGTCACGCCGCCGTATTGGTCGACGTCGCCGCCGAGGTAGAGCGGGAGCGTGTTCGTTTTTCGTTTACCCGTCCCCGATTTTCGTCCGATTAATCTGCCGTCTAGGTAGAGCCGGGCTTCCTTGCCGTCGTAGACCCCGGCGATGTGATACCAACGGTTCGTTTCGAGAACCGATCCGCCCGACGAAGCGGTGAGATATTTTTTTCCCAGAAAAATCGAAAAGTCGGGACGTCCGTTACCGACGAAAATTCCGTAATCGGAATTCTCCGTCTTGGTCGCCAGGCCGGTACGGGCGCTGAACTTGTCGGCACGGAACCAGGTTTCGAACGTCACCGGACCGTTCGGCAGGAAAAACGATTCGTTCGGAATTTTCAGGGCCGCTCCGTTACCGTCGAGCTTGAGGACTTTTTGTTCCGTTTTCGGATCGGCGGCGGGGAAGGCGGAAAAATCAAGCGGAATTTCCGTTGCGATTTCCGGGATTTCGATCCGGCTCCCCGGCGTCAAAGCAACGACCCGGCGTTTCAGGTAAACCGGTCGAATCGCCGTGTCGAGTCCGCCGGCCGGACGTTTCACCCGTTGTTCGAACGTGAAACTTTTGCCCGGTTCGATCACGGTTTGCACCGGCTTGACGGAAAGGTCCCAACGACTGTCGGCGCTGTCGAGGAGCAGCGTCCAGTCGGCCGGAAAACCTGCCGTATTTGTTACGGTAATCTTGATCGTCGTATCGCAGGAGCCGTCTTGTTGAAACGGAATCGCCGGTTCGAACTTCGGAACTTGCCGTTTGAGGGCGACGACTTCCGCTTGAAGGGCGTCGGTCAATTCACGCGGGTCGATCAGGGAGCCGACGGGGATCGTTGCGTAACCGACCCGGTTTTTGCGGACGGCGACCTTGTGGAATTCGTGCAAAAATCCGGCCCGCGGAACTTCGAAGCCCTGGCCGCCGCCGGTCGTCGCCAAAGTCAGGTACTCGATGCCGTCCTTCGGGTCGGAACGCATCCGGTGAATATGTCCGGCAAAGACCGCGGCGACGTTCCCCGCCTTGACGAATTCGGCGTGAACCTTGTCCCAATCGTCGCCGTAACTCTCCGGCCGGGCCCAACGGGGTTGGTGGAGAAACACGAAAACGTGATCCGCGTTCTTCGCTTTGTCGAGGACGGATTTCAGCCACGAAAATTGGGCGTCGCTCATTTCCTGGCATTTCGGTTTCAAAAAGTCCTTCTCGCCGGTTTCGGGATTTCCCTCGTCGGAACAGAGGGCGATGAACCAGCAATTTTTGTGCTCGAAAGCGTACCAGAGCGGGGCGACGTTCTTTTCGTAGTCCGCTTCGTGTTCCGTTTTCGGCTTGTCCGGTCCGCGCCAATAGAGGTCGTGGTTTCCTGTTACGGGAAACCACGGGCAAAGGAGTTCGTCCATGATTCCCCGGTACTCGTTCGCCTGTTCGAGCCAGAGGGGCGTCGTGTTGTACCCGTTGACCATGTCGCCGATGTTGATCACGAAATCGGGCTCCAACAGGTTCGCGTCATGCACGGCGTCGGCGAGGATCGAAACATCCTTGACCGCTCCGCCGGTCCGATCGCCAAAGACGAGAAACGTGAACGAATTTTCCGCGACCGGCAGTTTCCGCTGAACGTCGGAGGTTCGTGTCGTCGAAAACCGTGCTTCCGAAGCGGATTCCGTCGGAAGCGGCTCACCGTATTTGAAGGTGTGCCGGGTGTGTCCGATGTTGTCCTCCTGGGCGAACACCGTTGCGGCGGCGAGAGCGACAATGAAAATGAAAAGGTGTTTCATGGGGTTTCGGCGTTGCGCTTACGGTTGATGTTGCCCCACCTCCCCTCTCCCTCGGGAGAGGGCTAGGGTGAGGGGCGTTCGATGTTGAATGATGCAAAAGCGTGAAATGAAAATGATTTTTCCTTGCTGTTTTTCTTGATGGTCCTTCGAAATTCCAGCCACAGAGCCCCTCACCCTAACCCTCTCCCTCGGGAGAGGGGACGGTTATCGCTTGTCTTCACAGGGTATAATCGTCAATACGGTTTGTAGATCGTTTTCATGACATTTAACGTTTCGGGAATCCAGACGCGGTACCGTACGGAATCTTCCCAGGTGTTTCCGGCGGAGGCGAAGTCGCAGAACTTGATTTGTTTCGGATGCTTCGCTTCTCCTTCGAGATCGGTCCCGAGAACGAGCGGGGCGGTGAACGCCATCCAAACGCCGGCCGGCTTTTCCGTAACAGGCGTCAGCTCGATGAATCCGTCTTTTTCGGCGGGCCGCGCCGTTTCGTCGACGAAACCGTCGTTGAATCGGGAATCCCGGGCCAACACGACGGGGCCTTTCATCAAGGCGAAGCTGTTGTTTCGCCGCAGCACACGGCCCCGAACGTCAAAGTTCAGCGTGATCGTCGTTCCCTCGACCCAGTTTCCCTTGAGCGGAAAATAATCACCGGGCTTGACGTCGCCGTCGACTTTTTTGTCACCGAAAGCGATCGCCGTTTTTCCGCTCCAAGACGGCACACGCAGCATGATGATGAACGGTTCCGTCGTATCCGTGTCGAGAATTTCGATCTTGACGGATTCGTCGACCGGATAATTCGTCGTCATGCGGAGCTTGACTTTCTTGCCGGAAGCGAGTTTCTGTTCGGATTCGATATTTCCGTACAAATTGATCGTCAGCCCGTCTTCTTTTTCGAGCGGCATTACGGCGACTTGCGGGAGCAGCGCGAAGGCGCGGGGGCCGTTGGCGTTACAGCAATTGATCTTCATGCCGCATTGCTCTTCGCCGGGAGTTCGTTTTCCCTCCAACGGGCTGTATTTCGCGATTTGCGAAGCGTCGTCCTTCATCGAGGCGAGCAGCGCGTTATACGTCGAGAGTTCGATCTGGTCGGCGTATTTCGGGTTGCCCGTCACGCCGAGGAGGGTTTGACAGAGCTTCATCCACGTCATCGTGACGCAGGTTTCCATCGTGTGATACGTCGGCTGCGTCTGGCAGGCGCATCCGTGATACCAGCACTCGAACGCGCTGCCGGAACCGGCGATGTTGATTTCCGTGTCGATGATGTTTTGGACCGTTTTCTCCACGGCGTCGAGATATTTCCTGTCGCCGGTCAACCGGTACAGTTCGAGGAGCCCTTCGTAGCAGGACATCATTTCGTACGCTTTTTGGCCGTTATCCGGGCTGAACCAACCCTTCTTCAAGACCTGCACCGGATGGGGGAACCGTTCGGCGACGGGAACATCGGCCCGGGAAATCAGTTTCGGGCCGTCTTCGGATTCCCATTGCGCAACGATATATTCGGCGAAGTCGAGATACCGCTGTTCGCCGGTCCGTTTGTACAGAAAGATCATCGGCTCCAGGATGCTGCCGGACGCCATGCCGCGGTAGTTGCCGGTTTTGATGATGTCCGTCTTGCCGGGACCGAGTTCCGTGAGCGTGTAATCGGCGAGCCGTTTGGCGGCGTCGAGCACTTTTTTGTCGCCGGTCAGGTCGTAGTACGACATCAAGCCGAGCATCGAGTATTTTCGTCCCCAAACGTCCCATTGTTGGAGCCGGGCTTCCGGGGCGTAGTTGCCGATATATCCGTCCGGCGACTGTGATTTCAGCAGCCCGTCGACGGCGTGTTTGATTTTCTTGAGCAGTTCGGGATCTTTATTGTTCCGATAAGTCAGAACGGCTCCGAGCATCCATTTGCCCCAGAATTCGCTCTGCCAACGACGGGTCTCCGTCTTGATGTTGAACGGAGCGACGAGGGCGTCGACGTCCTCTCCCATCACGCGGACCTTGGCGCAGGCGTCCATCCGCTCGCCGAGATAGCCGCCGATTTTCGTCGACGCCGGGTCGCCGGGAAGCAACCGCGACGGGATGACGTCCTTGGTCTGCTGGGCGGAAAGAGTTGCTGCACAAAGAAAAAACGATACGAATAAAACGGCGACCTGTTTCATGGGGGGATTTCGTGAGAATTTCGTGAAAAACCCGCATCACGCTGCGCGGCTAAAACGCAAGCGAGATACGGGAAGGTTGCAAAAACTATTTCGCTTTTTTCCAATCTTCGTACAATTTGAACGCTTTTTCGGGCTTGAGACCGCCGTGGACGACTTCGCGGACCGCTTTGATCATCGAGATCGGACACTCCGCCTGGAAAATGTTGCGGCCCATGTCGACGCCGGCGGCTCCTTCTTCGATCGCCTTGTACGTCATTTCGAGCGCTTCCTTTTCCGGGAGTTTCTTTCCCCCGGCGACGACGATCGGGACCGGAACCGAGTTCGTGACCTGTTCGAAGTCCTTTTCGCAGTAATACGTCTTGACGACATGGGCGCCGTTTTCGGCACAAACACGGCTCGCCATGCTCAGATATCGGGCGTCGCGGACCAGTTCCTTGCCGACCGCCGTGACACCCATCGTCGGAATGCCGTAAGTGTTGCCGAGGTCGATCGTCTGCGTCAGGTTGTTGATCGTAATTCCTTCGTGGTCCGGATCACCGACGGCGACCATCACGGCAAGGATCGAGGCGTTGAGGCGAACGGCGTCTTCAATGTCGAGAATGCATTCGTCGTTCAGCGACGTCAGAATCGTCGTACCGGCGGAATAGCGGAGCGAAATCGGCTTGTTCAGCGTCGGCGGCACGACGGTTCGGAGGGCGCCCCGGGTGCACATGATGCAATCCGAATACGGGATCAACGGAACAATGGTGAGATCCATCCGTTCGAGGCCGGAGGTCGGACCCATGATGTACCCGTGGTCGAACGCCAACATCACGGTGCGGCCGGACTTCGGATCGAAAATCCGCGAGAGCCGGTCCTTCATTCCCCAATCAAGATGCTGCGAACCCTTGAGAAAATATCCTTCGGTCTTTTGCGGCGTTCCGATTCCGAAGCTTTTGCCCGCTTGCACGCTGTCATTGTCGGCCATGGTTATCCTTTCCTGAAAAATGGTTGAATGCGAAAAACTAATTTTACCGCCAAACATCCTTGACGGCAAGGCGCTCATGTCAGCGCTTGGCAACTGGAAGCGAGGCCGGCCGTAAAAATACACGGCGGCGAGAACGCCCGGTTTTATACTGAAAAAGCCCAACAAACCGGGCGATTCGGGAGTCCCCTTCGCTTCCGTCTGCCATCGGAGAGCGTCCGCGGTGTTTTTCGCCCCTGCCGATTGCGTCGATTACGCAATTTCAGTATAATGAACCGTTTCAATCCGGAATGCGTAGTAGAGTAAAAAAGAATCAATATACATGTCCCCCAACGACTCTCCCTCTCAAAATGTTCCGCCGCACGAATCCCCGGAAAACGACAACGCTCCCGACAGCGGAATCGTACACCTGGAGAAAGACGGCGTTTCCAAGGAATCCGAACACGATCCCAACGGTTCATCGAACCGACCGCCGGATTCGCCGGAAGATCCACGCCAACAGAAACAAAAAGCTCCGCCGCAGCAGGATGGAGCCGTTTCGCCGTGGTTCTTTATTATTTTGATCATCTTTTCGTTCCTGTTGCTCGGAACCATTTTCCAAGCAACACGTTGGGAGATCAAGTACTCCGAGATGAAGGACCTGATCAAGCAGGGAACCGCCCCGGACGCCTCGATCACCGTCGACGAAGGGACCGAAAAAGAGCCGATCAAAGTTAAATACACGAACCTGAAGAACATCGTCGTCAGCAATTTCGATATTAAGGCGACCGCGACACGGCAAGTTCTCAGCACGAAAAAGAAAGGGGAAGAGCAGAAGCCGACACAAAATCTCCCGATCTTCTGCGGACGGCAGGGATTCGCTCACGATGCCGGGGAACTCCAGAAAATACTCGACGAAAGCAAACTCGTTTACACCAGCGAAGGGTATCCGAGCATGTTGCGGGAGTACGGCCCGACGCTGCTTTTGCTTGCAATCTCGATTCCGTTGATGATCTTTATTATCCGACGGATGAGCGGGTCCGGCGCGATGGCGTTCAGCCGCAACCGGGGACGACTCATCGCTCAAGAAGAGATCGACATCACGTTCAACGACGTCGCGGGAGTCGACGAAGCGGTCGAAGAACTCAAGGAAATCGTCGCTTTCCTCAAGACGCCGGGAAAATTTCAGGCGCTCGGCGGTCGGATTCCGCGCGGTGTGCTCCTTGTCGGCCCCCCGGGAACCGGAAAGACAATCCTTGCCAAGGCGGTCGCCGGGGAAGCGGGAGTTCCGTTTTTCAGCCTGTCCGGTTCCGATTTCGTCGAACTTTACGTCGGCGTCGGCGCCGCCCGGGTTCGGGATCTGTTCGAACAAGCGGAGCGGCGGAATCCGTGCATCATTTTCATCGACGAGTTGGACGCCCTCGGCAAAGTTCGCGGAAGCAGCCCGGTCGGCGGACACGACGAACGGGACCAGACGCTCAACGCGCTCCTCGTCGAAATGGACGGGTTCAGCACGAACAACGGAATCATCGTCATGGCGGCGACCAACCGTCCGGAGATTCTCGACCCCGCGCTGCTCCGTCCCGGTCGGTTCGACCGCCAAGTGCTCGTCGATCGTCCCGATTTGCATGGTCGGGAAGCGATCCTCAAGGTTCATATCAAGAACGTCAAACTCGCTCCGGAAATCAACCTGAAGGAAATCGCGACGATTACGTCGGGATTCGTCGGGGCGGATTTGGCGGCGCTGGTCAACGAAGCAGCCCTGCTGGCAGCCCGACGTGATAAAGATTGCGTCACGATGGACGAGTTCACTGAAGCGGTCGAACGGGTCACGACGGGGCTCGAAAAGAAGCAGCGGGTGATCAAGCCGGATGAAAAGCGTCGGGTCGCCGTCCATGAAAGCGGACACGCGCTTGTTGCGTATCTGATTCCGAACGCGGATCCGGTGCATAAGGTTTCGATCATTCCTCGTGGTCTGGCGGCGCTCGGATACACGCTCCAGCGGCCGGAAGACGACCGGTATCTGATGACGAAAGGGGAACTCATTGCGCGAGTTCAGACCCTGTTGGCGGGAACCATCGCCGAGGAGTTGACGTTCGACGACGTCTCGACCGGCGCCCAGAACGACCTCGAACGCGCAACGGATATTGCCCGGGCGATGGTGATGGACTTCGGAATGAGTCGGCTCGGGCGGATCACGTTCCGGGAAAACCCGCGCGGCGGTTATCTCGGCGACGTTCCCGGTTTTCCGCCGTCCCGCCAGCACAGTGAAAAGACGGCGTGGGAAATCGACCAGGAAATCCGTTCGATCCTCGACGACCTGTTCGCGAAGACCCGCAATCTGCTGGTCGACAAGAAACCGATCCTCGAACGCCTCACGGAACGCCTGCTCGACAAGGAAGTGATCGAAAGCGACGAACTCCGTGAAGTGATTGAAGGAGAGAAAGCGTCCGAAAATGTCGTCTCACTCGAAAAGCCGGTCCCCGAAGACGCCAATGAATAATCTCGTCATCCCCGCGCAGGCGGGGATCCAGACGAAAGATGATACTGGCCGCTTTCATACGTTGTTGACGGGGGGACGGTGAATAGCGGATGCAACCGTGCACTGTAACCCACCCTCTGGGGCCCGCCTGCGCGGGGATGACGAGCGGGTCGTTTCTACTTGAGATGTTTCTCGTAGAATTTCGTGACCTTCTCCATGGTTGCCGGCGTGTTGAACGATTTCGACCCGTGTCCGCCGTCGCCGGCGGCGAGTTCGATCAGTTCGGATTCGACGCCGACTTTCTGCAACGATTTGTAGAGCTCCCGGCTTTGGGAAACGGGAACCAATTCGTCGTCGACGGCGTGGACAATCAACATCGGACACGAATCTTTCGAAACGTGGGAGACCGGGCTCATGTTGCGAATCAGCTCTTTCTTTTCGTCGGCGTTTCCGCCGAAAAGCCCTTTGCACATTGATTTTTTGTTCGGATTCTCTTCCAGCCAACCGATGAAATCGGCCGGTCCACAGTAGTCGACGGCGGCCTGGATCGCGGAGGATTGGTCGAGATTCTCCCCGAGGTCGAATTCCTTGGCGTCGCCGGCACCAAGGAACGCGGTGAGGTGTCCCCCGGCAGAGTGTCCCCACGCTCCGAAACGGTCGCTATCGAGATTGTATTCCTTGGCATGAGCCCGAAGCCAACGGACAGCGGTCTTGCAGTCGACGACTTGAGCGGGCATCGGATCTTTCGGCTGGAATCGGTACGTTATCCCGGCAACGGCATAACCTTGCGGAACATAACGGTGCGCCCACCCGGTCGCGTGCTCCTTGCCGCCGGCGCCCCAGCCGCCGCCGTGAATGATGCAGATGACGGGGAACGGTTTCTCCGCTTTTTCGTAACCGATCGGCAGATACAGGTCGAGCTGTTGCCGCTCGCCGCCGTCGGGAACGTATGGAATGTCTGCCTTTTTAACGAACGGCTCAGCACCGAACGCCGTGAAACAAGAAAAAATCGCACAAAAAATCAAAACATTTCGCATGGTGAAAAAATTGATTAACGAGCCGGGACCTGTGGTCCCGACTTCTTCGGTACGTTGACGTCGAACGGAATCGTTTTCGAGAACGGAATTTCGCCGCGCAGCATCTTTGCCCCTTCGCCGACGATCCGGAGATAGAGATCGGGAGCGACCCCTTCGCCGTCGACGAAATGGGCCTGCGTCGGCGGCGTGTTCGAGATCGGAAGAATCGCGGTCCCTTCGTCGAACTCGTCGAGCATCGAAACGTAGACGGACGTTTCTTTCATTTCGGCGAGTTTGACGAACTGCTCCCAAAGGAACTCGCCTTTTCGTCGTGAGACCAACGTCGAGCCGGGCTCTTTCTTCTTCAGGTTGTCCCACGAAAAACCGGGATAGACGGTCGGAATCCAAAGCGTTCCGTTCGCTTGCGCGGCGGTGCGATCCGCCTCCCAATAATCGACGGCGGCGAACGTTTCACCGGATTCCTTGCGGCGATGATAATGTCCGATATTCCAAATACAGTACGCTTTGAACCGTTTGTGGAACGCTTGCCAATCCGGATCTTTGTTGTTGCGCCAATCCCAACTGCCGCCGCCGACGAGCACGGCTTGATATTTTCCGGGTTGTTCGAAAAAGTCGATCAACCGGTTCGCAAGCTCCGCCGTCATGTGATTGTGGGCGTTGCCGCCGTAAAAACCCCAAATCTGGACGACCGGTTTGCCGTCGTGTTTCAAATATTTTTCCTCCGCGACGACGCAGGCGTCGACGGTCTGTTTCCAGTTTTCGGTCAGCGCCTCGAAAATCTTCTCGGTCGGCGTCCCGGCAATATCGTACGAAACGGCCCAAACCCGTCCCGTCGTCGCCGCCGCTTTTCGGACATGATTCGTGATCCGAAGATGCGACGACTCATATTTGAGCGTTAATTCTTTCGGCAGGACGTCGACGGAGGAAAGTCCGACGACGAACCGTTGGAGCCAAACGCCGTCGATGCCGTAATCGTGCATCAGGTCGAAATGGTGCCGAACGACCGCTTCGCTGTCCGATGTGTACAAAAACGCTTGCGAACCGTCCGGATGCGTGAAACCGGGAGCCGCGAAGAGTTCCGATTTCGGATATTTCGTAACGTCCGGCCAAAGTTCGAACGTCAACAGTTCCGGTTTGATTTCTTTGCGGGTTCGGTTCCAGTGATACCATCCGATGTCGGAAGCGTCGCCGGGACAGCGAAACCACGCTTGATAACCGCACATCACCCGGCCTCGCAACGTCGACGAATCGACTTCCGCGCCGAATGTCGCCGCACAGCAAAAAATCGCACAGAAAATCAAAAGATTTCGCATGTTCAAAAATAACGAGCTGCGACCTGCGGTCGCAGCTCTTTGTGTGACGTTTTACTACGGCGCGTCGGTTTCGAACGAATACTCGCCGCTGCCGAGTTCTTTGTCGCCGTACATCGCCTTCGTGTTGACCGGAACGGAAACGTTGAGCGTGATCTTCTTGCCGTTGCGTTTCCAATCGGTTTTGACCATGCCGTACGGCGAGTCGTGTTCGGCTTTCACCCAGTCGATTCCGTTCGGATATTCCGGTTTGAATTTGATTTCCTTGAACGCCGAACGACATTCGATCCCGCCGAGCGTTTGATAGAACCACGTCGAAATGTCGCCGAACATGATATGGTTGCGCGAAGCTCCGTCGCCCCAGTCTTCCCAGAGCGTTGTTGCTCCCCGTTCGAACCAATGACCGTAGCTCGGTGCTGTTTTTTGGTTCAAAATCTTCATTGCAAGGTCGGTTCGACCGTATCGGGACAGCGTGTGAAACAGCGATTTTGCGCCGAGAATTCCGACGTCGAGATGATTGTCCACCTTTTCAACGGCTTCAACGAGTTTTTGAAAAACCTGTTGTCGATTGGCTTCGTCCAGTTTGGCGAGAAACATGTTGTAATACAGAGGAAAACTCTGCGACGTTTGCGAACCATTGGCAACGACACCGTCACCCATGTAAAAAGCTTTAGCATAGGCGGACTCGATTTTTCCGAATAATTCAGCGTACTTCTCCAAGTCGTCCGTCTTGCCCAACAATTCTGCCGTCTCAATAAGGATATAAACGTCGAGAGCATAATACACACTGCTGGTTACGACGGCTTCCGTTTTCGTGTTCGCGGGACACCAATCGCTCAGACCGTGATAGACGAGCCCGTCTTCTTTCGCCCGGCTGGTCAGGTAGTCGACGTATTTTTTCATGCCGTCGTAGGATTCTTCGAGAATCCGCTTGTCCCCTTTGTATTGGTACAGCGTCCACGGAATGATGCACAGCGCGGAGTCCCACGCGGGACCGTTGCCCCATTGGTATCCCCAACCGCTGGTCGGCACGATCCCCGGCAGGTTGCCGTCGGGCCGCTGTTCGTCGAGCAGGTCGTGGATCCATTTTTCGTAACAGGCGGTGTTCTCCCAATTGTACTGCGCCTGTTCGACGGCGAGTTGCGCGTCGCCGGTCCAGCCGTTCTTTTCCCGGTGCGGACAGTCGGTCGGCACGCCGTTGACGAAGTTGCCCCGATACGACCAGAGCGTCGCCTTCTGAATCTTGTTGAACAGTTCGTTCGAACACTCGAACTTCCCCGCCGACTTGAAGTCGTTGTTCACCGCACAGCACGTCACGGTATCGGTCGTCGGTTTTTTCGTTAGGCCGGTAATTTCGACGTACTGGAACCCGTGATACATGAATTTCGGTTCATAAACGCCGTTTCCTTGAAAACGGTCGACCTGAAATTCCTTGTCCGGACCGAGACCTGCCATAAACGGAATGTGATGTCGATAATGAGCGTCAATCGGCTTCATGTCGATGTTGCCGTCCTTGGCAAGTCGTTCGGCGTACTTGATCTTGACGAAATCGTCCGGTTTTTGTCCTTCGATTTTCAGACGCAGCCAACCGGCCATGTTTTGGCCCGTGTCGACGACGTAAACGCCCGGTTTCGGTTCGGAAATTTTAACCGGCTTCCATTCTTCGGTGATCACGCTCGGTGGAATCGCTTCGGCGACGAGTTTTCCCTTCGGGCCGTCGACAATCGCTGCTTTGCCGATGATTTTGCTTTCCGTCAGCGATTTGTCGGTCTCCCCCTGCCGAATGCAATCGAAGATGATCGGGCTTTCCACCTGATCCCACGAATCGTCGCTGACGACGAGTTGCTTCGAACCGTCGTCGTACACAATTTCCAGTTGCGCAATCATTCTCGGAAAGTCCCGCCACGGAGCGTTGTCGAAGTTCCAGACGGCGACCGAACGTACGTCGTACCAACCATGCCCGACCAGCACGTTGAGCCGGTTTTCGCCGAGCCGCAGCGTGTCAGTCAAATCATATGTCGAATAAAGAACCCGTTTATCGTAACGTGTTTGAGCGGGATCGAGAACCTTGTTACCGATCTTTTTGCCGTTGAGCGACGCTTCGTAAAACCCGACGCCGGTGATGTGCAGCGTCGCCGTCTTGACCATTTTGTCGACCGTGAACGATTTTTCGAATGCCGGACTTTTCGTTTCAAAACGCTGTTCGATTTTTCCCCACGGTTCGCAACCGATAGGGCCGACTTCCACGGCTGGCTTCCATTTTTCGCTCTCGAAATTCGGGTCGTCGTTCCAACCTTTTGTCGGCTCGGCGGAAGATGTCCAATTCGTGTTTGTCGCAACGGTATGGGAAGACCGGTCTTCATTTTCTCCGACTTGTCCTAAAACTTTCAGGCAGGCAAGCAAACCCGTCGGTCCTTGGGATTTGTTGGTTACTTCAACACCGATAACGTTACGCCCCTTTTGAAGGAAGGGAGCGATATCGACAAATCGTACCCAACGCCAATCGTTGAAATGTCCCCACGTTTGATGGACCGATTTTCCGTTGATAAAAACTTTATATTCATCATCGGCGGTTATCGCCAAAACGGCACCGGTCAAGCGTGACTTGACGCCGTCGATGGCAATATTTTCCAATGACTCGATCGGTTTATCCCAAACTGTTCGAAAATATGTTTTGCCTTGTGGAGCGACGCTCAAATCGGTGGCATTGCCTGTCCAGATCCATTGTGCAAACTCAAGATCGAAATTCGGCCGGAATTTTTCGTTCGAGGCGATCCATTTCGCTTTCCAGTCTTCCGGTTTCATGACGCCCATGATCCAACTGGCGGCGGGAGACCACGTTCCAACGTTCAGATCGTCGCCAGTCTTGCCGTTCGCGTACCAGACGCAGACCTTCCAGAAACAACGCTGCGACGTATCGAGCGGCGCTCCGGCGTACACGACGTTCAGCGATTGGCTCGACTCCACCATTCCCGTGTCCCAAAGGTCGCCGAGGTCCTGCTTCAAGACGTCCGCACTCGACGCAACCAGAACCCGATACGCCCGCTGCACCACGTTCTGGAACTTCTTCGGGTCGGACGTCTTCGACTTCCAACTGAGCCGCGGCGACGGCGTGTCGATCCCGACCGGATTGTTGAGATATTCGACCGATAAATCGTACGGCTCGATCTGTCCGAAGACGAGATTCGCCGATAACACCAGAGCGCAAAAGAGAGCAAGAATTCGCATGGAAACCTCCAACAAGATGTTCATTCGAAAATCGGAACACGGCCCCTCCAATATACCAAACTCGAAACAACCGTGCTATGGCAGCTTATGACAGCCGGAAGCGAAGCCGGTAGTCCGGCGAGAGCGCCCGGTTTTTGGGCGTGGTACGGTCATCAAACCGGGCGCTGCGGGAGTACCCTTCGCTTCCGGCTACCATGACGGGAAAAAGGGAGTACAATGGTGCGATTACAAATTCATGAAAACAATCTTCACACAAAAATGACGATCAAAGCGGTTGCGTTCGATATGGACGGGTTGATGTTCGATACGGAAGACGTCTACTGGAAAGCGGCGGATGCACTGCTTCGGCGACGGGGACACGAATACACGCAGGAACTCTGCAACGCCGTCATGGGACGGCCGCCGAAGTTTTGTTTTGAGCTTTTCAAGGAACGGTTCGATCTCCCGGAAACCTGGCAGGAACTGCAAGAGGAATCGGAAGATCTTTTCCTGCGGTTTCTCGACGACGGTTTTTCGACCATGCCGGGTTTGGACGAATTGTTGAGCTTTCTTGAATCTCGCAACATTCCCAAAGGAATCTGCACGAGCAGCGCGATCCGCGTCGTCGATGAAGTGCTCCGCCGCAAAGAGATGAAGCCGCGGTTTCAATTCGTGCTCACGGCGGAAGATATCGTCCACGGAAAACCGAATCCGGAAATCTACCAAAAGGCGGCGAAGAAATTCAACGTCGACCCGGTGACGATGCTGGTGCTCGAAGACAGCGTTGCCGGAAGCCGTGCCGCCCGGGACGCCGGCGCCGTTTCCGTGGTCGTGCTCGCCGACCACAATCGAGACGGCGACTTCCAAGCCGCCCACGCAATCGTCGATTCGCTCGATTCGCCAACGGTGTTGGCGCTCTTCGGCCCGGTCAATCCATGAACGTCACAAAAATTTCAGCGGATGTCAAATGGTGAGCGAAATTTGCCCATTTCGAATTGACTTTTACCGTCGGTCCGTGTAAATTGTGAAAAGAAGTGTTTTTTCTTCACCGTTGAATCATTTTCGGAGCAAATCATGAAATCCTTGAATGTTAAATTGCGTCGGGGGGGGGGGGCAGGCGGTCTGGGCTTTACGCTTGTTGAGCTTCTCGTTGTCATTGCGATCATCGGAGTGCTGATCGCTTTGTTACTCCCCGCTGTCCAAGCAGCCCGTGAAGCCGCAAGGCGTTCGCAATGCCAAAGCCATCTCAAGCAGATCGGTTTGGCAATCCACAATTTCCATGACACCTTCAGCGGCCTCCCCCCTTATTTTATTGAAGAATGGCGGCCGGCGTTTTGGGTCATCATCATGCCCTTCATGGAACAGCAAGGGCCCTACGACATGATTGTCAATCGATCGGTCACGAAAGGAACCACTACTTGGAAAGGATTTCAGCTCCCCATTTTCACGGCTTCCGCAACGGATCCCTTTCTTTGGGAAGTCCTGACGGAGCAGGAAAAAAAGCAAATCAGTTCGGTGCCGATCATTAAATGCCCGACACGGCGCAGTGGAGTCGCGTATGTCGAAACCCACCGTCCCGGTCCGGAAACGGATTATTCGCCGGTTTTGTATCTTCGAGCCGGGTTGGGAGATCAAAGCGGAACCGGCGCCGGCCCCGCTTTCGGATCGATTCCCGCCAACCAGACGACCGCAAGTGTCCAAGTCAATGGAAACGCGGAATGGTGGGAAGCGTTGATGGGCTCGCGGGGAGGCTATGACCATGCCAAACATCGGGGACGTCAGGCCGGTAGCCCGTTTAAGATGGCGCTGGTTCCGAACTTGCCGTCGGGCGCATCCGCAGGGATCAACTCTTGGGAACCCGCGAACACGATGGCGGACTGGTCTGATGGTACCAGCAATCAATTGATTATCGGCGAAAAATTCATTCATCCGAACTATCTTGGTAAGTGTGAGTTGAACAGCCTCGGTGGCGCCACCGGCGGAAACAAATGGGAGCGACCTGATTGTAGTGCATTTTACCAAGCCGGTAATGAGCACGCCAACGCCAGCGCAACCATCATGGGGGATTATTGGACCCACGGCTGTATCGTCAAAGATCCGGCCGCAACGCTCCAGAATGAGGCCAATGGAAACTACGGATTCGGTAGTACACATCCCGGCGTCTGCCAGTTTACGATCGGCGATGGTTCCGTTCGTTCCATCCCCAATAAAGCCGCGGACCTGATCCTGCTGATGTTGACCGACGTCAGCGATGGTGGAGCGGTTACTTTCCCGCAGTAATTTTCACTCAACAACCGGAATTTCATCATGCGTGTTTCGATCGGCCTTGTGTTGGTTTTCGTGTTTCTGTGCGGTTGCGGCGGCGGTGCCACCGTCAAGGGAAAAGTCACGTTTGAAGACGGTTCGCCGCTCACCCAAGGAGCCGTGAAATTCGTCACGGAAACGACGGAAGCGACGGGGGATATCAAGTCGAACGGTACCTACACCTTGTTCGAGAACAAACCGGGGGACGGTATTACCCCGGGTAAATATGCCGTGACGGTGACGGCGGTAACCGGCGGCGGTAGCGACGGGGCACCGGTCGTGAACCTTGTCGATTCGAAGTTCGCCAATCCGGCGACCTCCGGACTCTCCTGTGAGGTCAAGGGATCGATGACCTACGACATCAAGGTTTCCAAGCCGGAGTAGACGCTCCGCCGTCAAGACTTGATAAAAAACGCACCGCAGGAGCCGAGCCCCTGCGGTGCGTTTTTTATCCCTTTGTTTTCAAGCGAATCATCGGCGCAAAACAAAACCGGGGGCACCGCCCCCGGCTCGTGATTCGAAGCGTGATTCGGAGAAACACGTTGGGCGAGTATCAATCGCCGGGCATTTCAACGGGAACGCCGTCGTCGACCGTTGTTAAACGCTGCAAAATAAATCCGGGCGTCGTCGTCGGGAAAGAGCGAACGGAAGCATCGCCGATCAGCATGTTACAGACGCCGGGATGCCAACTTCCCAAACCACGAGCCCCCCAAACGTCGTTCGTTTCAGTCGGTCTGGAAATTCCGTAGGGGCTGTTCCAAGTAACCAGACGAGCGACCCCCCAGTCCTGTCCGGCACCGCCTTGTATTTGCAGATAGCTCAAATCGTAACGCCATGCCGCCTCCAGTGACGCCAACGGTGAAACTGTGGGAATGTGTTTTTCCGAAAGGAGAAGCTGATTACTGGTGCCATCTTGCCAATAGGCCATCGAATCGTGAGGTTTCCAGGACCTGCATTGGGTAACTCCGGGATTCCCCATTGGCGATGGAGGATTTTGAAGTATGGCATAGCGAAACGGGCCACGAATCACACTATTAAAATTGAAACTGACACCGGAGCTAATATTGTACATCCCACGATAGTGGTTTTGCCACCCACTGAGATTGGTCGCATTGATACCGGAATCGGTTGACTCTTGCGCTGTAATGTCGTCTCGAAAGGTAATCAACGGTGAATAATCCGAAACGGGGCCATTGGAAACGATATTACCATTTCCTGTCGCCGGATCCTGAATTGCGTTTTGCGGTACGGCATTTTCCACATATTGAGCACCGGCTCGTCGTGTCGGACAGATCATGGTTTTGACCGAGCCGAACGCCCGTTTTTGTTCGTCGGAAACAACCGCGGGATTCAACCAAAAACCGCCTGTTCCCGTCGCCGTTGCCGAGGTCAAATCCCGACCGAACCCCTCGCCGCCGACGGTGTCGAGAAAATCATAGAGTGCGGCCTGTTCGATGAAAGCATAAAGCAACGGAAACATTGCCGCGCGGTTAATGCCGATTCCAAGCGGCGGAAGCCCATGATGGGTGTCATGGAAATTGTGGATGGCGGTTCCGAGCTGCTTCATATTATTGACACACTGCGAACGTCGTGCCGCTTCTCGAGCCGCTTGAATCGCCGGGAGCAACAACGCGATCAGGACCCCGATAATGGCAATAACAACGAGAAGCTCAACAAGCGTAAATGCGCTGTTTGCCCCCCTCTCCTGTTTTGACAAGTGGTTTTTCATCATACGATCTCCTTTGGTTTGAGTAAAAATGATCATTCCCCAGTTTATGGGACCGGGAAAATAAAGTCAAGTATAAAAATCAACTTAAAAAAATCCCCTGAATGTGCAACTCCTGGGGAGGAGACATTCAGGGGAAAAGTGGAAAATCACGCCGATGGATCAGACGTAGCGTCCGAGGTTCGGCGTGAAATGCTTCTTCTGCTCGTCGTTTTCGGCGAACTTCGCTTCGGGAGTCGCGTCGCTTTTGTAATCGAACCACGCCGGATCGAATTCGACGGTTTCCTCTTTCGCGGCGGAAATGTTCGTGGTGAGCGCGATCACGGCGTCGGCCAGCGCGATTTCCGGATAGCAACGCGGCATCGGCTTGGCGTGGTCCGCTTCCGGATTCTCCCGAATGCAGAACGCCCAGTGTTCGATCTCTTCGCAGTAACCGCGGCTCACGTCGCCGAACGTCGCCTGCAAACCGATCGCCGCCGACAACGGATCGCCGTCGTCCGAAACGTCGATGTCGAGATAATCCTTTTTCGTGTTCCTGTCGGTCTTCTTGGTGATCTTCACCTTATCGTTCACGGCGGCACCGCGATAGAAAAGCGCTTCCTTTTCCGTTTCGACGACGAGCGTTCCTTTCGTCCCGAAAACCGTTTCGCCGTAACCGCCGAATCCGTTGCCGTTGATCGAAGCGTAAGCGACGGTGATCTTCCGTTGCTTTCCGAGTTCGTCGGTTTTATCGTAACCGGGACCGGCGTAATCGAAAACGCACTGGATATGGTCGTCGGCGTTACGGTCGAGCGGTTCCTTTTCGAGGTCTTTCGGGAAGATCGTTCGGGCGGCGGTCGCCGAGACGGCCAGCGGATACTGCTTCTTTCCGCCGTGCATCGCCGCAATGAAGATGCTCGCCGCATCAAGTTGGTGCGAACCGAGCTCCGCCATCAAACCGGCGCTGGTGCGGTCGAACAACCGCCAACGGATCAATTCTTCGGCAGCGGGACGGTCATACGACAGCTTTTCCCCTTCGATCTGGAACTGTTCCGATTTATAACCGTATTGTTCCGCCGACTTGAATGTGAAGCCGAGCTTTTCGCCGCCGCTCATCAACACTTCGTCGGCAATCTGCGCCTTCTTTTGGGCGATCTGCTTTTCGAGAAGTGTCTTTTCGGAGTCGGAAAGCCTTCCAGCGAGTCGCCTTTCCATGTCGGCGAGTTCTTTTTCCAAGCGACCGGTTTGGCGACCGTCCTTCGGCTTGATGCCGAGAGGAAGCGGCTGCTGCCAACTGTCGGAGCCCGGTCGATTGTTCCGATGCCATTGGGCGCGAATGTAGTGCAAATCCCCCATCACGCCGCTTTGCAGCATCTTGACGACGTGGTCGTACAAGACGTTATAATGCCGCTGGTGTCCGGTTGCGCAGTGCTTTTTGTACTGATCGGCGGCGCGGGCCATTTCCTTGCAGTTGGCGACGGTGTGTCCCATCAGTTTTTCGGTCAGGACGTGCCAGCCTTGTTTCATGCAGGCGACCGCCGCCGGAGCGTGCAGGAAGAGCGGCAAGCCGATGATCACCGCTTCGATCGACGACTCGGGATCCTTGTTGTCCTTCTCCTTTTCGAGGAGTTCCTTGTAGTCGCCGTAAACGCGGACGTTGTTGCGGGCTTCGGCTTCGTCTTTCCAACCGTACTTGGCGATGAGGCCGGCACGAACAGCGAGAGCGGCGGGACTCGACACGTCGCCGTGGAACGCGCGGTATTGGTTGAACGGCCGAACGTCGGCGATTGCGACGACTTTGACGTACTTCGGATTGATCGCGCCGATGAGCACTTGTCCTTCGTCGCCGGTTCCGATCACGGCAACGCGGACCGGCTTTTCGACGGTTCCGTAGTTGAAGAATTTCTGTCCGAGTCCTCCTTCGGAGTCGGGGGACTTCGCGGTACGGTCTTTGCCGGAGGTCAGGTTTTTGGCGTTGACGTCCTTGAGGAAATCGCGTCGGAGCAGATCGCTTCCGATGGCGGCGAAAAAGTTTTCCTTGCCGATATTACGTTGTTCAGATGTCAGGTGCATGGGAATGTTTTGTATGAATGAGAAATTTTGAATGTTATTTACCGTCGAATTTCGCGGTTACGATATATTCGTACAATTCTTTTTTCGAATTTCTTTTTCGGATGGCGTCAATGCTCACGTCAACGAATCCTTCACTTTGAAAGATGGAAGCATAAATTTTTTCAACGGGGAGTAATGTTTCGAAAAACTTGGAGTTGCCGACGATGTAATGACACCGCGCGCCCTTCCTCAGTACTTTTTTCAAGCTCCGAACGTGAAATAATGTATCGATAAAGTATCGATGGACATAACGAGCGAGAATCGGATTGTTCTTGTCGATTTCACGAAGAATTCGACTAAATCCCGAAAACGGAACAGAAACCGATTGGGGGGGGGTCCATTGGTTCAGGAGACTTGTCGCGCACCCCCATGTTCCGCCGATTGCTTTCCAATCAAGTTCGCCTGCTTGCCGTCCGCTGTTGAGATAACCCAACCAGTACATATACGGGCGCAATTCTCTGACATAGCTCATTCGATTCGGATAAGGCGGACTTGTAATGACAACGCTGTAGTTCTTGGCGGGTAATACGTTTTCAAGGCAACGTGAGTCCCCTTCGAATACCGTCGCTTCTGCAGACGGAATTTCGGATTCCATTCCCTGGCGAACAAAAAGCGCGGAATTCATCAACAAGTCGCACTCTTCTCTTGCTTCACTGATCTGATCGAACAATGAAGGGGCCTTGGACTTGAATGACATCGATTGATGAGCGAAGCTGACATGAGCTTCCTGGATCATTAATCGACAAAATGCGATTTTCAGCAGATTTTTAGCGTTCGATTGTTTACGTTTTTCAATCACCGCATAAATCGCGGACAAACAGGCAAGCGTTTCCGGTCCCCACCATTTTTCGATCTGGTGCAAATCAGGTTTCCAGAATGTCGCGTCGATGTTTTGTCGTGCTTCTTCGATCACTTCCGTTGTGGCGGCAATAAATTTTTTTCCGGAATTTTGGGTAAAGTCCGTTAGTTTGACATTTCCAAACCACACCAAAAACGGATTGACGTCAACGGAATGCGCAGGTATGCCATTGCATGCAGCGGCGAGTGCCGTCGTCCCTGTTCCGGAAAACGGATCAAGGACGAGGTCGGTTTTATCACACGTTTCCAAAAGTTGTTGAACGACATGAAGCGAATAGGCGGGGGTCAGGCGAAGCCAACCATGCCTTCCCCGGTCGACATTTCCTCGAAAAGTGAGGTGTTCGTTACGTTTAAGTGTTGAATGGATCATCGTTATTTGCCGTTTTCTCGACCTTCGGTTATTTAAGTAGAGCGTGTAGAACGCCGGAAATATCTTCCCGAATCGTGTCCGTGTGCCGAGCTAAAAAATCTCCAAGGTCGAAACCAACAATGTCGCGGCAAAAAATATATGTCGAATCAAAGGAACTGCCCGACAAAGTTCCTTTGAGTAATAACCATCTCGCACGAACGTATCTTTCTGCGACATCGGAATCGATTTGTTGTGAAAAAATAATGACGCATGGAAGGTAGGCTTCGGCATAAGCATTGGAAGCATTGGCGACATCGGCGTTCTGACGTTTGGCGTCTTTGCTCTTGTATCCTTGACGGCACTCGAAAACTATTCCCTGAAGCGGGACGTTGATAGCAAACTGCCGTGATGCTTGTTGCAACCAATTACAAATGATTCTTTTCCGTGGAGCGACACGCACCGACGAAAGAAGAACTCTTCCATCAAGTTTCAGTTTTCGAAGTTTATTCGAATCCGACGAAGGGATGGTATAGCTCCAATTGCATTCTTCTTCCGTCTGTTTCAAACAATCCTGAAGAATCAAGCGAAAAACTTTCTCCATTCCAATTCCAATTTGCCGATAGACCGACGTAATGCCTCCGGCGGCTTTATGCGCCGCATAAAGTTTAGGCGAATCCAGTCCAAACCAATGATAAAATGGATCGGACTGATACAATTCCTGAAATTTCTTCAACGTCAATCCGGTTTTTCCCTGACCGAATTTGGGTTGATACCTTCCGCAAACCTGGATGGCGTTTCGGATGATCGAAAGGTATTTCTCTTCTTGCTGCATCATTTTTCGGCAAACTTATCCGCAATGATATGGAAATTTCGGAACTACAGGTCCCGGCTCGTTAATCGTTCGTGATTACTTCTTCTTTTTTCGGTCTCGCTTGACGGTATGTTTGAACTTGACCAAGGCGAGGTTCACTTCGAAGGTCGTTTCGCTTTCGAGCGGCTCCAAATCGTCGACGAAAATCTCCGCGACGAGTTCGCCGGTCTTTTGCATCAGTTGTTTCTTTTCGGTGTCGGATTTCACCTCGGCGAATTCCTTGACGCTCCGGACGAGCCGCCGCATCTTGGTGAACGTCTCGATGATCGCCAACGTCGTTTGCGTCGCCTTCGCACTCTTCAGGATCGTCGCCAACATGTACAATCCCTGCTCCGTAAAGGCGTTGGGAAGCTTATTTTTGCCTCCCCAACTTGAAGTCGAAAATTTCGACTTCAAGTTGTCCCACTCCTCGCTTGTCAACGGAAGGACATAGCCGGGCGGAAATTTGTCGGGATTGTTGCGGACGGCTTCGTTTACTCGCTTCGTCTCGACTCCGTAAAGAGCCGCAACGTCGACATCGAGAATCGTTGGAACGTCCCGAATCTCAAGGATGCTGTTTTCAATGGTTTGCAGCATGATCATTTTTTCAGTTGTCTACGAACCGTCTAAGGTCGAAAATTTCGACCTTAAGTTTTCAGTCGCTGTTTAAGGTCAAAAATTTTGACCTTAGAACTTGCCTGTGTCATTTCGAGCGGAGCGAGAAATCTCACCCCTTTCGGTAGAGTGAGATTTCTCCCTGCGCTTCGCTACGGTCGACATGACGCCCCGGTGAATGTCGTAATAATGATGATCAGCCCCTACGCTTTATACATCGGTTTGTTCAGGTCGGGTTTGCCGGCGGGATCTTTCAAAATGTCGGTTTCCGGCGTGTCGTCTTTATCCGGATCGAACCACGCTTCCTTGAAATCAACGCTCTTCCCTTCGTCGGCGGCAATATTCGTTACGAGGGCGATCACCGAGTCGCAAAGGGCGATCTTCGGCGTGCAACGGGGCTGAAGCGTCGGATCCGTGTTGTTCGGATTGACCCGAATGCACCACGCCCAATGTTCCAATTCCTCGGCATAACCGCGGCTGACTTCCTTCTTGGCCGGACCACCGACCGCTTTCTGGGCCGGGCCGCTCGACTGCGTGTCGAGAGCCGCACCGCCCCCGGCTTTCGCCGAGACTTTGCTGCCGCTCCCTTCGCTGCGGAAGAGTTGCGAATCGCTTTCCGTTTCAAGAACCAACGTTCCTGCCGTTCCGTAAACGATTTCACCGTATCCGCCGAAGCCGTTGCCGTTGATCGTCGAATATTGCACGCAAATTTTCCGCTTCTTGCCCGCCGCCGTCTTGTCGCTGTAATCCGGAGCCGGGAACTCGACCAACGTCGTGATGTGGTCGTTCGCTTCACGATCCAAGTCGAAAATGTTACGATTAGCGGAAACGTGAACCTTCAGCGGATGCACCTTTTCACCGCGCGGGGCCGTGCTGCCGATCTGGTCGAGATAATAATCCCGATTCGCGGCGAGGAAAATGCTGGCGGCGTCGAGTTGGTGCGAACCGAGTTCGACCATCAATCCGCCACCGGTTCGGCGCCAGAGCCGCCAGCGGAGCAGTTCTTCCGCCGCCGGACGAGCGTACGCTTCGTCCCCTTTGCCAAAGACGCCGTCTTCATAACCGTAATCCTTGGCCGATTTGATATCGAGTCCTTGGTACTGACCGCCGGTTGCCAACACGAAGTCGGCGATTTGTGCTTCCTTTTGGGCGACTTTTTGAGCCCACGCTTCGATACCGGGACCGCGAGCAGCGGAAAGTTCCCGTTTCCATGCGGCAAGTTCGTTGTTCAGTTTGCGCGCCTGGAGATCGTTCGGTTTGATCTGCTCCGGCATCGGCATTTGCCAACTGTCGCCGCCGGGAGAGTTGCCGCGATGCCATTGCGCACGAATATAGTGAATGTTGCCGAGCAACCCCCGTTTGATCTGGTCGACCGCTTCGGCGTAGAGAATGTTGTAATGCCGTTGATGTCCGGTCGCCAGATGTTTGTTGTACATTTTGGCGGCGCGGGCCATTTCCTTGCAGTTCGCAACGCTGTGTCCCATCAGCTTTTCGGTCAGGACGTGCAGACCGAGTTGCATCGCCATGACCGCCGCCGGAGCGTGCAGATGGAGCGGCAACCCGATGATGATCGCTTCGATCCCGTCCTCTTTCGCGTTCTTCAGGAGATCCCGGTAATCGGTGTAAACCTTGACGTGTTTGCGGGCTTCGTATTCGGTCTTCCAACCGTATTTCGTACACAAACCCGGTCGGGCTTTCAGGGCGGCGTCGGAATAAACATCGCCGTTGAACGCACGGTAGATGTTGTATGGTCGAATGTCGGCGATCGCTTTGACGTCGATGTAGTCCGGATTGATTGCGCCGATGAGCACTTGGGCTTCGTCGCCGGTTCCGAGGACGCCGACGCGGACCGGATTGCCGTGTGTGTTGGAGTATCCGAAGTAAAACGCTCCGGCTCCGGCAGCGGGAACCGCGACCGCCATCGCTCCGCCTTTGAGGAAATCACGTCGTGAACAACCGCTGGTATTTGCTGATTTTTCAGTCATCGTTTTGTGATGGGAAAATAATTACTTTCGTAAAAGCTCGTCATTCCCGCGAAGGCGGGAACCTAGAGATTCGATTTCGATGCGATTTTGCACACGTTATGCACGGAATTGAAAGTTCGTCAACGACGGATGCAAACGGTTTATTGCTTTTTTCGTCCAGGTCCCCGCCTGCGCGGGGATGACGATATTATTTACTTTTCTTTAATCACCTTGGCCGGATTTCCCGCCGCGATGCAGTTCGCCGGAATCGGTTTGACGACCACGGCCCCGGCGCCGATGGTCGTGTTGTCGCCGACGTCGGCGAACACCGTCGCTCCGTTGCCGATCCAGGCGTTTTCGCCAATCTCCGTTCGCTTCACCACTTCGTTTTCCTCACCACCGCCGTGCTGGTGTCTGCCGCTGAAAATATCGACATGCGTTCCGATCAGCGTTCCGTTACCGATATTACATTCGTTGACGGTACTCCAACCGCCGATCGACGTCTCTGTTCCGACACGGACGTTGCGGCTCAAAAACTGGGAGCCGAAACCGATCGACAAATCCGTCGGCGCTTTTTCCAACATCATCCAATAAAACGCTCGCCGCATCCAAAACCCGACCGCTCCGGGAAGGAGCGACAAGGCCGCCGCAACCGTTTGAAACCTGCAAATCCTGCCATACACCGCGCCCCATAGGGGAAACGTTGCCGCAACGACGATCATGAGCAACGCGTCGCGAATTTGTCCCCGTCGTTCCGGCGTCATCGGCATATTACGCTTTGGTTTCGCATTTCGGTTCGTCGTCGCAGCAGCAGACCAAACCGAAGCGTTGCGCGAGCTTTTTGCCGCCGCAGTGCCAGAGGAAATAGTCCAAGCCGCCCCAACGTCCGCTCGGCATCGCCGCCAAGGCGAGCATCGCGATCAATTCGATCACGTCTTTACTGATGTACAGAAAGTGTCCGATCATGTCCGGAAGTTCCGGATAAACGCCCGGCACCGGCCAAGTCGTCAAAAAGACGTTGAACAAAAACGCCACTCCGCCGAGGCACGCCAATCGGGTGCAGAAACCGAGGATCATGCAAAGTCCGATCGCGGTGAGGCCCCATGTCACGGCGAGGTCGAGCGTTCTCATGTGGGTCGAGACGATCGGGTTCGGCACCCACGCCTTTTCCGGTTGCGTCACGATTTGCCCCCCCTCACCGGCCAATTGCGGCGAAACGACCCGTGCCATATCGGACTGCAATCCCGTCGACATTCCGTCGAGCATATTGATCCAGCCGTCCGCTTCTTTACGATATCCCATCATTTCGTCCCAACGGCGTTTCTGCTCGTATTGGGTGTCGTTGCGAATTTCGGCGTTCCGTTCGTGGAACCGTTCCATGCTCTTCCGCCAAGCGGCGACTTCGGGCCCGACATCGGCGGCACCGTCCCGCAACGACGTCAGGTATTGGTTGAAGATCACGTCGATCTTCTTCTTTTGATCGTCGTTCAATTCATGCCGGGCGAGGAACCGCTCCTTGAAGGTGTTCCAAGCGTTTTCGTACTCGATGAACGTTTTGACGTCTTTCCCCTTTTCGTCCTTGACCGTATCGATCACGAGCCGCTGTTCGCCGCTCAAGTCGGGGAGCATCATAAAGAAGAGCGGAGCCGTCGGCCCCTTGGCGACGCCGAGGAATCCCTTGGCGGAGAAACCATGCCGTTCGTCGAATTTGTGGATCCCTTCATAGAAAAAATGCCAGCCGATCGCAATCCGCAAGACGACGAGAAGGAAGACGGCGAGGCAACAGATGGACGTTTTATGGCTCTTGCACGTACTCAAGGGAAACTCCTGAAATCGGATGATCAAAAGACGGACATGTAATCGAGAAAAATTTAACGATTGACCTATTCTAACCCAAACCGCAGAAAATAGAAAGATGGGAAAAAATTTTTTCACATGGATTGATTGCACGGTTTTCAGACGAAAATGATCTTGCCTTAAATCGTGATTCTCGCTAGAATTCCGCCGATTTCGTGTCCGTTCCGGCGCGGAATACCGAAAAATGACGCGGAGTACCGGCTAAATGGGGGGGAAATAATGTCCGAAGTGATTGCGACGGCCCGAAAAATTTTGATGCTTGAAGCACGAGCGATTCAAGAGACCGCCCAAAAAATCGACGAACGCTTTCAACAAGCTGTTTCGCGGATTTTGTACTGCGAAGGAAACTTGATCGTCTCCGGAATCGGAAAAGCCGGACTCGTCGGTCAGAAGTTGGTCGCAACCTTTGCGTCGACGGGAACGCCATCCCATTTTCTCCATCCCTCCGAAGCAATTCACGGCGACTTGGGAAGAATAGGCAAAAAAGATGTCGTCCTGATGATCTCGCAGAGCGGCGAAACGGAAGAAATAACCCGAATTCTGCCGTCGATTCAAAAAATGAATGTTCCGATCATTGCGATGACGGCGTCGGAACAGAGCACATTGGGGCGGTACGCTGAAATCGTCCTTTCGTTCGGCCGAATCGTCGAAGCGGATTCGCTCGGCTTGGCACCAAGTACAAGCACATCGGTGATGATTGCCCTGGGGGATGCCTTGGCCCTCGTTGTCAGCGAACGACGTGGATTTCGTGCGGAAGACTTCGCCCAATTCCATCCCGGTGGCGCGTTGGGACGGAAACTCGCGCTGGTCGACAACTATGCCCGACCGCTGGAACATTGTCGTGTCGCCCCCGATTCCGAAACGGTGCGCGATGTTTTCGTTCGACACGGCATCGCCGGACGCCGTTCAGGAGCGATTCTGTTGATCAACGCCGAAAAACGGCTCTCCGGTATTTTCACGGACAGCGATTTGGCAAAGCTTTTCGAACACCGCAACGAACAGCTCCTCGACGCCCCGATTCGCAACGTGATGACGTCCAAACCGTCCACCGTGCTCTGCGGCTCCAAAATGCTCGAAGCGGTCGCCCTGATGGGAACCAAACGAATCAGCGAACTCCCGGTCGTCGACGCCGGCGGATTTCCCCGCGGCATGATCGATATTACCGACGTCATCGCCGCGTTCCCCGAAGTGTTTCCGGAAGGGGCCGCCGTGCGGAAAACAGAAGCCGATGGTGGAGAAACGTTCATGTTGAAAATCGCGTAAGAAGAAAGGTTGGCGGCTGTTGTGGTTGATTGGTATTTCCTTCCGTAACGGTTTGGATTTTCCTCCCCTCTCCCGGAGGGAGAGGGGACGGTAAAATATCGTTTCACATAATAATATGTCCCTCGAAAAAAAATGTCAGGCGATTCGGATGATCCTGTCGGACGTCGACGGCGTGTTGACCGACGGAACCATTGAAATCGACCATCTCGGCAACGAGTCGAAGCGGTTCAACACCGTCGACGGGTTCGGGATCCGGGTTTGGCGGCAGACCGGTTACGCTTTCGGCTTGATCACGGGACGGCGGAGCGATTGCGTGCTGCACCGTGCCAAGGACCTCGGCATCGACATTGTTCGGATCGGAACTTTCGAAAAACGGCAGGCGGTCGAGGAAATCGCGGCGGAACAGAAGATTTCGCTGGAGGAAATCGCGTTCATCGGCGACGACTTTCCCGATCTCCCGGCGATTCAGGCGGTCGGACTCGGCGTTACCGTTCCCGATGCTCCGGAAGAACTCCGTATCGCCGCCGATTACGTCACGCAAAAGCCCGGCGGCTACGGAGCGGTCCGGGATTTGATCGAACGGATTTTACGGTTGCAGAAACGTTGGAACCCTTCCTGATTTTTTGTTTTCGAACGCCGACGCTGCGCCGCTCGGCTCAACGATGATGTTATCCTGGTTTGCTCGGACATTCGGTACTTTCGCGTTGATCGTAGGGGCGTATTTCCTCTACGCCGAGGTCGCCGTTCCGTTGGCGCTCCCGGAACATGTTCGAACCGGCGGTCCCATCGATGAACCTTCGGACGGATTGGACGAAGAGCTGATCCCCTATCTTTCACTCTTTCGTGAAGATTCCTGGGAACGTGATCCGAAGTCGAAAGTCCAAAAGCTTGAGCTCGACCAGATCGTCATTCTTTTTCGAAAAGATCACATCGAAGGAAGCATCGCGCGGCTGGAACCGTGCACGATTTTGTTCCTCGATAAAAAGAAAGGCTCGAATTCCGACTCCCCCGCCGACGAAAGCGAACGAATTCGACAGGCGATGATACTCCGAACGCCGCAGTACGCCGAAATCGAATTCGACGGCGAACTGAGCTTCAGCAAGTTTCCGTTGCCGAACATCAAAGGAGGGAAACTTCTCGGCAAGGTTTCGATCACCAGCGACATGAAGGAACCCGGTCCGCAAGACGATCTCAACATCGACACGGAGAACGTCGTCTTTGTCGAGTCCCCCGCGTTGACGGCGATCAGCACCCAGAAAGACGTGTTCTTCCGTTGGGGGCCCAATTCAGGAGTCGGATCCGTTCTCCGCATCAATTTGGAGCCGACGATTCCGAACAGCCCCAAAGAACTCACCCGACTCCAATTCGACTCGCTTCGCCGGATGAATCTGGTTTTCCCGAAGAACGGCGAGACGACGCTTGCCGCCGCTCCGGGACCGCAACCGGCGAACGGGGCTCCGAAAACGGCGAACGCCGTCCCCCCCCTGACCGATCAATCGCCGCTCCCGCCGGTCGACGGAACCTCATCCGATCTCGCTTCGGCAACCCTTGTCGCCGGAAACATCTCCTTGGTGAGCGGTCCGGCGACCCGGTTGGATATCCAATGTCAACGCGAATTCGTGTTCCTCCCCGACGAAAAGAAAGGGGATTGGAGGGCGACCTTCAACGGCAACGTCCTTGCGATCCAGACCAATCCGGACGGCTCGGCCGACCAAATCACCGGCGACGAACTTTATGTCAAATTCTCGCCGAAGCCGAACCAACAGCCGTCTTCCGACGGCGGCGTCGCCGGGCTCGGGTCGATGGAACCGACGTTTTTCTATGTCGCCGGAAAAGCCGGAATCGGGACGCAGGCTCCGGTTCCCGCAAGGTTGAGCACGAAGCAAAGCGGCGGCGTCGTGATGCTCGGCGACGAAATTCAATACGATCTCAAGACGCACCGGGTTCAATTGACGACGAAAACCCTATCGGGCCAGGACGGTCGGCTCAGCCGGGCTCCGGGAGCGTCGGCGGATGTCGCGATTTTCCTCCAGGAAAACCGCTATGTGTTGCGGAGCGTGCTCGGATTTCAGTACACATTCGATCCGAACGGGGGGATCGGCGTTCTCGTTGCGCCGTCGCCGGGATCGCTTGAGGGAATTCTCGGCGAAGGGAATCAGGCGAAACGGGTTTTCGCGACATGGAACGAGTTGCAAATCGAGCCGGACAAATTCGATCCGAAACAGATGGTCGTTCACATGAACAACGGTGTTCAGTTCGACATGCAAGGATTCAACAAGCTCACCGCCGAAAAATTCAACCTTTGGTGTTTCGTCAACAACGAGCCGTCGTCCGCCGACAAGAGACCGAAGTCGGCGGCGGCGAGTCCGAACCCGCCGAAAATGCTCGAAGGAAACACGACCCTGACGCCGGATCGGGCCATGGTGCTCGGCAAGGTTCATCTTGAAAACGAGAACGGAACCATCGACGTCAACCGATTGGACTTGTTTTTCGAAACGGTTTCTCCAAGTGGAACGATCAGCAAATCACGTTGGACGCCGCATTCGTTGTACGGCGACGCGCCGATTTGCCGTGCCGGCGCGTCGCAGACCGAAATCCTGCAACCGCTGAAAAACGCTCTGCAAAATCCGCGCTCGGCGGACGGTTCTGTTGCGCAAATCGGAAATGTCATCGGCGGTGGCAAAGGGATTGTTTCGGCGGCAGGCGAAGCATTGACGGAACCGCGCTCGATCGCCTTGGTCCAACACTTGGAACCGTATCAATTCCAACCGCCGCCGACACCGGCAACGGCGAATCCGTCGGTCGCCAACCAAGCCGTTCTTCCGGCGCCGGCGGCGCTGCTTCCGACGGCGGCGACCGGACAGCAGCCGCAGCAGCCCGGCGGATTGCTCGGTTTCGGTTCGGGAACCTCCCGGTCCGCTTATGCGATCACCGGCGACCAGATGCAAATGCTCGTCCGCAACGTCAACGGCAGTTCCACCCCGGATAAAATCCGGATCGACGGCAATGTTCGGATCGTCGAAAAGCTCTTGAACGCGCCGGGAAACGAAGCGATCGAAATTCTCGGTGAGGAAATCAAGGTTTGGAATCCGTCGACTCCCGAAACGCAAATCCAGATCAACGGCAAGCCGCCGAAGGAAGCGGTGTTTCGCGGCAAAGGAATTGCGCTGAACGCCATGCAGTTGAACATTCAGCGGGCCTCGAACATGATTTGGTCCGACGGTGCCGGTCGATTGTTGGCGAGTGTTCCGACCGGCGGCGGGCAACCGAACGTCGTGATCAATCAGGGAACGCCCCGCGCCGCGAACGGCCAACAACCGTTGACGTCGCTACGGACGGCGAACGCTCCCGTCGACAATCGGGTGCTCGTCGACTGGAACGAACAGATGTCTTTCGATGGCAAGACGATCGTCTTCAAAGGAAAAGCGTCGCAAACCGGTGTTCGGGTCCGGGTGATTCACCAAAATACGTTGATCTATGCGGACGCCTTGAAAATTCACCTGAACCGCCTGGTATCGTTCTTCGACAACCGCTCCGACGTCCAAGTGAAAGCGGAATCGCTCGAGTGTGCCGGAAACGTGTTCATTCGAACGGAAGAGTTCGAAGGGCAACAACGCAAGTCGTTGAACGAAGGGGAATTCGACGGCGTGCGGGTTTACGTCGAGACCGGCGATTTCGTCGCCTGGGGGGGCGGCTGCGTCCGTTCGACGTTCATGAACAACGGCAAAGGAATGTCGGCGTCCGGGCCCCTGGCACAAGTCGCGCCGAAGGGGGGAATCGGCAAGCTCGCGCATCTCGGCGTGATTTTTTACGACAGCATCCGTGGAAACTACAATTCCCGGACGACGGAGATTTCCGACACGGTCAAATGTGTTTACTGTCCGGTTAATTCCTGGGACGAAAAGATCGGCATCGAAAACAGGACCAGCGCAACGAAAACCGGATTCCTCCTCGACTGCGACAAGCTGCTGATCGCTCAAATGCCCGATCCGGCGACGGGAACGCTGAGCGTCGAGATGACCGCGACCGGCAACACGACTTTGGAGGGGAACAACCTTCTTGCGAAGGCGGCAACGGTCAAGTACAATCAGGCGAAACATTTGGTGATTTTCGACGGCGACGGCTTCGGAAACGCAAGGGTGACCTCGAAAGGAAAATCGGCGACCGCGAAAAAGTTTGCGTACGACATCGAGACCGGCGACTTCCAGACCTTCGAAGCCGAAGGATACGAATTCGGACGATAATTTCCCGAAAGCGAAGAAATGCCCATGATGAGAACATCCGTTTGTCGTTGCGGTTTCATCGCCGCGATTCTCGTTGCGAATATTTGTTGCGCTCAAAAGGAGTACAAGGATCTCGAGTTCGCCAAAATCGGCGACCGGTCGTTGAAACTCGATATTTACGTTCCGGAAAAAGGAAAGGGGCCGTTTCCGCTGATCGTTTGGATTCACGGAGGCGGTTGGATCAACGGCGACAAAACCGATTGCCCGCCGAAAAATCTCGGATACGGCCCAAAGGGTTACGCCACGGCGAGTATTTCGTATCGGTTCAGCGACGTCGCGGTTTTTCCCGCTCAGCTTGAAGACGTCAAAGCGGCGATCCGTTGGCTCAGAGCGCACGCCAAGGAATACGACGTCGATCCGGACAAGATCGCCGTTTGGGGCGGTTCGGCGGGAGGACATCTCGCTTGCCTGCTCGGTGTCACCGGTAAGACGAAAGAGTTCGATGTCGGCGACAATCTCGACCAATCAAGCGAAGTCCAGGCGGTGATGAATTGGGTCGGGCCGACGAATCTCGAAACCGCGCTGAACGGTTTGGACCCGAACGCTCCGCTGACGAAAGCGGTTGAAGGAATGCTCGAAAAACTGCTCGGCGGTCCGCTCGCCGAAAAAAAGGAGTTGGCCCGTAAAGCGAGTTCAACGACGTATGTTCACGCCGGAGCGCCGCCGTTCATGCACGTCATGGGCAACAACGATCCGCTGGTTCCCGCCGAACACGGCATCCAATTGGACGACAAGTTGCGGCAGGTCGGGTGTGTCAGTCGGGTGTTCATCGTTCCCCGCGGCGGACACGGCGGCGCCGAATTCCTGACCCCGAGATACATGGAAGAAACGCAACTCTTCTTCGACAAGCATCTCAAAGGGGTCAAACGATAAAACGTAACGACGAACGACGTTTCAATCGAGAAACGCTTTTTGATCGAGGAGCAATTTTCGTAACTCGGCGTAATCGACGTCGCGGGCTTTGCAACCGTTCCTGGCGGCGAGCGCGGCGGCACATCCGGCGGCTTGGCCCGTCACCCAACACGGAACGATCACGCGGATCAGTTCCGACATCTTCGGTTCCGCCGCAACGCTGCGTCCCGCCGTCAGCAGGTTGTCGATTTTCACCGGCAACAGCGCACCGTACGGAATTTCCCACGACGGATGCTCCGCGTTCCATGCACCGCCGATTCCGATGCAGTCGTCGAAATGCCGCCGCTTCTCCGCGTCGGCAAGCGTCATGTTGTGAACCGCCGTCAGCACCCGTGTTACCCGCACGCCGATTTGCGGCGCGGTTTCGACGAGATACGTTTTATCGTAACCGGGCGTTTCACGGATCGCCTGGACCTGCTTCCAAATTTGTTTCCGATGATTCATTTCGAGCTTCGAGAGCGTTCGAACGTCGAGTCCGTCGCCGTCCGGGCCGCGCATGTTGACCCAATTCACGCCGGGGATCGGCGTTCCATCGCCGAGGCCTCGCGGTTTTTTCGTACCGTTTTCCGGCATCGCCTTGTCGAGATTGCCGATCCGGTGAACGAGGCCGATGTTGTACCAACGGATTTCGTGGTCGCAACCCGCCGAAGCGAAAAGGTCGCCGTCGCCGGTCGCATCGATCACTTGTTTGGCGAGAATCGCGAGCGGCCCCATTTTCGTTTGAAAAATCGCGCCGCGGCAGACGTCGTCGTCCATCACCGCGTCGAGCGCCCAACTGTGCAGGTACACGTCGATCCCCGCTTCCGAAACCATCTCGACGAGGAGATATTTGTACACTTCGGCGTCGACTTCGGGTTCCGACTTTCTGTAATCGTTATTGAGTCCGTTCGGGAGCTTTTCCATCCGTTGGAGCATTTCCTCGGCGATTCCCTTGCCGACCAGCGGAATGTCGCTTGCCCGATGCGAGAGAATTTTCAACACGAGCCCGCCGGTGATGAGCCCGCCGAAATGTCCGTACCGTTCGACCAGCGCCACCTTGGCTCCCCCCCTTGCCGCGCAAATGGCCGCCGCGCAACCCGCTGCACCGCCGCCGACGACGAGAACGTCCGTCTCTGTGATTTTCGGGATCGCGCTTTGCGGTCGAATAATCGTTTCGTTTTCCAAGCGGCACGGCGGCACGGCGAGTCCCTTGGCCGGTTTTCCCGCCGGAGCGTCGTTGCGAACCCGCAGGTCGGCGTCGGCGTCGGAACATGTTCCCAGCGCGATTCCCGCGCCGGCTCCCCAACCGAGCAGTTTGATCCAATCACGACGGGATAAATCGGAATAGTTCATGGCGTTCCTTTCTGATGGTATTATCGGTACTTTAACTTCGAATGTCGGCGGTGAGATTGCCGAGACGCCGGAAATAAAGCATCGGGAAAAAGCCGCAACACGTCAACACGACCGACGCCGCAAGGAAATAGAGCACCGATTGCGTCCACCATTCTTCGCTGAAACCGGTTCCGACGACGAGCAACCCGAACAGGATCGCCGCCGGTATTCCGACAAGCACCGCGGCGTCGAGATAGAACCGGAACCAAAGCCGACGACGGGATCGCAAACTCTCCAACGTTTTCGTCGGCCAAGTCCCCCAAAAAGTGTCCGACTCGATCACGCAAAGGAAAAGGAGCGGGAAACATAAAAATTGTGCGAAAAAATGAATCACGATCAGCCGCTCTTCGTAAGCGGGGAAAATCAGGCTGATTCCCTGCCAAATCACGAAGCCGGGAAATCCGCTGACCGTGAGAAACACCACCGTCCAACCGATGTACGACAACCCGAAGTCGAGATTGAACGGAACCCAATTCTCGACACGGTCTTTCCCCTTCGCGGATTCGAGGAAGATGCTGATTCCGAACAAAAACATGATCGTGAGCCAAACGACGGTCGCAACGGCTCCGACCCAAAAGCTCCAGAGAAAAATTCCTTGCTCAGTGTAACTGTACACATATCCGGCGGGCTGTTCGTGCACCCTGTCGATGAGGACTTGCCAGATCATCGACCGTGCTTTTTCGCCGAAGAAGTTGCCGATCAGGCCGGTGACGACGAACACGATCATTCGGGCACGGCTCGATGCATCGAAAAACGGCGTGAACAAGCCGTGTTTTTGTCTTCGGGGGGGAGGCTGCGGTCTCCCGCCGGCGTCGACGATGGCGTCGTCCAGCGCGGCGAACAAGGCGTCCGCTTTCGCGGATGGGGACAACGGTTCCCTGGGAGTCCGCGGACCTTTGAAAACCTTGAGCGTCGGCTTGCTTTGCGGCGGAGGGAGCGGATCGTGTGCATTGTCGGAGCCCGGTCGTAATGGCGATCGCGGCGGAGGCGGGGGGGGATTCGCATATCCGTGCGCGGCGGCTTCCGCATTACGGCGACGCGCTTCAAGTCGGGCCGCCAACGAATCGCCGGGATTGCGTCCGAGATGTTCCTCCAATTTTCCTTCCCGTGCCGCTTTTTTCACGGCGTTGACTTCGTCTTCGATTTTTCGTTCCTGTTCAAGGGCTTTTCGCTTTTCCTCCTTTTCCTCTTTCGTGGTGAGAAGCCCGTCGAAGATCCGCTCCATGAGCGGCGGCCTGTCCTCGAAGGTTTTGGGAGGCATCCAGCGTTCGTTGGCTCCGTCGTCGTCGAGCTGAAGCGTCCGATAATCGATGTTCATCCGGAAGGTTTCCCGGCGTCCGACTTCGGGCTCTTTCAGTTCGTATCCAGCGGCGCTGTCAGGATCGTCGGCGCACTGGACAAGTTCCGGTTCGGCGGGGGGAATTTGCGTCAACCGATAGCAGTCGGGACATTTTTTCCAGAGCCCGACCTGGTTTTCGCCGGCATACATACGTGTTTTGCACGCCGTACAAATCACGGGAATCAACTTGACGCCGGACTTGATCGAGACATCCGGCGCGATCGGACGCTCTTCCTCGGCGTCGGTGATCGGAGCCAACGTCAGGTCGTCGTCGTCAAGCGGAGCCAAGCGATAGTCGTCGTCCATTGGCGTCTCATTGCGCTGTTGATGTGACAGAACCGTTCAAACGGGAGCGGACCCATTCGAGCGCTCCGGCGTGGTCGGTGAATCCGCCGTCGAGTTGGTTTTCGTACGCTTCGGCGAGAATGGTTCCCATGCTCGGTCCCGGTTGGACGCCGAGTGGGATCAAGTCGCGGCCCTGAAGTAACGGCGACGGTCTGCTTTCACGAACTTGCAGTTTTTCGGCGACTTCTTCCCAAGTGTCGACCCGATGCCGCGGTTGGCCGTTGCCGCAGCCGAGCGAGTCGCTTCGGCAAAGCGCACACCACATCCGGATATTCGACGGCACGAGCCGCGTCGCCAGACGGCGAACGACACGGTCGTCGGGGAGTTGGTCCTTCGGGATGCAACTATGTGCCAAGTGTTCCTTGACGAGCGGCAATACATGTTCGAAAATCCAGTTCGGCGCTTTCATCCGTTCGAAAAACGATCGGGCCGGGGCAATCCCTTCGACGGCGTGGTTCGGCGAGGTCCAGTTCCCTTTTTCGTTCAAAATCGTGGTCGCCGGTTTGCCGAAATCGTGAGCCAGCGTCGCAAAGAGCAGGAGTGCCCGTTCCTGTTCGTCGAGGTTCATCGTGTCGGCGATTCCGACGGCGGCGTCGCAAGCCAGGCAGGTGTGAACGAAAGCGTCCCCTTCCGGATGGTAAACGGGATTCTGCGGCACGTCGACGAGCGCCGCGATTTCCGGAAAACAGGCGATCCAACCGGTTTCGCGCAACAGTTTCAACCCCTTGGAGGGGAAGCGGCCTTTGGTCGCCCATTTGAACCATTCGGTCCAGACGCGTTCGGCGGAGAGGGTTTCGAATTCCGGCAGCACGCGGCGGCAGAGTTCGACGGTTCGCGGTTCCATGTCGAAACCGAATCGGGCGGCGAACTGCATGGCCCGCAACACGCGGAGCGGATCTTCACAAAACGCTTCCGTCGGAGCCCGAAGTATTTTTCGTTCGATATCGTCGAGCCCGCCGAACGGATCGACGACCGTGCCGTCGATTCGAATGCCGATCGCGTTCACGGTGAAGTCCCGGCGGGCGAACGCCTTGAGCGGATCGAGAAACGGATCCGACTCCACGTCGAAACCGCGATGGCCGCTCCCCGTCTTCGATTCGCTCCGGGGAACGCTCAAGTCGAGTTGGTTGTCGACCTTCACGGTGCCGAACGATTGGCCGACCATATCGACACGGAAATGCGGCTTCAAGAGTTGGACGATCCGCTCATACGGCAAGCCGTAAATCTCAATGTCGATGTCTTTCGAGGGAATTCCGAGCACGAGATCGCGCACGAAGCCGCCGACGAAGAGGCAGTCGATCGCTCCGCCTTGGGTCAACAGGTCGACGATTCGTTTCGCTTTGGCGGTGGGGTGAAATTTGGCAATGGACATATTTTCAGTATACCGCCAACGAGTATCACGATCAAGCGTGCAATTCGGTTAGCATGGTAGCCGGAAGCGAAGCCGGTAGTCCGGCGCGAGCGCCCGGTTTTGTGGGCCGATTGACTCCACAAACCGGGCGCTTCGGGAGTACCCTACGCTTCCGGCTATCATATGCGGCGCAAAAAAAGAGCCGAAGGTTGCGCCTCCGGCTCTCAAAAATTCAAATCGAATGTTCAACCGTTATTGGTTCAGTTCTGCCGGATTGATGACATCGCCACTGGCAGGACGGCAAATTTGAACGAACAATTTCTTGTTCATGTTTTCGTTGAGCGTTCGAACACTTCGGTCAGCGAAAGCGGCAACGACCGTTCCCGGATGGTTCGAAGACGGACGAGCCAAACGGTAAGAAGAAGTCGGTTCCCCTGCACGAGTCCGTCCGACGTTGATAAAGGTCGGCGATTGAACTGTGTCACCCGTTGCAATCGTGGGATCGAACGTCAAATCATAACCTCTCCAACTGCACTTAGCATCGGTAGCGCTAGTCCAGCCTTGTGCCGCCAACTGTCCTTTAACGGTGAGCACTTTGGCTATAGTCGTGATATCACTTCCAGCAGTGGAGCCATCGTTAATATCGATCGGGTAGCAGAAGGCGATTTTCGTTTCATCCTCTGCTCTTGGACGGTCAACGCCGGCAGCGGTGTCATAAGTCGCCCATTTTCCGGCATCCAGATTTTCCGAGAGGAGAAGCGTATAGCTCGTTCCATTATGTGTCGAAATATAGTCGACGGAAACCGTTTGTTTACAATAGGCAAACGAACCGCCGCTCGAGGTGGAGACCCCCAAAAAATCAAAGAAAGGAGCGTCTTCCCGTCTTCCCGGTTCAAAGCGGGTCGTTCCGGTGGCGATGGTCGTCACGGTCGCCCAAGTGGTTCCGACACCATTTTGGTATCCGCCGTTGACGACATAGCTCATTGAGGCGTCTTCCGCCGGTTTCGAGGCGCTTTTGCATTTCAGAATCGGAATCGGAATCGCTTCGCCATTTGTGTCGAACACGCCGGACGTGGTATTGGCACGACCGCCGGACAAGCGTTCCCAAGCAACGTTGTATTCCATCAGCGGAAGGAGATAACCAACCCACGTGGCTTGATGACCGACGGCACTGTAAAAGGTCGTCGATGTGGAGTAAACTTCGCCACGCATGGGAGGGAAGGCTCCACGAGCGCTTTCGTAGTTGAGGAGGGCCATGGCGACTTGGCTTTGGTTCGCCATGCAGACGGCACGGCGGCCCGATTCACGGGCGGCGTTCACCGCCGGCAAAAGGAGTCCGGCCAACATGCCGATGATCGAGATCACCACCAAAAGCTCCACCAACGTGAAGCCGTAACGTAATTGCTTTTTCATGACTAGACTCCTGAATTCAAAAAAGGGATCGTTATTCGGGGAGGACGCGTCGCAGGCGACGCAGTTAGGAGGCGACAACCATCGACAGCAACATTCTCCTCGAAAACGACGAAAATTGCCAGTGGAAAATATTTATTTTCCGAAAAAATTTTTACGAGTTCACGAACCGGGAACGGCGTTCCCGGTTGCCGAAGTCGGGAACACCGTTCCCGGCTCGTAGGAAAGGGGAGCATACCCAAAATCGGTCCGTGCTCTCGAAATGTCGAAATAATGCGGCAACGCCAACTGAGCGGCCAAAAACCGGGTCATGCGTGGCTCGCCGGACAATCGGCAAACTTTGTACAAACCTTCCATAACGGCGCCGATCCGCCATGCCGTACGGAACGAAATCGATTTTCGGACCGGCGACAGGCCATTCTCTTTAAGGAAATCGTCAATTCTCGCCCAACAGTTTACCGGGTTTCCATCGGAAAGAAAATAGGCCCTCCCATTAACGGGACCGTTTTCCGTCAAAGCGTCCGCCGCCTGCCAATGAGCGGCAGCGGCGTTCTCGATGTGCGTCATGTCGATCAAATTGGTTCCGTCGCCGACCCGCATCAGCTTTCCCTGTCGGGCGCGGTCGAGAAGCCGGGGAATCAAATGCCGATCGCCGGGCCCCCAAATCAGGTGCGGACGGAGCGCACATCGCAACAATCCCGTAGTTTCGAGGACCATTTTTTCGGCGATCGCCTTGCTGTGCGGATAATGAGCGAGCCAACGGGTCGGAAATGGGGCGGATTCGTCGACGTTTTCCTGCGGTTTGCCGTCGAACGTGACGCTCGGACTGCTCGTGTAGACCAACTTCCGAACGCCGTTGGCCAAACAAGCGTCGATCACGTTGCGGGTGCCGAGGACGTTGGTTTCGTAGAACGGCGCCCAATGAACGGAGATTCCGGCGAGCGCGGCGGTGTGGAACACGACATCGCAACCCCGGGTTGCGGCGAAAACGACGTCACGGTTCCGAATGTCCCCCTGCGACCATTCGACGGGCATGTCGATCTTGCTGCGGCAGAGAACGCGCACCCGTTCGCCACGAGCCAAAAGCTGTGAGACGATGCCGCTTCCGAGAAATCCGTTGCCGCCGATGACGAGATACATTCTTAGCTGCGTCGGCCTCCGACGCGTTAATTGAGTGAACGGGAAAGCATGTCGGGCCGACGCAAACTTCCGCGCGTCGGGGGCCGACGCAGCTAACGTCAAAAATCCTTGACGATACGGATTTGTTTGATGTTCTTGCTGCGTGGATCGAAGCATCGGATCGTGATTTCGATTCCCTTCAGCGGCGTCGTGTACGGCGGCGGACACTCCCACTCGAACCACTGATCCGGCGGCGTTCCCGCCAGCGGGTTTGGAGGATTCGAATCATTCGGATCCGTCGGTGCCGGGTCCGTCGGGTTCGCTTCGCTGTCGACGCCGGCCCCCGTTCGGGTATAATGGATGGCTCCCCCGGAATTGGTCATCGCCGAATACGGCTTCCGTTCGTAGTCCAAGGTCCATGTATCGTAGACACATGGCATCAGCACCTTTCCCATGCCGATCCACGTTTGGTTCGTGATCACCGTCGGCGGTGTCGTCACCGTTCCCAGCGTTTCGCCACCGGCGTACTTCCCTTTGGAGCAGAAACCGAACCGGTCGTTGATGCCACCGACAGTCAAACCATTCGTCACGTTCCAATCGGCATACGAATAGTTGACGTCGGCCATTGTGTTCGTCATCGGATTGATCATCTGATCCTGTCCCAGATCGATATATTGCGGCGGCGCCCAGTTGTTCGTCGAAGTGGCCGTCGCCCCGGTGAGCGGTGTCCAGTACGGATTCCAGACTTTGACGTCGAACGAGATCACGTTCGTCATGATGACGTCTTCGGCGATTCGGTTGCCCCCCAACGCCGGGGTCGTGAGCGTTCCTTTGACCGGATCAAGACAGGGCCAATCGTTCGGCTTGTCCCAAAAATCCCTATAGGGGTTGACTGGAATCGTCGTGATGGGAGCGGTGAAATAACTGTAAAGGGTCAAAAAGGTCGTGTCGTCCGTCCATTGAGTGTCGACAACGTTCGCTTTGGACAACGGGAGCCCGGCCTGCCAACTGGAATGGGCGCACTCTTCCAAGGTCGGCATTCGGAGGAAGTACCAGGGTTCCGTACTGGAGTTGCCGGTTGTCGCATTCACCTTTCCATGCGGCGGCGGCGGCGACGGCGGCGGATCATACAGCGTCCGTGTGTAATACATCGGATGCGGGAACGGATTTAACGAGGTCGTTGGATCATATTGATTCGATCCGTTAAAACGGTGCTGCGTCCAGTGTCCGAACCGGTTTTCCCGCCGGGAGAGGTCGGCCAAGGTGTTCGCCTTGACGTCCGTTGCGCCCGGAGCAAGGTGGACGGAGACGTCGTTGTTGGCATAAAAACCGGCAGGGGTCGCCGGGCTGTTCAGGGTTTGACCGTTTTCCAAGACGAGCAGTACACGCCGATAAAGCGTGTTTCCCCGCAGAAACCAAATGATTTCCGCCGTCGTCGACTCACCGTTTGAGGAGCTGTTGAGCTTCCCGCGGTAAGGGTTCTCCGTGGAACTTCGGGCCGTGAACATGATAATGTCGTCGACGTCGCCGACGGTGTTGTCCGGATCGTTGCTGTTCGTGCCTTCCGGTTTTTTCGCGATCTCCGTGCTGAGCAGATGTCGCCCACTGTTCGTCGAGGCGATGAAGTGGTACGGAGCGCCCATTCCTTCGATGATCTGGAAGTATCCGTTGTCGCCGGGAGCGTTCGGGCCGTTCAATTTCGACGGTTTGTTCGGATCTTCCGTCAGGTTCGCCAAGTCGTTGCGGAGCGTCTGCGCGACCCAGTTCATGTTGCGCGTCAGAATCATTGTCGCTTGCGTGTCCGTGATCGACGTGCCGACGCTCCGAAACAGCGACAACACGCCGAGAAGCAGGAACAACGACAACGTCACCGAAATCAGGATTTCGACGAGAGTATAACCGGAACGGGACATGGGAGTTGATAGTGGAGAGTTGATAGTGGATAGTGGAGGATGAGAGCTGAAAATGGATCGTGGAAAATGATCCGCTTGCGTCTTCACTCTCCACTCTCCACGATCAACGATCAACTCCTCCATCCCTCTATTTCACACGGAACGGGCCAAAAAGTCAACCGGAATCTCTCAAAAGAAGGTATTTTGCGCGATTTCGGCGTGATCCATTCCTCCTTCCGCTCTTCCGAGAACGCAAACGGTCACCGAGGCGGAGCCGGTGCGGTACAGCAGAGCGGCGATCTCGTTGCAGGTCGCCGCCGTTGTCAGGATATCGTCGACCAATAAAACGTGTTTCCCGACAACTCGTTTTTTCCTCTTCGGATCGACCAACGCAAACGCCCCTTCGACGTTCTCCCGCCGTGATTCCACCGCGAGCCGATATTGCAACTCGGTACGACGAATTCGTCTCAACAGATGCCGCCCGCACGGACGCCGTAACCGCCTGGCGATTTCTTCTGCCAGAAAGTCCGGATTGTTCGTGCCCCGTTTGCGGAGGCGTGTTGCATGCATCGGTACCGGAACGATCAGGTCGATCGGCATCTCTTCCAACAGCCGCCGTCGCTTTTCAACGAGGAGCGTCGCCAACGCAGTCGCCAGAATGCCCGTTTTGTCCGTTTTTGCTCGCAGAATGGTTTCGCGAAGCCCTCCTTCGTATTCACCCAGAGCGATCACACGGCGAAATCGAAACGATGTCGTCATGCAACGGGGACAACCGAAAACGTCTTCCAACAATGCAAAACGGCGACCGAAACAGCGGGAACAATATTGTCCGTCCGGCGTCGCCAAACGGTTTGCGCAAGATTCGCAAACCGGCACCGCACCGTCTTCCAAGGGCTCGCCGCAGACCGCACAGTGCGGCGGACAAAGCAAGTCCAAGAGAGGACGGATAGGGAAAAACATTGTTTCAAAGAGATAAAGTACCGTCATCCCCGCGCAGGCGGGGACCTAGAGAGCAAGCATTATTGCACTTTTGCACACGTTATCGATGGAAAATGTAGGCTCGGGAAATGATTGATGCAAACGGTCGACAAGGTCTATCGTCTAGGTCCCCGCCTGCGCGGGGATGACGAATGAATGTACCTCGCCTCACTTTTTCTTCCGTCCGACGAAGAGGTAGTACGGCATCTGGAAGCACGGGTTCGGGAACCACGGAAATCGCGTCATGCGCTCTTCGAAGAAGACCGTTTCGAACGTCCGCTGCAAATACGGAACATGGTCCG
>JAVBPI010000111.1:0-46918 GCA_031549705.1 Thermoguttaceae bacterium
GAAGACGTCGGCTTCACGAAAAGCGAAATCGTGCTCGGCAAACACAGCGGTCGCGCCGCGCTGGCGGATCGGGCCAAGACGCTCGGCTTCGACCTGACGCCGGAACAAATATTAAAGGTGTTCGAGGAGTTCAAAAAACTCGCCGACCGTAAGAAGAACATTTACGACGAAGATATTCTCGCGTTGATCGAGCAAGAAATTCACGAACGAAAAGAACGCCCCGAGGAAATCGAATGGGAGTTCGATTCGTACGATCTGCGTTGCCGAACGGGAAAGAAACCGACGATCTCGTTGACGCTACGGCACGGCGAACACCTGTACACAAAAGAGATCGTCGACGGCGATGGTCCGATTGATGCGATTTTCCTCGCTGTGAAGGACATGACCGGTGCGGACATTTCGTTGAAGGAATACAGTGTACAAAGCGTAACGACCGGCGAAGACGCGCAGGGGGAGGTAACGATCTTGATCAACCAGAGCGGCGAGACGTTCCGCGGCCACGGCGTGTCAACGGACACGATCGAAGCAAGCACCATCGCCATGCTCAACGCCGTCAATCGCATGAAAACGAGATAACACAAAACGAGCCGGGACCTGTGGTCCCGACAAATCCCATGACATTGAACTTCACGGCGTTTATTGAAAAGGATCCCGAAAGCGGTTTGTACGTCGGCAGCGTGCCGAACATTCCGGGAGCGCACACCTACGCGGAAACGATCGACGAATTGCAGGTTCGATTGACCGAAGTGATTTCGCTTTGCCTTGAAGAAATGAACCGGGACGAAATCGCGACTCTTCCCGTTTTCGCGGGGCTCGCTCAGATCGAGGTCGCCGTATGACGCCGCTCCCATTATTGTCGGCGGCTCGATTGGAACGCTTGATTTTGAAGCTCGGTTTCGTCAAGGTTCGGCAAAAGGGAAATCATGCGTTTTACCGTCATGCGGACGGCAGAACGACGACGATTCCGCATCACTCGGGCAAGGACTTGCCGCGTCCCTTGTTGAGAACGATTCTGCGTGAGATTCGTTTGAATGTTGACGAGTATAACATCCTTGTCGAGGAAAACCGATGAAAAAATACGAATACGACACGATCAAAGTCGAGGCAACCGGTTGGCTTTCCGGCGGCGGGATCGACGATGACGAATTACGCGGTAAATTGAACTTCAAAGGGCACCAAGGATGGGAACTCGTTTCATGCTTCACGACGAACGAAGGTTATGGTCGTACGAAGTTCATCGTCGCCGTTCTGAAACGGGAAATCGAATAACGTTTTCAATCATTCATTTTTTTGTTGCGAATTTAGCATCATGCCTTTCGGAAAAACGATACGAATATTCCTAATGGACGGCGACCCCGGCGGTCGGATGGCGTGCGAGCTTTCCAACTGGTCCGGCAAGGCGTACAAAATCCCGCGCACGATGATCAAGACGCTGAAGGACCGCAAGGAACTCGACGGCAAAGCGTGCGTCTATATATTGTTCGGAAAAACGGAAGACGACGGCGACCTCGCGTACATTGGCGAAGCGGACGGCGTGGTGAAACGGTTGGAACAGCATCTCGGCGGTAAGGAATTCTGGAACGAAGCGATCATTTTTTTCAGCAAGGACGAACAACTGAATAAAGCGCACGTCAAATACATCGAGAACCGTCTCTTCACGATCGCCACCGAGACGACCCGATACGCCTTGGATAATCGTAACGAACCGCCGTTGTCGAACATTTCCGAAGCGGACCGCGCCGAGATGGAAGAGTTCATCGAAAACATCAAGCTGCTCGTCAGCACGCTCGGACATCGGCTTTTCGAGGAAAAACGAAAAGTCGTCGTTCCGCTGCCGGAGACCGGCGGTCCCGTTCCGCCTTCGGATGAAGCCGTATTCCATATCAATACGAAAGGCCTCTCGGCATCCGGCAAGGCGACAGCGGAAGGATTCGTTGTTTTCGCCGGCTCGCAATCCCCCTTGGAAACTGTTCCGTCGACCCCTTTAACCGTCAACCGTTGGCGAAAGGAATTGATCGAACGCAAAATACTGACAAAGCAAACGGATTGCTTTGAATTTTCCATCGACCATGTTTTTTCCAGCCCATCCTTGGCGGCCTCCGTGGTTATGGGGCGAAGTGCCAACGGTCAAACCGAATGGAGACTGTCCGACGGAACGTCCTTGAAAAAATTTGAAGACGGCGACGAAGCAGAAGACGCCCCGGAAGAGGAAGCGTGACGGGCACTCAATGAGTCTCGACCAACGACAACAGCCGGAATGGAGCCGGTACTCCGGCGCAATGACGGATAAACGACAAGGCCGGAACCGTCAGTACGGCGAGTACGCCTCCCTTCCGGCTTTTGTTTTTCGGCTAAAATCACAAGATAATCGGTGCGAATCGTGAGCGAACCTCTTGAAAAAATCCTCGACAAGCACGGACGGCGGAAAGAGTCGCTGATTCCGATTTTGCAGGCGGTACAGAAAGAGTACCGATATCTGCCGCGTGCCGTGTTGCGCAAAATCTGCGGCGAAACGGAAATCTCCGCCGCCGATATCGCCGGGGTTTCGACCTTTTACGATCAATTCCGGCACGACCCGGTCGGCGAACACACGATCTGCGTCTGTACCGGAACCGCATGTCACGTCAAGGGAGCCGAGCGGGTTCTCGACGCTTTTCGTACAATACTAAAGATTCCCGAACACGGCGACACGGACGCCGCCCGGGAATTTACGATTCAAAAAGTCGCGTGTCTCGGTTGCTGCACGCTCGCCCCGGTCGTCCAGATCGACGGCGTGACTTACGGACACCTCACTTCGACGATGGTCGGCGACGTTCTCGACGACTTCCGGAGCCGCGATCTAACCCGACGGAACTCCGGCGACGGCAAAAAATATTCCGGAACGGAAATCGGGACCGTCCGTGTCGGGCTCGGTTCCTGTTGCCAGGCGCAAGGGAGCGCCGCCGTCCGTGATGCCGTCGTCGACATCATTCACGAAACGGGAATCGACGTCCGTGTCGAACCGGTCGGCTGCGTCGGGATGTGTCACCAAACCCCGCTCCTCGAAACCGTTTCGAAAAAAGGAGTCGCGACATTCTACGCCAAAGTCAAACCGGAAGACGTCCGTTCGATTTTGTTGCGAAATTACAGGCCGAAGAGCCTGCTGCAACGGTTCGAACACCGTTTCGCGACCTGGCTCGAACGGTTTTGGTCGGATGAGTTTCCCGATCCGAGTCGTGAACGCCGCATTGATTTCGACAAGGGAACCGCGAAGTTGTTCCTTGAAAAACAGCGGCATCTCGCCATGGAGGACTGCGGCGAGATCGACCCGAACGACGTCGACGATTACCGCCGTCACGGCGGCTTCGATGCCTTGAAAAATATTTTGAACGAAAATAAATCGCCGGAACAAATCGTTGACGATCTGAAAACGTCCGGAATTCGAGGCCGCGGCGGGGCGGGATTTCCGACGTACAGAAAATGGGACGCCGTCCTCCAAGCGAACGGTGAAAAATTCGTGGTCTGCAACGGCGACGAAGGGGATCCCGGCGCGTTCATGGACCGGATGCTCCTCGAATCGTTTCCGTTCCGAATTATCGAGGGAATGTCGATCGCCGCCAAAGCGGTCGGAGCGACGCAAGGATTTTTCTACATTCGTGCCGAATATCCGCTCGCCGTCGAACGGGTTCGTCGGGCGATTCAACTCTGTTACGAAAAAGGATTTCTCGGCGAAAATATTTTGAACACGGGATTTTCGTTCGACTTGGCGGTCAAGGAAGGAGCCGGAGCGTTCGTCTGCGGCGAAGAGACCGCGCTCCTCGAATCGATGGAAGGGCGTCGCGGCATGCCCCGTCTGCGTCCCCCGTTCCCCGCTCAATCGGGTTTGTTCGGCAAACCGACGCTCATCAACAACGTCGAAACTTACGCCCTGATTCCGTACGTTTTCAAGCACGGGCCGGCGGCCGTCGCGAAATTCGGGACGGAAAAGAGCCGGGGAACGAAAGTCTTCGCCTTGGCGGGCAAGATCAATCGCGGCGGCCTGATCGAGATTCCGATGGGGATCACGATCCGCCAAGTCGTCGACGAAATCGGCGGCGGTGTCGCGAACGGCAAACGGTTCAAGGCTGTCCAGATCGGCGGCCCGTCCGGCGGTTGCGTTCCGGCGGGACTCGCCGACACGCCGATCGATTTCGAGTCGCTCTCGACGGTCGGCGCGATCATGGGGTCCGGCGGACTCGTCGTCCTCGACGAAGACGACTGCATGGTCGATATCGCACGGTATTTCCTGGCATTCACGCAGGAACAGAGCTGCGGTAAATGTACGTTTTGCCGGATTGGCACCAAACGGATGCTCGACATCCTCGAACGACTTTGTAACGGGAATGGAAAATCCGACGATCTCGACCGCCTCCGGGTCCTTGCGGAACAGGTCAAGGCGGGGAGCCTTTGCGGGCTCGGCAAGACGGCGCCGAACCCGGTGTTGTCGACGCTCAAGTATTTTCGGGACGAATACGAGGCCCACCTCCTCGGTCGCTGTCCGGCCGGAAAATGCACGGCGATGGTCGAATATCGGATCAACGACCGCTGTAACGGCTGTTCGATCTGCGCCCGGGTTTGTCCCGTCGACGCGATTCCTGTTGCGCCGTACCAACAACACGTCATCGACCAATCACGCTGCACGAACTGCGGCTCCTGTTTGACCGAGTGTCCGCACGGTGCCGTCGAACGTTGCCCGCGAAACTCCGGGACCGCAGGTCCCGACTCGTTATGAGGCGATTTATGAAATATACCGTTCAAATTTTCGCTCTTTTTTTCGTCCTGTCATTCGTGAGCTTTGCCCAGGAGGACGATGACGTTTACCGTTACGCCGCCGGACTTTCGAAAGCGTTCCAGAACGCGGCGAACCGTGCGATTCCGGCGACCGTCAAAGTGCTTGCGCACCTCCGGACCCAGGAAGAACTGAAATCGTTACGAATTCAAGCCCCGGCGGTGCGGACTTCCCGCGATTCCCGCCAGCCGGGCGATGAAACGGGAACCGCCATGATTATCGATCCGGGCGGCATTCTCCTGACGAACAACCACGTCATCGCCAAGGGAAAGGAGATCGAAGTCGAGCTCCCCGACGGCCGTAAATACTTCGTCAAGAAATATCGTCACGATCCCGAAACCGATCTTGCCGTGATGTGGCTCGACCTTCCGGCCGGCGATGAAATTCCGTATGTCGAGTTCGGCGACAGCGACAAGACGGCACTCTGCGAATGGGTGCTTGCGATCGGCAATCCGTTCGAACTCGATTCTTCCGTCAGCGTCGGGATCATCAGCGCGAAGGGGCGTTCGTTGGGGGCGATCCAGCGTACGGAATTTTTCCAAACCGATGCGGCGATCAATCCGGGCAACTCCGGCGGCCCGCTCATCAACCTGCGCGGCGAGGTGATCGGGATCAACACGGCGATCATTTCCCGTGGCACCGGCGCGAACCAGGGGATCGGCTTCGCGCTGCCGTCGAACAACGCCAAATGGGTTGCGCAACAATTAATCTCGAAAGGAAAAGTGGACCGCGGCTGGCTCGGCGCGGTGACGTATCCCGTCACGCCGTGGGAGGCGAAGCGTCTCGGTGTCAAGCCGAATACGGGGGTGGTCGTCGACTATACCGTGCAAAAATCCCCCGCCGAAAAAGCGGAGCTCGAACAGGACGACGTGATTCTCTCCTTTGCGGGGCAACCGGTCAATGCGGTCTACCAGCTCCAGCGCTGCGTCGAGCGGGCGGAAATCGGCAAGTCGCACCGGATCGTATTTATTCGTAACGGAAAAAAATACGCCGTCGAGGTCGATATCGAACTCCTTCCGCCCTCCTCCGGTCCGGCGATGCTGATCGGTGGCGGCGCCCAGTCGTATCTCGACGGGCCGCTCGGGTTGCAGGTATTGCAAGCGAACGACCAGATTCTCAACCGCTTGAACATCAAGGGAAAACAAGGGGTTTTGGCGATCAACGTCACGCAAGGAGGAATCGGCGACAAGTCGGGGCTCAAAAATGGAATGCTCATCACGCAGGTCAACGGCACCCCCGTTCCAACCCGCGAGGCTTATGTACAGGCAAGGGGAGCGAGTTCTCTTTCCGACGGTATTGTGATGACCATCGTCCTTCCCGGAGGAACGGAAACGAAAATCACCGTCAAGTTGGTCGAATAGATCCGCTTCCCTTGATTGTTTTGAATTTCGCTGTATAATCGAATTGAGTGTTCGTTCAGTATTTGAGTTTTTGGACACAATCAGGAGAATCATGATGGGAAACGTTCAGCAAATCGCCTCAACGGCGGAATTCGATACGCAAATTCAGTCGGGCATCGTTCTCGTCGACTTTTTCGCGACATGGTGCGGACCGTGCAAAATGCAACTCCCGATTCTCGAAGAAGTTGCGGCGGCGGTTGGAGAAAAAGCGAAAGTCATCAAGGTTAACGTCGACGACTTGCAGGACGTCGCCGCCAAGTATAATGTTTCGAGCATCCCGACGTTGATCGTGTTTGCCAACGGAAAAATGCTCGACCGCCTTGTCGGATTGCAGCAGGCGGCAACACTCCAAAACACGCTCACCAATGCCGCTCACAACGGCTGATTCACGCTTGATCACGAGCCGGGCCGCAAAACGAGCCCGGGACCGCAATAAACGAGCCGGGACCTGTGGTCCCGACGGGATTTCATATGTTCGGAATCTTCATCGGAATTTCCAGCCTCGCCGCGATCGTGTTGTACTTTCTCGGTGCGTTTGGTTCGTCGAGAGCATGTGGGACCGGTCCGTCCTGCTGTTCGGGGTGTGCCGATTGCGCGCAGAGCGACGACTGTTCGAAGCGGCAAGGAATCGCCAAACAGAACGCTTCGCTTTACTCGATTGATTCCCAATTACCGCAATTCCTGATTGCGGTTGCGTTGTCGATCCCGTTGCTGTCCGGTTGTTCCGAGCCCCCGCCGCCGGAAGTCGTTCAGGAAATCCGCCCCAGTTTTATCGCCCAACTGTCCGACAGCGACTTCATCACGAAGACGCGCAAAGGTCTCGTGTTGCTCGACGCCTACGGTTTGAATTGCCCGTCGTGTCACGCGATGCAACCCCACCTCGAAAAAGTCGCCGAAGCGCTGAAGGACAAAATTGTCGTCGCACAAATTAATGCTGAAACCAACCCGGAATTCTCGCGGTATTACGGTATCGAAGCGTTTCCGACGCTACTCGTGTTCGTCGACGGCAAGTTGAAACGCACGGCACTCGGTTATCGGAACGAAGAACAATTGCTCGAGCTTCTCGATGAGTTTCTCCGCGAATCGCCGTCGACCGAAGCAACCCATGAAACCCCGCCCTCAGGCTCCGGTTCCTGACGGTTTCGATTTTTAACTAATAATCGTTGCGAAATCTTGTTGACGTTCCAGCCGCTCGATATCCTGATCGCGTTTGCCGCCGGTTTGATCCTGGTCGCCGGGCTGACTCTTCTTGCGCTGCGGCGACGCAACGAAATTCTCCAGGAATTTCTGACGCCGGACGAACCGGATATTGAAAAGGAATTCTTCAAACGTCGCGCCAAAGAGATTGCCGACAAGCAAATCGTCCAATCGACCGATGAATCCGACGTCGAAACCGCTCCCGACGGCGAGGATGCCGGTTGGGGTGAATCCGCGACGTCCCCTTGAAACCCGGGGGCGATCATCCGTGATTCCGGGACTTGACATTTCTCGCCGTTCGTGTAAACTCTAGCAAGTTTGATCTTTCAAACATTCGGAACCCACGAAACGTCCATGCCAGAAAATCGGAATACTTTCGTCTCGCAAACGGAACACGAACACCACGAATTGCTCGTCGCTTTGGTCGGCCAGCCCAACACCGGGAAGTCGACAGTGTTCAATCACCTGACCGGATTGAGCCAGACGATCGCGAATTATCCCGGCGTTACCGTCACGAAAAAGTCGGGGCACTACCACGACGGCCGACGTCGGATCGAAGTCGTCGACCTTCCGGGCACCTACAGTTTGACTTCTTACAGCCAGGAGGAACGTGTCACGCGGGACTTCCTGTTACTGGAACGTCCGGAAGTCGTCGTGGTCGTCGTCGACGCGGCGAATCTCCGGCGACATCTTTACCTGGTGTTTCAATTGCTGGAGCTCCAGATTCCGTTGCTGATATGCCTCAACATGCTCGACATCGCCCGGCGGCGGGGGATCGACATCGACATCGCCGCTCTCCAAACGGAGCTGGGGGTTCCGGTCGTTCCGACCGTCGGACGCAAGGGGGAGGGGTTCGATCTGTTACGAAAAAAGATCAACGACGTCGCCGCCGAAAACACTCACGCCCCGACCGGTTGGAAGATCGATTACGGTCCGCTGGAGGAAATCGTATCGGAAATCGAATCGATTCTCGCACGGAAAGAACACCTCGTCGAGGATTTTTCGCCCCGGTGGCTTGCCGTCAAGCTGCTCGAAAACGACCGGGAAGCCCGGCGGATCATCCAGCACCACACCCATGACGACGATTGGGAAAGCGTCCTCGACCAAGGGATTCAAAAGCTCCGTGAATACGAAACGAAAACCGGCGATTCGCCGCGCAAGACGATTGCGCAGAAACGAAACGAAAAAGCGGAAGAAATCGAAAGTCGCGTCGTTCATCGTTTGAAAACGCCGATCCGCAATTCGGATCGGATCGACAAAATCGCCTGTCATCCGATCGGGGGAATTTTCGTGATCGCCCTGGTGATGTTCCTGACCTTCGAGTTGGCGTTCAACATTGCGCAGGGGTGGAGTTGGATCCCCTGGTTTCACGGCTGGACGACGCCGGTCGGCGTTTGCGAAACGATTTTCGACGAGTGGATTCCCGCCGTTCTCGATACCTGGTTGCGACTCGAAGACGGCGACCTGAAATCGTTGATCAACGACGGCATCGTCAAAGGGGTCGGCGGCGTCATTGTTTTCGTCCCGGTTATTTTTTTCATCTTCCTCTTCCTCTCGATTCTCGAACAGAGCGGTTACGTCGCCCGCATCGTCGTCGTGTTGGACCGTGTGATGCGGCGTTTTCAACTGCACGGCCAAAGCGTGCTTCCGATGATTCTCGGCGGTGGAATCGTCGGCGGCTGCGCGGTTCCCGCCATCATGGCGACACGGACCATGCGGGAGCCGAAAGAACGGATTTTGACGATCCTCGTGATTCCGTTCATGAATTGCGGCGCCAAGATCCCCGTCTACGCGCTTCTCATATCGGCGTTCTTTTTCTCGTATAAAAGTCCCGTCATGGTTGCGATCATCTTCCTGTCGTGGGCCTTTGCGCTGTTCTCGGCGTGGTTGCTCGGCAAAACGATCGTCCGGGGAACGCCGACGCCGCTGTTGATCGAATTGCCGTCGTACCAACTCCCCGATCCGAAGGACGTCCTGAAAACGGCGTGCCGCCAAAGCTGGTGGTTCGTCAAAAAAGCGGGAACAATTATTCTTGCCGTCAACGTATTCCTCTGGGTGTTGATGTATTATCCGACGCCGAAAGATCCGAACGCCGATACGAAAACCCGGCTTTCAGGTTCTTATGCCGCGCAGTTCGGCCGGGTTCTCGTTCCCGTTACGCAATTTGCCGGGTTCGATTGGCGGGACAACGTCGCCCTGGTCGGCGGTTTCGCGGCCAAGGAGGTGATCGTCAGCTCCCTGTCGACGATCTATGGAATCGAAGAGGATGAAACGAAAACGGAGGAACCGTTTGTTGCGACGACCGATGTTCCGTCGAATCTTTCGCCGTTACAGGAAATCGTTACGGACGAACTTGACGACCAGGGAAAACGCCTTGCAGTCAAACTTCGATCCGAGGAGGGCTGGTCGCCGCTGAAAGCGTTTGCGCTGCTCGTTTTCGTGATGCTTTATTCCCCCTGTTTCCCGACTTGTGCCGTGATTTGGAAAGAAACCGCCGCGATCAAGTACATGATTCTTGCCATGGTTTACAGTACCGTGCTCGCTTTCGTGTCAGCTGTTACGATTTATCAGGTCGGACGATTTCTCGGTTGACGACATACGAGCCGGGACCTACGGTCACGACTTCCTCTTCATGGAAACGCAACTCACCCACACGCCGTACAATAAAATCCTGACGAACACGAACGTCTGGACTCGCGACGGGCGCCGGATCGTTTACGATGTTCGGAGCGACCGTGAAGGGAGCGACTTCGACGGAACACGGATCGAGTCGGTCGATATCGAAACGAAAAAATCCGATATCCTGTACGAATCGATCAACGGAGCGTGTTGCGGTGTTGCGACCTGTTCGCCGGCCGATGATCGAATCGTGTTCATCCTCGGGCCGGAGCATCCGACAACGGAGTGGAGTTACGGACCGACCCGTCGACGCGGCGTGGTTCTTTCTCCGAACGGCGCAACGAAAAATCTCGACGCTTGCCGATTGAATCCGCCTTTCATCGACGGTTCTCTCCGGGGCGGTTCCCATGTTCACGTTTTCAGCGGCGACGGAAAATTCGTTTCGTTTACCTACAACGACGAGATTCTTCGTCGTTTGGACACTGCGCCCGGCAGTCTGCCGCACGATCCGGAACAGCGGAACGTCGGCGTCGCGGTTCCCTGGCCGGAACGTATCGAAACCGGCAGGAACGACTCCCGCAACCACGACGGCAACTTTTTCACGGTTCTTGTTACAACGACTGTGGCATCACCGGAACCGGGGAGCGACGAAATATCAAAGGCTTACGAGGACGCCTGGGTAGGCGTCGACGGTTACGTCAAGCCGGACGGAACGCGACAACGGAAAGCAATCGCATTTCTCGGCGACCTGATTTCCCGCAACGGAAACCCGCTGACGGAACTGTTCGTCGTCGATTTGCCGGAAACGGCCGTCGATTTTGCACAAAAAGGGAACGGTCCGCTCGGCGGTACGAAAACCCGTCGTCCGTTTCCTCCCAATAACGTTCGACAACGACGGTTGACTTACACCGCCGACAGAAAACATCCGGGTGTCCGGGGTCCCCGACATTGGGTGAGAAGTTCGCCGGACGGTTCGGGAATTTCGTTTCTTTTTCGAGACGATAACGGAATCATCCAGATCGGTTCCGTGTCACCGAACGGCGGCCCGATCATTCCGTTGACGCAAAATCCGTGGAGCGTCGAGTCGGCGTTCGGCTGGAGTCCGGACGGAACGAGAATTGCCTTTATCGCCGATCGAAGCGTTTTCGTAACATTTCTTGCGGGCAAAACGATTCGATTGACGCCGCGTTCCGACAACGAACCCGACGCTCCGTTGCCGCTGGCCGTCGTTTTCTCACCGGACGGCAAGCGGATCGCCTTCCAACGCAATGTCCCTTGTCCCGACGGCCGCCGCTTCAACCAGATTTTTACCGTCGAAACGCCATCGTCGTTTTAGCGGCGATACATGCTCGGAGAGGAAATCTTTCTTGACAGGATCGCCGAATCGGTTTATATTTGCGTTATTGAGCAGGTGATAAACTTTGATTCTTGAGCTTGACCGTCGTTCCCATGGTCCACGGCGTTTTGAACTCCGCTACGCTTCGTACAAAACACCGTTCCGTTCATTTTTTATTGCCGGCACAATAATGGGATATTCCGAATTCGAACGAAGGAACGTCAAATGAAACACTGGGTCATTTTCGTCGTCATGCTGCTTTTCTGGACGACGCCGCTTTTCGCCGTGAAAATCGCGCTGAAAGATGGTCGAACGCTTGAAGGCCGCACCGCAACGTTGAGCAAAGTCGATGAAAAGGCGGACGAGGCCGGCAAAAATCTCATCAAATTTATCGTCGTGTTGGACGACGGACTTCGGCGAATCTATTTCCCGAAATACAACATGCAGGAGGTTCCCGAGTTGACCGGCGAACAGTTGGAGACGTTCCGGACGAACCTTCGCTTCAACCGGGGCGGGCAGAGAATCGATGTGCTCGGCGAATACGACAACACGGTTCCGTTCGACGTGTTCGGACGCCGTATCCTGCCGTTGCGGCATTTCGGCGGTACGGACCTCGTCGTCCAGGTGATCACCGAACTGACGCCGAAATACATTCGGGTTCGGGCGTTGCAGAGCAACAAGTCGCCGATCGAATGGGACATGCGCATGGCGACGAACAGCATCCCGCGCAACATCCTGACGCCGATCCTCCTGAACCAAATCGACCCGAAGAACGTCGAGGACCGAAAACGACTCGTTCGGTTTTACATTCAAGGAAACCTTTATGAAGACGCCGTCGACGAACTGGACGACATCCTGAAAGAACATGCCGACGATCCCGACGTCAAAGAGCAGCTTGCCGGTGTTTACCGTACGCTAAAACAACGTCGCTATCAGCGTCGGCTGGAAGAACTGGAACTCCGTTGGAAAGCAGGGCAATTCGCGACGGTCAAGAAATACGTCGCCGAACTGGAGAAAGACGAAAACCTTCCCGATCAGCTTTTCCAGGCGGTCAGCCGGATGATGCTCCGATACGACGATTTCGAGAAAAAACGGACGGAAACGGCGGCGACGCTCCGTTCGTTGTACGAAAAACTCCCCGCCGACGAAAAGAACGCGAAAATTCCGCCGATCCTCGACGACATCGAAAAAGGATTGACGCTGAACACCGTCGACCGGCTGGCGACGTTCCGTCTTTTCGCCAAGAGTAAGGAATTCCGCGAATCGGAAAAATTGGCGATAGCGATCACCGGTTGGTTCGCCGGACCGACCGCCGACAACAAACGGTTGACCGTCGCTGTAACGCTTCCGGAGACCCGCGATCTTGTCGTCAATTATCTTCGAACGGAGAAGCGGGATTCGGCGAAGCGGCAGGAAATTCTGGCGACGTTGAAAACCATGGAGTCCGGTCGCCCCGATCTCGTCGCCGGAATCGTTGCGCAAATCGACCCGCCGAAAGAGTCGCCGCCGTCCGATCCGGAACGACCGGGATACTATCAATTCGAAATCGACAATCCGATCGAAAGGACCGTCCCGCAACTCAAGTATTCGGTGCAACTTCCGCCCGAATACGATCCGAAACGGCGGTATCCGATGATCGTTACGCTCAACGGTTTGTCGCAAACGCCGGACCGGCAACTCGATTGGTGGGCGGGTCCGTGGAAGGGGACCGAACGGTACGGACAGGCGGGCCGGTTGGGATATATCGTGATTGCGCCGGAATGGAATCCGACGATGTTGCTCCAGTACGATTATTCCGGTTTGGCGCATGCGGCGGTCCTGTATGCGACGAAAGACGCATTTCGCCGGTTCAGCGTCGACACGGACCGGGTGTTCCTGACGGGGCACGGGATCGGCGGTACGGCGGCGTGGGACATCGGCATCTCGCATCCGGATTTGTGGGCGGGTGTCGTTCCGTTCAACGCGGTCGCCGGAAAATACATCAACGCTTATTTCGCCAATGCGCGGTATGTTCCGCTCTATTTCGTCGCCGGGGAACTGGAGGGGGTCGACAACATTCCGACGTTTCCGGCCAACGCCGATATTTTCAACCGATATCTTGCGCGGCAGATCAATCCTTACGACGCAACGGTCGTCCGGTACATCGGGCGCGGCATGGAGAACTTTTCGGACGAAATCCTGAACATCTTCGAATGGATGCGGCTGCATCCGCGAGTCGCCGTACCGCAGGAGTTCGAAACGAATGCGTTGCGCAATTGGGACAACTTCTTCTGGGGGATCGAACTGGACAACTTGGAACGTGATTTCCCGGACTGCGTATGCGATCCGCTCAACTGGCCGGAGAAGGGAGCCCCGAAGAAAATGATCGGCGTGAAATCGCAAATCCTGAAAACGACGAACGGGATGCGAATTGCCGTTACGCCTGTCGGGAAGTCGCCGAACCCCGTCGTTTTTCTGACGCCGGATATGATCAAGTTCGACGCCAAGTCGGAGATTCTCGTCAACAACAAGCCATATCATCCGAAGAACGGTTTCGTCGAGCCGGACGTCGGCGTAATCCTGGAAGACGCCCGAACCCGTAGCGACCGCTTGCGACCCTTCTGGGTTCGCCTCGACGGGAAGAACCGTTGAGGCGGATCCGCCGATGAGCAGTTCGGGCACGATTTCTTTTTTGATTTGGTATTGCTCCGGAGCGTAACCATCCGCTTCGACCGTTGCGGAATATTTCATCCAAACCGCCCTGTTAAGTTGGGCAACTTCGCCGGACGAAAATTTATGATTGTCAACGGTAACAGCGTAGTTTTGGATGGGCTGCCCTGTTACTTTGTCCCGCACGTTGAATTTGACGTTGGAAGCACAACCGACCGCCAAAGAAACGATCAACGCCGACGATAATACGACTAAAAAGACCTCATGATGCCTCCATGCACAAATGTATTTTGAATTACGGCAAATTCCGAATGTTCCGATTATAGCGGTTGCCGGGCTTTTAGCGGCCAATCTTTACCGATTTTCAATGAGGGTTTGGAGAAGCTGCGTTGTCGGCGTTTACGGTTTCAACTCGTAGCAGAGCAATAGGTTCTGGTCGCGGATGTAAAGCTTACCGTCAACGACGACCGGGTAGGTCCAACTGTTTTTGTCGGAACGGCTCGGTTGATCGAAACGCCCCTTTTCCCGATATTCGGACGGATTCGCTTCAACCAACACGATGGTGCCGTCTCCTCCTTCGGCGCGGACGATCAGATTACCGTCGGCAAAAGTGAGCGAGCCCTTGCCGACGCAACGGTTCTTCCAGGCGACTTTTCCCGTCTTGATTTCGAGACAGACCAATTCGCGGTTTGTCGTGAAATAAACGTGGTCGCCGACGAGTATCAAACCGCCGTGGTGGTTTTGCAATTGAGGGTCTTCATAAATCTTTTCCGCACGAAATTGGTCGCCGTCCTTGACGATCTGGAAACCGTGGGACCCGATATTGTACGCCGAGGAGACGAACACGATGTTCCCGAGATTAACCGGGTCGCTGCAAACGGCGCGGTCGCCGGGACGTGTTCCCTTCCAAAGTATTTTGCCGGTAGCCGAATCGATTCCAACGACACCGCTGACGGAGAGGAGCAACAATTGTTTCACGCCGTCGATCGTCGCCGGAACCGCCGAGCTGTACGGTGCGTCGTCGGTCAGCTCCTTCGATCTCCATTTTCGTGCGCCGTTTTTGTCGAAGGCGATCACGGTTCCTTTCTCGCCGCCGACCGGCAGAATCACGTTGTCGCCGTCGAAAATCGGTGAGCTCGCGAAACCCCAGTTGTTCATGTATCGGCCGCCGAATTCCGTCACGACATCGCCCCCCCAGAGTTCTTTGCCGGATTCGGCGTCAAAACAGACGAAATCGCCGAACTGGCTGTAAGCAAAAACTTTCTTACCGTCGACGGCGGGCGTTGAACGCGGTCCGATGTACCGCCCGACGGCGCCGGAAGGACCAACCTGCGATGTCCAAGCCGATTTTCCGTTCGATTTATCGAGAGCCATCGCGACACAATGATCGCCGATGTCACCCATCGTAAATATTTTGTCACCGAAAAACGACAGCCCGGAATATCCTTCGCCGAGATTGTCGACTTTCCAGAGTAGTTTCGGCCCTTCTTTCGGCCAACTTTTGAGCAGGCCGATCGACGTCGACTTATTGTCGTGATTCGGGCCGCGAAACTGATTCCACTCCGGCTCCGCGGCGAACGTCATTGCAGCGAACAGAACAAAAAGAAACGATACGAAATACTTCATGGTCATGTTTGAAAACAGGGGCTGTCGGAGGGCTATCCGGGGACTGCGCTGCGCTTCGTCCCCGGCTCTTTGAGAGGGTGAAAAATTACGGTTCGAAGCGGTACGCTTTGCCGGCAAGGTTGACGAGTTGCGTTCCTTCCAAAGCGAGGTACGGCGAGAGTTCGTTGCCGTATTTCTCGATCAACATGAAATACTCCTCGCTGAACTGTTTCACCGTGACGATGTTTTCCGGTTTCTGTTGCGCTTCGGTCAGCGTCGAGTCGATCCAAACGCCCCCCTTCTGGAAAAACGCACGGTTATTGATCGTCTGGACGTTGTCTTGCCGGGACTCGACGGCTTGTTTTGCCGGAGCGGAATAGGCGTTAACTCCGCCGCCCAGTCCGGTCGTTGCGCCGGGGCTGCCGAATGGACCACTCACAGGACGGCGTCCGGCGGCACCCATCGAGGAAGACGCCGCCGGAAGGGCCATGGCAAGTTCGGCGTCTTGGACGTCTGTTTGTAACGAACTCGAATCCGCCTGCATCGCCGCTTGGAATTTCCCCTTGGCGGCTCGTTGACGGACACCGGACTCTCCCTCGTACCGCCCAAGATAGTGTGTGTTACTTTCCGTAACACGGACATTGGACGCTCTGTCGGTCAACACCGTGTTTTCGTCGGCGAGGAACGACGTGTACGGCGTCAGGATGCCGTATTTCGTCGAGAGCTGAACGAGTTCGTCGACCAACTCCTTGTTCTGCCCTTTCAAGTCGAGTTGGTCGAGAATCTCGCCGATTCGCCGCATCGCCCAGAGTCGCGGAATGAAGCCGAGCGTTCGGTCGGTCGAATTCGCAACGAAATTACCGTCGAACTTGAATTCCTTCGCTGCTTCGCCGACGAGTCCCTTGACGACGATCTCGACGTCCCCCGGTTTCGAATACCTACCGACGACGACGAGTTGTTCCCCGGTGAAAAGATCGAACACGCCGCTCGGGTAGATCCGATTCGTTCCATAACTCGAAGCGTCGGACCCTTTGTTCTTGAACGAAAACGAAACGTCGGTCAGAACCGGCGATGCGATTCGATGGTACAGCCGTGCGACACGTTCCTCGATATTTTCGTCCGGTTTCACGAATTCGGTTTGTCCTCGACCATCTCGTGCAAAACGGTCGAGTAATCGGCTGTTGACGTCGAAGCCGACGCCGAACGCAAAGATTCTCGCCCCGTATTGGTTGGCGTTCTTGGCGATTTCCGCGAGTTTCATTTCGTTCATTTCACCGACCGTCGGACAACCGTCCGTCAGGAAGAGAACGTAACTCGGCGTCTTGCGGTCTTGAATCATTCCGAGCGACGCCCGCAGCGCGGCGTCGATGTTCGTACTGCCGGAAGCGCGAATCGCCTCGGTGAAGTCGAGCGCTTCCTTGCGAGTCGTCGTATTTAACGGCTGGATTTCCGGTTTGAACTTTTCGACATCGCCGCTGTAGGGAACGATGTTGAACGTGTCCCCTTCGTGCAGATTATTGAGCACGAATTTGAGTGCGTCGCGGGCTTGTTCGATCTTCTTACCCGACATGCTCCCGGAATGGTCGAGCACGAAAATCACGGTTTTCGGGACAAATTTTTGTTCCGTTTGCCCGAAACGCGGCGACGCAAGGAGCATGAAGTATCCGTCGTCTTTTTCATCCGGACGAAAACTCAGCACGCGGGTTCCGATCTCTCCTTTTCCCGTGTCGTAAAGCAGCCGGAAGTCGTTCGCCGGAATCGTGTTGGTCGCGTCAAACGAAATCGTTGCGCGATTGGATGAGGGACGCTTGATCTCGACGCCGTGGGTCGGACTGTAAATGTTCTTGATCTCGTCCGGCGATTCGATATTGACGTTGATTTCCAGCTTTTCAACCGGCTTGGTCGTGTACTTTGCTGCGCTGAGCGGATAGAGGAAGTCGGTCAGGCCGCCGTCCGCCTTGAGCAGTTGCGTGTACCGAAGCTGAACGGTTCGACTCGCTCCGGCAGGAACTGGAAAGACACTCGTTTTGAACATTCCGTAACCGATCCATTCGAGCAAGGCGGGATCCTGATTGCGGCGGACGATTTCCTCGTAAGTTTTGCGGGCTTCCTTGGCGTCGAGCAGCTTCGCGGGAAATTCCTTGCCGTCAACGAGGAGCGTCATGGAGTCGATCGCGCCGTCGTACGGCAACGGGAAAACGAACGAGACTTCCATCTGGGTCGAACCGGTGTTCGTGAACGTTTGAGCGACGTCGACCTTCGCGATTTGGCCGTCGATCCTGGCGTCGATATTGAGTGACTTGATCGAGTACGACGCCACGGGGCGCGGTTGGGGGATCGGACGCGGCGGCATCGGCCTCGGCAGCCAAACGGCAACGGCTGTTTCGTTGACCAACAATCCTTGGGCGAACAGTGTTTGAGAGAAAAGAAACAACGCCAACAGCACGAGTGGAACCGTCGATTTTCGTCGAACAGACATCGTTAGTCTCCTTGAATAACAGTCGGTTGGCAATACGGACTCGCTCTGCGGCTAAAACGCAAGCGAAGTTTCATCGCCTTATTATACGGATTTTTCTCGAAAAATCTATGTGGCCGAATCGGTTTCGTCGGTGTCGCGACGCATTTCCGACAGAGAACCGTAGAGATGTTTCGGTGTGTAGAGCATATCCTGAACTCCGCCGAGCGGACAAAGATTGCCGCACCACAAACCCGGCGTGATCGCTTCAAGAAGAAGAAGGAAAGCCAGTACCGGAACGAGAAACGATGTCAGCCCCTGGAAGATCGAACCGAAAATCACCCAGGGATCGAGCCCTAGAAAACCGGGAACATGAAAGCCGACGCCGATCAGTGTAAACAGGGCGAGCGCCGCGCCGATTTTTGGAACGAATTTGAACGGCGCCGGCCGACGGTGCGAACCTGTCGTGACGCGGCGAATCCATCCGACTTTTCCGAGACAGAAACCGAGCGGGCAAACGTATCGGCAGAGCCAACGCCGCCGGAGAAGCGTCGGGACGGCGAGGAGCAAGGCGATCAGGTTCAGGTGTCCCGTTCCGATCAACGATGCCGCGGCGACGAATGGAGAAGCCGCCGCGGGATACGGGGCGGCTTCCGGAAAAATTCGTCCGAAAATCGCGACGGCGACCAATACGAAAAAGATGATCGTCCGGATGCGCGTTCGTCGGTTCATCGTTGTCGCTGCGACGATTTAAGCGGTTCGCTTGCCGTCGGATTGGTTCAATTTATTGTACAGCGTTTTGAGGCTGATTCCCAGCTCTTCGGCGACCTTGACCTTGTTGCCGCCGTGCCGTGCCATCGCGGCGTTGATCGCCCGATTTTCCAGGTCGCGCAACGTCGTGGAGCCTTCGTCCGCCAGGAGCTGTTCGTCGTCGAGGGGGAGCGTTTCCCCGGAAAGCGTCGGATCGAACGACATGAGTTCCGCGGCGGCTCCGACGACGGGCATCACCGCCGCCGAATCGGCCGGTTTGCTGACGATCGGCCGGTGTGGTTTTTGTACTTTAATGCGATCGGGATTCGGCAACGGATCGACCTTCTCTTGCCGCTGCATCAGCGTTTGCGGCAAAGCGTCCGTGCCGATGGGGAGTTTATCGGACAAAATTAGCGCGTGTTCGATCGTGTTGGCGAGTTGGCGGACGTTTCCCGGCCAATCGTAGTCGAGCAGCAGTCGCAGGGCTTCCGCGGTGAAGAGTTCCTTCACGGAACCGATTCCTTTACCCTTGGGGAACCGCTTCGCCAGGTGAACGATCAGTTCGGGTAAATCCTCGGTCCGGTCCCGGAGCGGCGGAAGATGGATTTCGAACGTGTTGATGCGGAACCAAAGATCCTCGCGGAAGTCGCCGCCTCGGACCATGGTTTCGAGGTCCCGGAGCGTTGCGCAAACGACACGGACGTTGCAGGTGGTCGAGGTGTTCTCGCCGATCCGACGGACTTCGCCGCTTTCGAGAAATCGTAACAGTTTCGACTGGACCCCCTTCGGCAGTTCGCCGATTTCGTCCAAAAAGAGCGTCCCGCCGTTGGCGACTTCGAGCAGGCCGACACGATTCGCGTCCGCTCCGGTGAAACTTCCCTTGCGGTGTCCGAAGAGTTCGCTTTCGATCAGGTTTTCGGGGAGCGCTCCGCAATTGACGGCGACGAACGGTTTTTCGTTGCGCGGACTCCGATCGTGAACGGCCCTGGCGACGAGTTCCTTGCCGGTTCCCGTTTCGCCGAGGATCACGACGGTCGACTCGGTCGGCGCGATCTTGTCGATGAGATGCTGAACCTGCTGCATCGCCTTCGAACCGCCGATCAACCGCCGTTCGCCTTCGACGCGTTTGAGTTGATTTTTCATCGCCAGGTTGCTCTTTTCGAGTTCCCGTTTTTTCGCGATTCGTTGGAGCACCAATTCCAGATCGACGATATAGTACGGTTTCGTGATGTAGTCCGAAACTCCCTTGCGGATCGCTTCAACGGCGGTATCGAGCGTCGCTTTGCCCGTCAGGATCACCGTGTCGGCGTCCGGATTGGACTCTTTGGCCGCTTCGATCACTTTCAGTCCATTCGCGCCGGGCATGTCGAGATCGACGAGCAGCACGTCGAATTTTTCCTTCTTCATTCCGTCGATCGCGGATGTTCCGTCGGCGAACACCGTTACGGAATGTCCGATGTGTTCCAACTCCGGTCCCACCGAAGCGCGGATCGAAGGTTCGTCGTCGGCAAATAAAAGTTTCATGGTTCGTCCTAAGCGGTATTTCGTTTCGTTAATCGTCTTTGTTTCAAGGAAGGTTCGTAAGCGACGGTTTCCGACACGAGATCGTTTTCGACCTCTTCGGCGGCGAAGTAGACGCTGAGCGGGCGGATGTCTTCCGGTGCCGGGATCGCGAGTTCGGACGGCTCCGGCGAGTCCTGCGTGACGTCGGCGGCTGCGGCGAAATCGGCGTCGACCGGTACGGCGGATGTTTCTTCGTCGTCGTTGCGGGTCCACCAGGCGAGCACGGCGGGGAGCATGATGATCGACGTGAACATGCAGGCGACGGCGCCGATCACCAGTACCCGACCGAGGCTTTGCAATCCCCGATGGGACGCGATCATCATGCTTCCGAATCCGATGATCGTCGTCAACGTCGTGATCAAAATCGACGTCGGCGTCGACGCGGCAAGCCGGAATCGTCCTTGTCGTTTCCGATATTCATGGATGATGTGGACCCCGTCGTCGATCCCGATCCCGAGAATCAACGGAAGCACGATCATGTTCGCCGGATTCAATGGAATGTCGAGCCAGCCGAGGGTTCCGAACATGATTCCGAGCCCGACCAGCATCGGGGCGAGCGACAGGAGCACATCTTTTAGATTACGAAAATCGATGAACAGGAATGCGACGACGGCGAAAAACGCGTAGACGCCCGCCATCTTGAATCCGTACAGCATTTGGAGGGACGCTTCATACGTTTGCAGCGGACTGCCGGTCGCCTTCGGGTCGATGCTCCGAACCGCCTTGACGTATTTCTCCATCTCGGCCATGTCCCAGATATTGGCCGTCGTGTAGATCCGCATCAGGTGTTTTCCCCCTTTGCCCACGAACCGCGACACGAGCGATTCCGGCAGGTCGGTCAACATCGGCGGCTCGACGACGGCCATCGACTTGAGCGTTCGGAGTCGGGTCAACAGATCACCGGCGACGGCACTCTGGTATTGCATCGTCCGGGTCAGGTATTCGGAGCGACTCATTCGGCGGACGCCTTGACGGACTTCGGCGAGTCGTTGCGGAATCCCGCGCAGTTGTTCGTCGATATTTCCCGCCGCAGCCGGAAGTTGCACTCCCGCAAGCTGTTGCGCGATCATTCGAATCGGGCTTGCCGGGTTCATGAACTGTTCCTGCAAGCGTTGAATCGAGGCGCCGACCTGTTCCGGTTCCGCGACGGGAATCTCCGGCGGACGTTCCGGAAGCCCGGAAAGTCGTTTCGCCAACGACGCGATGATCGGAATTTTTTCCTGGTCCGCTCCGGGGAACCACGACACGATTTCCTCGATCACCAATTCGGGGTATTTTTCGGTGAATTCCTTTTTCCGTGCGAGAAGTTCGTCCCGGGTGTTCGCGATCGACAAGGCGTACCAGACGTTCTTACCCCCCTGATCGACGTCCATGTCGAGGAGTTTTCGTTCCAGTTCGACGCTTTCGATTCCTTCCGGTTGCAGATTCAAAAGATTGTGATCGTACCAGACTTTCGGGATTCCTCCGAAAATGAACAGTGTTCCCACAACCGTAACGATAACCGTCAGGGCGGGGAAACGGTAGACGGGATAAAGGGCCGGTCGAATGTCGATCGGTTGAATGATCCGTTCGTTCTGCCGTGAAGCGTCGGTCAACTGGATCAACGCGGGAAGCAGAACAAACGTACCGAGAACGCAGAACATAATGCCGCCGCCGGAAATGATTCCGAGCTCCGCGATTCCGGTAAATTCGGCGAACGCGGCCATGAAAAACGCGATCGCGGTCGTCAGGGCGCCGGTCATCACGCCGGGGCCGACTTCGCCGGCGGCACGGACCAACGCTTCTTCCGAAGAGCGAACCGTCTTCCGAATATCGAGATACCGTGCAATATAATGGACGCTGAAGTCGGTCCCGAGCCCGATCAACATTGCGCCGAACGAAATACTCAAAATGTTCAGGTGTCCGACCACCAACGTGATATAACCCATCGTCCAGGCGAACGCGACGAGCAGCACGCACATCGCGAGCATCGGATGCCGCATTCGGCCGAATCCGGCGATGAAGACGACCCCGACGCCGAACAAGGCCAGAATCGTCGCTTCGTTCATCGCTTCGTTGCTGAGGCGCATTTCATCGTTTTCGATGATCGGCATGCCGGTCAACCCGATTTTCGTGCCGGGATTCCTTTCACGCACTTCGTCGACCAGCGAACGGAGTTTGACGATTCCTTCGCTCCCTTGCGCAATTTTCGTTTTGTCGATATTCGCCAATTTCAAGAGCACGAAGCCGATCACGCCGTCTTTCGTCGGAAACAGAAAATACGACGTATTATTCTGGCTGCACGCGGCGACGACGTCCGGCATTTGAGCGAGTCCTTGGACCTGCATTTGCGGCCACGGCGACCCGTAGGACGGACTCGCTTCATACGCTTTCGAGAGGCTGAGCGTCAATTGGTCGAGTTCCCGAAGCGTTCGGAGCAGCGTTTCCGGATCTTTCGCGGTTTGCAGGCGATCATTCATTCCTTCGAGCAGTCCGCCGACGCCGAGACGCTCCCATTGGCCGGTCGTCAATTGGGCCGACTCCGCCGCGAATTGATCGATCACCGCAAGTTCCTTCGCCGGAACGTAATGGAGCCCCTTGAGCCGAATCCGTGAAATATCGACACCGTGCAGCACGCTTTGGAAAAGATTCGGTTGAGCCGCGATTTTCTGCGCCAACTCGTCGATCACGGGGATCACTTCGACGTTTCCTTTTCCTTCGACGACGACGATCACTTCGTCGCTTTCGCCGAATTCGTCGATATATTCGAGCCAGAGCCGATTGAAGCTGCTGTTCGGATTGATCAAATCGAGTCGGCTCATCTTGAAGCCGAGATTGTGGAAAGCGATGAAGATGCTCACGGCGGCCAACGCCAACGACAAGACGACAACCTGAATCGGATTGCGAGCGCAGAGCCGCGTCAAGGCGATCAGCGGGAGCATGAGGAGCGACGATTCCTTCGTCGATTCTTGGGGATTCCGTTCCATTCTCTGTAAGGGCGCAAGCCCGTAATACGGTCCTTGTAAAAGTTACAACGGCGAATTCTATCAGATTTCCTTGAAGCGGCCAATAGGGATTTTTTATTGCCGCTGCCGCTTATTTTGCCCAGTTTGTCGTTGGATCGTTTACTTTGGTTCAGCACGGACACCTTCGGTGTTTCGCCTAAACGGGCAACTCACAATATTGGCTTTGGCGGTGAACTATCGGATGGGTCGATGAGTTCGGCGACAAAAAAAGGGGTTGATTTTCGCGGCGTTCTCCTTTACGATAATATAAACGTCGATTCCGGCCGATTTTCCTTTTACCTTGAAGGAGATTACGATGAGAACCGTGATTCATTTAACAATACTGACGCTGCTCCTTTGCGGAATGTCGCTCACGGCGTCCGCGCAGCAACGTGTTCCGCAACAGCAGATGCAACGACGGGTTCAGCAGCAAGTTCCGGTTCAGCAGGTTCCTGCTCAAGCCGCTCAACAAGCGCCTGCCGCATCAACTCCGGAACCGGCAAAAATCGAAGCCGAACCGCCGAAACCGATCGATCTGAAAACGCAACCCTGGCTCGTCGAAACCGCCCGGTTGCCGGAAGGAAGCTCCGCGCTGAATCGACAACGAATGCTCTGGGCCGACTTTTCTTCCCGAGATCAGGAAATCGCCGAAGTCATGGGGGGCCCGATCGAAGTCGAACGCTGGGTGAATCCGCCGCCGAAAGACCTCGCCGGAAAATTCGTCCTGATCGAAGTTTGGGCGACCTGGTGTCCGCCGTGCCGCCGCAGTTTGCCGCTCATGGAATACTACAGCGAAAAGTTCAAGGACGATCTGGTCGTCATCTCGATCTGCGAGACGGACGAGGAAGCTCTCAAAACGATGGAGGGACCGTTGAAACTCGCCGATCTGAAGGCACCGCTCGCCGTCGATACGGCAAGGCGTTTCGCCAACAAGCTCGGCGTTTACGGGATTCCGCACGCCGTGTTGATCGAACCGGTTTACGGAGCCGTTCTTTGGGAAGGGATGCCGACGCAGATCGGGTTCGAGTTGAGTGAAGACAAACTCGCCAAAATCCTTGCGTTCCGTTCGAAGCTCGCGGAAATGGGAAAACTGCCGAAGGAAGCGCCGTTCAAAATCGTCGCCTGTCCGCCGGATCCGAACAAGCCGAACGAAAAACCGAAAGCGCCGATCCGCTGTGCCGGCGACGGTGAGGATGGAACCCCCTGCAATTAACAAAACGGAGCCCGAAGCGTAAGCGAAGGGTTTACGCACAATCTCTCGCTTACGCTTCGGGCACTGAAAAACACGTTCTCATTTATGTTCACCGAAATCAAAATTCCTGCGTTTGGCGGTCGGATCATCGGGTTTTCCGTTCCGGAAGACGGCGTCTGTTGGGCGATGTCGACGAAAGGATTGCACAAAGTCGAACTCGGTTTCAGCGCCAAAGTCCAAACCGATCCGGCGCACGCCGAGAATTACGAAATTTTCGATACCGACGCGAATATCCTCGATTACAAGGGGAAACGGAGCCGAATGCTCGGTGAGAACGGCGGCGAACCGCTTCTGGCGTCGCCGAACAAGCACCAACTGAAACGCGGACCGAAAGGGACCGTCTCGGCGCTCGGCGACAGCTGGGAGTCCTTCGATATCGTCGGAGCCGACGGCAAACCGATGCAGCAACTCCGGTTTCTCGATACGTCCGGCGATTGGTGCTACGGAACTTTTTCGACCGATGGTCGGTTCGTCGTCGTCGGCGTCCCCAACCAACTTTACGCTTATTATTGGAGAGGGTAGTTGACCGTTTAGCCGGAGCGTCGATGATGCCCGTGCGGCGGCAGGACTATGGTAAACACCGGAACCTTCGGTTCGCGGGCTCCACGGAATTTCATGCTTCCACCGGATAATTTACGGCCGCAAGGCGTGTCGCTCAACCTGACGCCGATGATCGACGTGGTGTTCCTGTTGATCATCTTCTTCATCGTGTCGAGTACCATGGTCCAGCAGGACGTTTCGCTGAAACTCGAACTGCCGGAAGCGGCGAGCGGCGAGCAGTTCAAGGAAAGCGAGACACGTAAAATCACGGTCAACATTCCACAGCCGGGAACCATGCTCCTCGGCACCGAACCGATCGATCCGGACGGTTTTCGGACCTATTTGTTGCGTGAACGGCAGCTCGCCGCCAAGGGATTGGAAGTTCGCATCCGGACCGACCGAAACGTTCCGTACGGAACGGTCGAGCCGATTCTCGTGCTCTGCGCGGAGTCCGGCGTCTGGAACGTCTCGTTTTCCGTTGCGAAATCGTACCGTTAGTGCGCTTAATCCGGGGAAGCGCACCGCAAGGCGGATGCGGCTAACGGAGGAAATTATTTAACCGGGTCACCGTAGAGTTCGCGGACTTCCTGCGGCGTGAGGTGTCTCCATTCACCGGGGGTGAGCTTGCCGAGCTTGATCGGACCGACTTCGATTCGGATCAGCGACATGACCTTGTGATCCATCCGAGCGAACAGTCGCCGAACTTCGCGGTTCTTTCCTTCGGTCAACGTCATGTCGAGGATCGTGCTCTGCTTGTACCGCCCTTTGATATGCAGGTCGGCGACCCGGGCGAACCCTTCGGCCAGGTAAACCCCTTTGCGCATCTGGGCGACGGTTTCCGGCAAGACTTCCCCGGCGACCTGCACCCGATAGACCTTGGCGACTCCGTACCGGGGATGCGTCAGCCGTTCAGAGAGCGCGCCGTCGTTCGTCAGGAGCAGGAGTCCTTCGCTGTCCATGTCGAGCCGCCCGATCGGGAAAAGACGTCCCAACGACGGTGGAATGAGATCGATCACTCGAACCCGGCCTTGCTGGTCGCTGTTCGTGCAGAGGACCCCTTTCGGCTTGAACAACGCAATGTACGTCGGCCTCGACGCAACCTTGAGGCGTTCACCGTCGACGCGGATTTCGTTCCGTCCGAGATCTGCCTTGGTTCCGAGTTGGGCGATTTGTCCGTCGACTTCGACACGGCCTTGTTCGATCAATTCTTCGCATTGGCGGCGGCTTCCGAATCCGGCGGCGGCGAGAATCTTCTGCAGCCGATGCCCGTCGGACTCGCCTCCGGTCGTCTTTTTGTTGAAAAGACTCTGCTGCCGCGTCGACGGTTTGCGGGTGGAGCGTTTGACGAATTTTTTACGCGGGATTTTTTTCGGCATGGTATGCTGCGTTGTTAGCGTGATATTCCATTGTCGTCGCCGAATCGATTATTGTCAACTCCTTGTTGAACGATCCCGGTTTGGTATACTCATCCCATGCAACTTCCAGACGAACAAGAATATCAGGACTATCCGCTCCGTCGACAGACGTTCAACGGGATGACCGTCGAGGGGTACTCCCGTGCGGCGATGCAAACCTACTGGCGGATTCCGGAGCTGAAACTCGGTTTCGATCTCGGCGCGCAACCGTGGTCGTTCATGGGAACGCCGCGCTGGTTCGTGTCGCACACCCACATGGACCACTTGTTGGCGCTCCCGGCCTACGTCGCGCGGCGGCGCATGATGAAAATGGAGCCGCCGACGATTTTCCTCCCCGCCCAAGCGGTTGGGACGGTCCAGCAACTGTTAAACGCGTTCACCCGATTGGACCACGGTCGGTTGCCGTGCGAGTTGGTCGGCGTCGAACCGGGGGACGAATTCGAGCTGTCGCGTGAGCTGGTCGTGACGGTTGGAAAAACGTACCACACCATTCCGTCGGTTGCATACACCATCTGGGAACGCCGCAAAAAGTTGAAGGAGGAATATCTTTCGCTCAGCGGTCCGGAGATTCGGGACTTGGCGAAGTCCGGCGTCGAAATTTCCGTTGAAAAACGGTTTCCCCGTGTCGCTTATCTCGGCGACAGCACACCGCAGGGGTTGGACGACAATCCGTCGATGTACGAGGCGGAGATCCTGATTTTGGAGCTTTCGTTCGTTGCCAAGCGGCATCGGGTCGACAAGATCCATAAATACGGACACGTTCACCTGGACGACCTCGTTGCCCGTGCGAATCGGTTCAAGAACGGATTGATCGTCGCGTCCCATTTCAGCACACGGTACCACGACAGCGAAATCGAACGGACCGTTCGGGGACGATTTCCCGATATGCTCGACGGACGGCTCGTCCTTTGGTTTTAAGCCGCGGAGTACCGGCTCGATTATCGTCGACAAAAATCGCCGATCAGTCGGATCAACGCATGCGGATCGATCGGTTTGCTGCAATAGGCGTTCATTCCGGCGTCAAGGCAGGTTTGTTCGTCCCCTTGCATGGCGTTGGCGGTCAGCGCAATGATCGGGATCGGCGTCGGATGTCCGGCGGCGAGATCGGTTCCGACGGCTTCCCGCCATCGAATCTGTCGGGTCGCTTCGAGTCCGTCCATGTGGGGCATTTGGCAGTCCATCAGGATCAAGTCGAACATCCGTTCCTTGACCGCTTCACACGCCGCCGCACCGTCTTCGACCATTTCGAAGTCGGCGCCGGCCCCTTTCAGGATTTCACCGAGCACGATTCGGTTGATTCGATTGTCTTCGGCGACGAGAATTTTGGGCGTGAAACCGAGTTTCAGCGTGGAATCGTCCGCCCATGTTCGGCTGTTTTCCACGGTTTCCGTCGATTCCCGGAGAGGAATCGTGAACGTAAATGTCGATCCCTTTTCGAATTCGCTCTTCAAGGTGATCGTTCCTCCCATCAGTTGCGCCAATTGGCGGCTGATCGACAGCCCCAAACCGGTCCCGCCGAATTTTCGGGTCGATGTGCCATCGACCTGCAAAAAAACGTCGAACACGGTTCCCTGCTGTTCGTCGGCGATTCCGATTCCGGTGTCGATGACGCGGAACCGAATGGTTTCGCCCCGTTGCCGATCCACACGGAGGCGGACACTTCCCGTCGAGGTGAACTTGACGGCGTTACCGACCAGATTAATCAGGATTTGCCGGACTCGCTCCATGTCGCCGATGACGTAACGCGGCAAGTCAGGCAAATGCTCACAACGCAATTCGAGCCCTTTTTCCGTTGCGGAGGCGGTGCACACGTCGATGACCGCTTCGAGCATTTCGTGCAGGTCGAAAGGGCGGAACCGAATCTCCATTTTTCCCGCTTCGATTTTCGAAATATCGAGAATGTCGCTGATTTGCGCAAGGAGCGACCGACCGGAGTTGCGAATCAATCGGGCATACTCGTCCTGTTTTTTGTTCAAGTCGGTTCCCAGAAGGAGGTCCGCGCCGCCGATGACGCCGTTGAGCGGCGTCCGGATTTCGTGACTCATTGTTGCCAAAAACCGGCTCTTCGCCCGATTCGCGGCTTCCGCCGCCAGCTTCGCTTCCCGGAGGACCTCGACGGTTTCGTGCAATTCCTCCGTTCGTTCGAAAACCATTTCTTCGAGGTGCTCGCTGTATTCCTTCAATTTTTGTTCGTTTTTAAGATTCTCCGTAATGTCGCGGATGATGTTGATCGAGCCGACGATCTCGCCGGTGTTCGGATCGACGAACGGATGGCTCGAATGCTCCAACCACGCCGGTTCGGGGCCTTCGAAGTTCGTCTCCGGATGGATCATGGATTCCTTTTTTCCGGAAACGAGCATCCGCTGCGCGGTGCAGTAAGTGCAGATTTCATCGACGTTGAACGCTTTGAAACATTGCTTGCCGACCATCGGTTGGCAGTACGGATACTTTTCTTCCAGCGCCTTGTTGGTTCGCAGGATGACGTAATTCAAGTCGGTAATAAAAATACCGTCCTGGATCGAATCGAGCAACGACACAAAAAGATGGGAGAAGTCCTCTTCCCGCCGCAAGCGGATCGGCGTTTGCGCAATCTGTTCGCGCACCGGTTGGTACGGCGTGATGTCTTGCAACACGCCCCGGACCAGGACCGGCTTGCCGTCGTCGGAACGCTGAACGCCTGCCCGGAAGGCGAGCCGTTTTTTCAGGCCGTTCTCCCAAGTGTGCACGAAACTCCCGTCGAACTGGGATTCTCCTTCCGACAAGGCGTATTGCAACTTGGCGTGCATCGGCCGGAATCGTGCAAAAAGTGATGCGAACGGCTGCTCCGGCATGGTTTCCAAAATCGCCGCGATGCCGTTCGACCACTGTTCGACCGCGTTCGATGGATCGTACGTCCAATAACCGATCCGAATGAACGACGAAAAATCGAAATCCGACAAAACATTCGAGACAAGATGAGATTCGTTCTGCATGAGGACCCTCCTCAAAGATAAGCCTGTGTTCTAACAAGGCGAGTTTACACGATTTCGACGTCGCCGTCGAGAGATCGGACGGTTGAAAAATCGTCGACGGTTTGTTATGCTGATTTGTGGTGCTTTCCTTTCGGAACGGCCCCATTCGCTTCCCCCTCTCCCGCAGGGAGAGGGGACGGTAGTTTAAAGCTGTTTTTTAATCACGACCATGAAACGATATTTACTTCTTGCCGTGCTTGGCGTACTGACCGTTTTTTCCGTCTCCTTCGCCGGCGATTTCGACACCGACGGGTTCGACTCGATTTTGTTCATCAAGCGGACGCCGTTCCAGTCGACGCACTATTACACCGACTTCATCGACGGCAGCGTCGACTTTCACAGTTCGCTCTGCGTCTTGTCGCTGAAGGACAATTCCGTGAAAGAGCTCGCGTCCGAACTGAAGGACGGAATCATCGGCCGCTGCAATTTGTCGTTCGACGCCCAAAAGGTGATCTTCGATTACAAGAAAAAGCTCGGCGAGGGGTTTCGCATCTGGGAAGTCAACATCGACGGGACCGGATTGCGGCAGCTCACGTTTCCGCCGGACGACGAAGCGGCCCGAATCGCGAAATACAAACAGGATTGGCACGGCAAATATTACCATCACACCGACGACATTCAGCCGACATATCTTCCCGACGGCGGGTTCTGTTTCGTGTCGACCCGTTGCGAATTCGGCATTCTCTGCGACGGGCAGGACATTTTGACGACGACGGTTCTTTACGTCGCCGACGCCGACGGAAAGAAACTCGAAAAGCTCTCGAACAGCGCCCTCAGCGAATCGACGCCGAACGTGATGAACGACGGACGAATCATGTACACCCGCTGGGAATACATCGACAACGGTTCCGTCACGAACAAAGGACTCTGGAGCATGCGGGAAGACGGAACCGGGTCGTCCGAGGTTTACGGACGAAATATCGCGTTTCCCCCCGTGTTTTGGGACGGTCGTGCCGTTCCCGGTTCGAGTTCGCTGTTTGTTTGTATCGGGGCGCCCCACATGCCGCTCGGCGTCGGGACGATCATGCTGATCGACTCCTCGAAAGACCGACGAACCGGCGATCCCGTTACTTATATCACGCCGGAAGTCGACGTCCGGCACCAATGGGGTTGGGACAACATTCCCGGCGGCGCGACGAAACCGTTCCGTCCCGAAGGACTCATTCAAACGACGAAAGAGTTCGACGGCAAAGGGAACACATCGAAAGGACCGCTCTTCATGGATCCGTTTCCGCTCGATGCGCATCGGGTATTGGCGTCGTATAATCCCGACAAGGAATGGAACGCCGCCGACGCTTACGGTTTGTATCTCGTCGACGACAAAGGGGAACGAAAATTGATCCACCGTGAAAACGGCACGTCGTGCTGGAATCCGATTCCGATCAAGACTCGCGACGTTCCCAAGAGGTTGACCGGCGGCGTGATCGATCCGTCGCTTGCCGAAGAAGGGGAATCGCAACTTGTCGTCACGGATATCTACCGCGGCCTGGACGGCGTCGCACCGGGAACGGTCAAATACATTCGAATCAACGAACAGGTTTCCCGTCCGTGGACCGCCCGGCGTTTTTGGGACGAAAAAGATTACGACCAACAGCACTCGCCGATTTCGGACAAGACGCATCTCGGCTTGAAGGTCCAGATCGGCATCGTGCCGGTCGAAGCGGACGGCTCCGCGAATTTTTTGGTTCCCGCCGACAAAAATATTTTCTTCCAGGTGCTCGACGAAAATTACATCGAAGTCCAGCGTGAACGGACCTTCGTCAATTATCGGCCGGGCGAACTTCGTTCCTGCGCCGGTTGTCACGAAAATTCGCAGGACCTGGGTCCGACGCGGCACGTTCGGCCCAAAGCGATCCGTCGTTCGCCGAGCAAGCCGGGACCGCAACCGGGAGAAGCGTCGGGACATCGGGCAATCGATTACGCCGTCGACGTGCAGCCGATTTTGGATAAGTATTGCGTTTCGTGTCACGGAGCCGAGAATCCGAAAGGAAATCTCAACCTGACCGGCGAGAAGACCGAGTATTTCAGCCGTTCTTACGAGGAGATTCTCCAACGGGATCTGATTCCGGTGATCCGCGAGAACCATCCGAAAGCGGGAAACAACCATTACCTCCCGCCGTACACGTTGGGCGCCCACGCCAGCAAACTGTTCAAGCGCATCACCGATTCGGAAAGTCCCTGCTTCGCCAAGCTGACTCCCGAAGAACGAATCCGCCTGACGACGTGGATTGATTCCAACGGGCAATACTACGGAACGTATTTCGGCAAGAAGAACCTGAAGTTCAAAGACGATCCCGACTTCCGCATCGTTCCGAAGCCGTGAGCCGCTTGTAGGGAACGCGGAGTTCGATTATATTGAATGGATTGGTTGTCCGGGGATTACGCTGCGCTTCATCCCCGGCTCTTTGTGAAAACAATTTTTTCCGCGAACACCATGTCCGACACCGTACGCCGTGACTTTTTGAAGACCGCCGCCGTTGCTCTCGGCGTCGGCGCCCTTGCCCAAACCGCCGTTGCCGAGGACGTTGCTAAAAAACGGAAAGTCGTTGCGATCAACGGCAGCCATCGAGCCGGAAAAACCTGTGCCCAGGCGCTCGCGTTCGTGATCGACGCCATGAAAACCGCCGATCCGACCCTTGACGCCGAACTGATCGAACTCGCGTCGTTGAAATTCGGCATCCCCGTTCTCGGTGCTCAGGAACCGGACGATCTTGACGGCGTCCTTGCAAAAATTTCCGCCCCTGATTGTGTCGGCGTCGTGATCGCCTCACCGGTTTATTTCGGATTGCCGTCCGCCCGACTTGTCGCTCTGATTGATCGGCTTTCACCGCTCCGCAAAAGTTGGGCGCTGAAAAATAAAATTCTCGGACTCGTCGCCGTCGCCTCGGGTCGCAACGGCGGTCAGGAAATCGTTCTCCAGGGAATGACCGGCGCCTTGGTCGCGCAGCAGATGATCCTTGCCGTCGACGGACCGCCGACCTCGCATTGGGGCGCGACCCTTTGGAACCAAAAGGACACGATTCTTGAAGACGAATTCGGGATCAACACCGCGAAGAACCTCGGCACCCGCGTCGCGGAACTTGCCAAACGCGCCAATTAATTTAGCCGGTACTCCGCGTACTAAAATGATATCATGGGTCAAATTCTCGATTTAACGGACGCCAATTTCGATCAACACGTTTTGCAATCGGCGGTTCCGGTGCTCGTCGACTTTTGGTCGCAAAGCTGCATGCCGTGCCGGGCGCTGATCCCGGTCCTGAATGCGCTGGCGGAAGAAAACGGCGACGACGTGTTGATCGTCAAGGTGAACGCCGCCGAATGCGTCGGACTCGCCGCGAAATACGGTGTCGACATGCTGCCGACGCTCCTCTTCTTCTCCAACGGCAACATCGTCGAACGGATGGTCGGCGCTCAATCGCAAGACAAAATTCAAAATGCTTTGGACGAAATCGACTAACCCCGTTTAGCCGAGCGTCATAGACGCCGGCGGGACTGTTCGAACGACAGGTCACGCCGTTCTTGGTAGCGACCGACCTCCGAATGGTCGCATGCGGTACTCCACACTGGAATCTGCTTCGAGTCTGAAGTACCGGATGTGCCTCTCGGAGAGAGGCGGTCTACCTTTCCTTTTCTTTTCTTACCTACGGAGGCTCTCATGTGTGGTATTGTCGGATACGTCGGTCATCAGAATCCGGTCGACTTTCTTCTTCGCGGTCTTCGAATGTTGGAGTATCGCGGATACGACAGCGCCGGATTGGCGACGGTCGATCATTCGAGAACGATCTACGTTGAAAAGACGCCGGGCCGGATCGACGCGCTGCAAAAATTAGTCTCAGGCGTGAAGATGCAAGGAACAACAGGCATCGGTCACACTCGTTGGGCGACGCACGGACTTCCGAACAAGGAAAACGCGCATCCCCATTTGAGTTTCGACGGTGCCGTTGCCCTCGTTCACAACGGTGTCATCGAGAATTACCAATCAATCCGCAACCAGTTGATGAAGAAGGGAATCGAGTTCGTTTCACAAACGGACACCGAGTCTCTTGCCCATCTTATCGCGTTTTACCTCCGTGAGGAAATCGAGAAGTTCGGAAACACCGTGAAGATCGATGAGATGTTGCCGCATGTCGTGAATCTTGCGTTGTCGCAAATTCATGGAACCTATGGCATCGCGGTGATCTTCCGCGACTATCCCGACGTGGTCATCGGTGCGAAATTGGGCAGTCCGTTGATACTCGGCGTCGGCAAGAACGAAAACTTTTTGACGAGCGACGCCGCAACGCTTGCGGGATACACCGATCAAATCATTACGTTATCGGATCACGAACTCGTTTTCATGACGGCGGACGGCTTTGCGATCCAACACCGGGACGAGGGATTGGTTGAACGAGAGATCGAAGTTCTCGACATCGATCCGTCGCAAGTCGATCGCGGCGGTTACGCTCATTACATGCTCAAGGAAATTTTCGAGCAACCGGAAACGGTTCGTAACGCCTTGCGTGGCCGACTTGATCACGATGCGGCGACGGCGAAGTTCGGCGGACTCAACTTAACGCCGCAACAGCTTCTCAACGTGCAACGGATTTTGATGACCGCTTGCGGAACGAGTTGGCACGCTTCGTTGGTCGGCGAATATCAAATCGAAACGCTTGCCCGCATTCCCGTTGAGGTCGAATACGCCAGCGAACTGCGGTACCGGAACCCGCCGTTGGATCAAAACACACTGCTCTTCGCCATCACGCAAAGCGGTGAAACGGCGGATACGATCGCCGCTCAACGTGAGATGAAACGTCGCGGTTTTCCCACGATGTCGATTTGCAACGTCGTCGGCAGTTCGATCGCTCGTTCAGCGGACGGCGGTATTTATCTTCACGCCGGTCCGGAAATCGGTGTTGCATCGACGAAAACGTTTACGGCCCAATGCACGGTGCTTGCGCTGCTTGCTCTTTATCTTGGTCGTCTTCGCCATCTCAACTTCGAGGCGGGGCGAAAGATCATCGCGGAGATCGAACGGTTGCCGCAATTGGTTGAAACGGCGCTCGAAACAAACGATCACATCAAGAAGATCGCGGAGAAATATGCGGCGTGCAACAGCTTTCTTTTTTTAGCGAGGCATTTCAATTTTCCAACGGCGCTGGAAGGCGCGCTGAAGCTCAAAGAGATCAGTTATATTCACGCCGAAGGATACGCCGCCGGTGAAATGAAACATGGTCCGATTGCGTTGGTCGATGAAAATACGCCGAGCGTTTTCGTTGCTCCGAAGTGTTACGTTCACGACAAAACGCTCTCGAATATGCAGGAAATCAAGGCTCGCGGCGGTCCCGTCGTTGCGTTGATCACCCGGGGAGATAAGAAGACGGTCGAGATTGCCGACGATGTGATCGAACTTCCGGAAGTCGAAGAATACCTTCAACCGATCGTCTACAATATTCCATTGCAACTCCTTGCGTATCACGTTGCGGTGTGCCGCGGTTGCGATGTCGACAAACCGCGCAACCTCGCCAAGAGCGTGACCGTGGAGTAGAAGAGACAAGCTAAAACAATTCCGTCATTTCGAACGAAGCGAAGCGGAGTGAGAAATCTCACTTTCACGAAACAGCGAAAAAATTCAAGCCCATTTGGTTTGTTGAGATTTCTCACGTCGATCGAAATGACGACTTGATCTTCAAGCCGTCGATCTCACGTCCTGCAATCTGTTACAAAAACGCATTTGTATTTTTATCACGTCAAAAATATTTTGAAAAATTTTCGTGTTTTTTCATTAAATACTCTTGAACCTTTTGTAAAATTGTGTACTCTGTGTAACTAATGAGAGCAATGAAGTCGTTACACCATGATGAACGACATCGAAAAGTTGTAACACTTCATTCGATCATCGATGTTTTTCAAACATCATGTCGACAGCTCGCAGGCGAATAGGCCGCTGCGAAACGTCGAAGGGAATCGCCGAAATTGTCGACGTCCGAATCGAACTTGCCGTTCTATCATCAGGAACGACACTGTACGATGGATGAATTTTGCCGAACTCTTCTCCGCGTTTCGATGGTATAAAACGTTTTGGGGGATAGGCTCGGTCGTTCAGCGTGAACGGTCGCCCCTGTCGAAAAGGATTGGAACGAGTGTTCCATTCCAAAGCGTCATTCAATCAGGAGATGGTTCCATGCCGAAAAAAGTTGCGAAGAAGGCCGTGAAGAAAGCCGCCGTCAAGAAGGTTGCCAAGAAGGCCGTCAAGAAGGCTGCTGTCAAGAAGGTCGCGAAGAAGGCCGTCAAGAAGGCTGCCAAGAAGGCCGTCAAGAAGGCCACGAAGAAGGCTTGCAAATCTTGCACGCCGTGCGCCAACTAACTCGAAGACCTTTCTGATGTCTTCAAATGCGGCGACTCTCGTTGCATGATTCACCCATGAACATTCGCGTTAACGGTCCACCGCAACGCGAGTGTTCTTTTTTCTTGTCACGATGATGCTCAACGAGCCGTGACCTGTGGTCACGACGGATATCTATGGAAATACTGATCGGACGATGGGGACCGAAAGAAATCGCTTGGGGAGTTGCCTTGGGAGTGCTCTTGGGACTGCTTCCCAAAACGAATCTTTTGGCCGTACTGATCGCACTGTTGCTTTTTCTTTCGTATGCGAACCTCTTGGTCGGTGCCGCAACGACGGTTATCGTATCGCTTATCGCTCCATGGATTCATCCGATCGCCCATGACATCGGCGGCGAGATTTTGACATCGGCTGTCGGTCAGCAGATCGGCGGCGCGTTGTTTCGCATCCCGCTCGTTCCGTGGACCTTTCTCGACAACACTGTCGTGCTCGGTTCGTTTCTCCTCGGATTGGTGCTGCTCCTTCCCGTTTTCTGTGTCGTTTGGATCGCCGCACGCATCGCCGGATTGGGAAAGAAAAAGGAGAAAGAAGATGGAAGTCAGAAACATCCCGTTTAGCCGAAGTGTCGAAGACGCCCGCGCTTGTCGGTCAATGCAGAAAAGATCGATCAACATTTCACTGATTCACCGGAACCTTCGGTTCGCGGGCTAAACTCCCATGCGACTTCTTCCTCGTTTGGCGATTCTGATATTGCTCCTTGTTCTTGCCTGGGTCTACCGCAACGAACTGTTCCGTTGGCAAGTCGTTACGCAAGTCGAGTCGCTGACCGGCGCCGCCGCACAGCTCGATAACGTGTTGACCGATCTTCCTCAAGGAACCGTCGAGCTCGACAATTTGCGGCTCACCGATCCGCAAAACACGTCGAAGACGCTCCTTTCCGTCGAGAAAATTACCGCGCACAGCGTACCGCACGATTTGCGGCAACGCTTCATGCACCTTTCGGAGTTGCGACTCGAAGGTATCCAAGTCGCTGTCGACGGCGACGGCAACCAATTGATCCCCGACAAACTATGGTCGAAGTTCAAGGACCGTTTGCCGAACGTCATCGCACCGGTCGACGGACTCGATTGGACGGCGTTCCTTCGTGACGATCCGCAAACCGTTGCAAAAAATCTCTTGAGTCAATTCGGTTCGGTGAAGATCGCCGAACAGATGCGAGAACGCTGGCCGCAAGAGGTCAAACAAATCGAACAGTTGGCGACGGCACTCAAAACGCGGTTCGAAAACGTCAAAAGTCTGGCGGAGCAAACGAAGCAACCGAGCGACAAGCTTGACTTGATTGGCGCGATCCTGAAAGAACTCGACGGCGCCGACAAAGGGGTCCAGGAATTGATCGCGGCGATTGCGCAACTGAAAGGGAAAGCGCAAACCGATTACGAAGCGCTCGTCGCCGTGTCACGGCAGGATCAGGCGACGTTGAAAACGCTCGCGAAGCCGAACATCGACACCTCGAACATCGCCGAATCGCTCCTCGGTCCGGAAATCCGCGAACAGTGGAACAAGGCGGTCGCTTGGGGAGATTGGGCCCGCTCGTTGTTGGTTCCCGTCGAATTGGACAACGACGCCGCGCCGATTTACGAACGGTTCGGATTGAACCCGCCGAAACGAGTTCGTGGTGAAATGATCCATTTCGCGGCGCTCGATTCCCGTCCGGAATTGTTGGCCGACACCGTGAACCTGACCGGCCGCGTTCTTTTCGGCGAGTTGCCGGTCTTCTTCAACGGCGTCGTTAAAAACGTCGCCTCGCCGCTTCAACTCGGACCGGAACCGATCACGGCGCAGTTCTGTTTTTCCGGGTCGGGAATTCCGTCGTCGGCGATTCCACCGGAAGACGGCAAGGAATTGCATGCGGAGCAGATTCCCGCGGCGCTCGATCCGAATCTGCTCGCGAACCTTTACGTGACGCTGAACATCGACCGCATCGGCGGCAACGAAGAAGATCAATTGATTCTCCGTTGTCCGCGCTACCAACTTCCGGCGCGAACGCTCGGCGATCCGTCGCATGTTGCGATTGCCGTTTCGCCGGGAACCTCCAAGCTCGACGGCGTGCTTCAATTTCAAGGGGACCAAATCGTCGGACAGATTCGCATCGAGCAACACGCCGTACAGCTCACGCCGTCTCTTCCGGAGAAGTTACAGAATTCGCCGCTGCACCGTGTTCTGCAAGGAACGCTTGGCGATCTCAAAGAGTTCACGGTCGAAATCAACGTCAGCGGAACGCGTCAGCAACCGCGGTATGTCGTCAAGAGCAACATCGCCGACAAGTTGCGGCCGTCGATCGAAACGCTTGTCGCCCAGGAGTGGGAAACGATTCGCGGCCAGGCGGACGCCGCGCTGACCGGTGAACTCAATCAAGCGGTTGCGACCTTGAACAGCGCGATTCAGCAGCATCTCGATCCGCTCGTCCAGGAAGCGAACGGTCAAAAGGATTTATTGAAACAACAAATTGCCGCCGCGACCGGTGTTCCGCTCGACGAATTGATTAAATCGCAACTCTCGCGACTTTCGCCGCAGGATCAACAGAAGATCGGCGACGTTCTCAACAGTCCGTTCGTCCAATCGCTGTTGAAGTCCGACACGCCGCAAACGCCGGGAGCACCGAATCCGATCGACCAACTGTTGCAGAAGGGAACCGACAAGCTCCAGGAAAAACTTCCGGGGTTCCTTGATAAATTGAATCGACGCTGACCGTATCTATTTCACGAGCATCAGCAGTGAGCCGGCGACGATCAACACGCCGCCGCAGACGACTTGCCAGGAAACCGTCTCCCGCAGGATCACGAATGAGAGCACGATCGCCATGGCGACGCTCAACTTGTCGATCGGTGCGACCTTCGAGACAGGACCGAGTTGGATCGCCTTGAAATAAAACATCCACGACAGTCCCGTTGCGATGCCGGAAAGAATCAGGAACGTCCAATTCGTTGCGCTCAGGGTTCGCAGATTCGACAACGGAACCGTCCAGAAAACGATCCCCCATGTCAACACGAGGATCACGACGGTTCGGATCGCCGTCGCGAGATTCGAGTCGATCCCGGCGATCCCGATCTTGGCGAGAATCGCAACGAGTGCCGCAAAGAATGCGGACAATAAAGCGTAAACAGGCCACATAAAGCTGCGAATTGTCGGTGGGAGCGATTGAGAGCGGATTGGTTTCCCTCCCCTCTCCCGGGGGGAGAGGGGACGATAATCTCCGCCCTTTGATAAACACTGACGATCAACGATCTGTTTTTTCCGTCAATCTGACGATTGCGGATTCCAAACGGTGTTCCTTGATTTCCTCGGCGTTGATTTGCAGGCCGTATGCTTCGACTTTCGGTGTGGTACCGTCTTTCGGAACGGTTCCCAGCAGGCCGAACACCATTCCGGAAAACGTGTCGAACCGATCGATGGGGAGTTTGACCCCCAATGTTTTTTCGACATCGGCGAGCATGGCGGTTCCACGGATTCTCCACGTCATTGCGTCGAGCTGTTCCATGGAAAGCGGTTCCACGGGAGCGGTCGCATCATCTTCCAGTTCGCCGACCAGCAGTTCCAGGAGATCATTCATCGTCACGACGCCGCTCAAGCCGCCGTATTCGTCGAGAACGACCGCGAAGTGGTCCCGACTTTTTTGCATGTCTCGAAAGAGCACGTCGGTTCGAACGGTTTCCGGAACGAAGCGAACCGGACGAACCGCTTTTTCCATGACCGTCGCCCGGCTCCGATCTTGTAACCGAAAATATTCGCGGGTATTCAAGACGCCGACGACGTTGTCGGGATTCTCGTCGCCGATTGGATAATTACCGTGTTTGCTCCCGATGATTTTCTTTTCCCAATCGGCATCGCTCTCGTTGGTTCGCAACATCAGGACATGGGTGCGGTGCGTCATCACTTCGCCTGCCGTCTTGTTGTCGAATTCGAAGACATTGTGGATGATTTCCTTTTCTTCGACGTCGATCGTTCCTTTTTCACTGCCGACGTCGACCATCATACGGATCTCTTCTTCGGTGACTTCCTTGTCTTCGGCGTTCGGATCGATCCCGATCAGTCGCAGAATGATGTTGGTCGAAACGGTCAACAGGCCAACGAGCGGAGTAAACAAAATCGCGATGAAAAGGAGCAGGCCCGACATTCCGAATCCGAGAGATTCGGCGTGTCGCATCGCGATCCGTTTGGGAACGAGTTCACCGAAAACCAACGTGAAGTACGAGAGGATCAACGTGATGACAATGACGGCCAGCGCGTCGAGAATCGCCGGAGATGCGGTCACGCCCATCACGATGAGCCAACCCATGAGTTTGTCGGCGAAGTGATCCGCCGCGAACGCGCTGCCGAGAAATCCGGCGAACGTGATTCCGACCTGGATCGTCGCCAGAAATCGGGCGGGATTCTTCGTCAGCGCAAGGAGTCGAACGGCCCGTTTGTCCCCTGTTGTGGCGAGGCGACGGATTTTGTTGTCGTTGATCGAGATCACGGCGATTTCCGCACAGGCGAAAACGGCGTTCAACATGATCAAGAATACTTGGAGCAATAATTGCCCGATCAGCGGGTCGTCTGTCGACATGGCTCAGTGGCGATGGAAAGAAGCGGGTTGCCGATGCAAGGGCAATCTCGCGAAAAGAGGTGAGCTTGGTGTTTGCGAACGGATTGATTCATTTCCCCTCTCCCGGGGGGAGAGGGGACGAAACAGCAGCGCCTCGATTTATCGGTTCTCCGGCGTTGTTTGATTACCGATCTTTTGAAAACTTTTCGCTTCGGCTTCCGCAATGGCTCGTTGGGTCGCTTCGGGATTTTCGAAATCGATGATTGTTTTCGGTTGTCCTTCGAAAAGCGCGACGGCGGCGCTGCTGACTCGCCAACCTTCCGAAGTTTTCACGACTTTCCAAATGATTTCGGCGGACTCTTTTTCGCCGTCCGGCGCCGTGTCGGTCAACGTCGTGTAAACGGAAGCGAGGTCCGTTGTCTCGTCGACGGTTTTGTCGATGGAGAATGTCGACGTGCCGCTTGCCGGAGGAGCGAACGGAACCCCTTGCTCTTCCCCCACTTTGCGAGCGGTCGGTGTCAGGAGCGTTCGAATCTTCATGTCGTCACCGCGAATCATCGCCATCATGAAGTCGACGACCGTTTGCGTCGGCGGCGAATACGTCGCCGTGGGGAGCAGTTTTTGCGTTTCCTCGGCGACCGTCGGTGCCGACGATTGCGTACCGCAACCGGTCAAAAGGGAAAGGGACAACAGCAATCCGAACGCCAAACCGATGTTACGCATTCTTGCGGCTCCTGAATAGTGGGTAAAAAGAATCGACGGATGTTGCCGATTTTCTTCTCCTCCGTCAAGAGCAATTTCCCAAGCCGAGGCACGCAACGGAAGGAGAAGCTCGACGAAATGGGGATGAACCGTTCGCAAAGAAGTCCCGGCTCACCGTCACGGAAGCTCTTGCCGCGAAGCTGGAGACGATCACCGAGGTTCCCGCCCATCCCTGGTCGAACTTCGAGCGACGGTATCACGACGACTTGAAGAAAGCTGCTGAAAAGTACGGACTCTGATTTGACGTCCGTTCGCGTCCGATCACCACCAAGCCGTGCCAGTGAAGTGACGGAAGGGAACGTATTGCGTTCGAAGCCAATCAAGTTCGTTTGCGGCGACATGTTGAACGCGTTCTTGAACGCCCTCGAAAACGGTGTCCGAATCGATTCCAACAACGGCGCACTGTTGACAACGGGTTGAAAAATTGCGAAAATAGAAGAACAACGTCTCTTTTTTGTTTCCCGCTCCGTTTTCTTTTTCTCAATCTCATGGCCAAAGCGAACATCGACGTTTACAAAGATTGGCTCGGCATCAAGGACGCGAATCGACCGCTATCGTTCTACCAACTGCTTCGACTGAAGCCGTTCGAAGACAATGTCGAGTTGATTCGGAAGCACTATCGGGAGCTGAACGCCCACGTCCGCAAGTTCGCGTCCGGCGACTACATCACCGAGTCGCAAGCGCTGCTGAACGAACTCGCCAAGGCGATGCTCTGCCTGACGGACAACGCGAGAAAACTCGAATACGACATCACGCTCGGTCGGAAAGTCGAGACCACGAAAGCCCGTCGTGGCTTGGAAGAGATTCTCGTCTCCGGAGGAATCGTCCCTGCGGACCGGATGAAACAGGTCAAAAACTACTCGAACGCTATCGGTATCGACCTGCACGAAGCGGTGCTCCAGCAGAAACTCGCGGCGCAGGAAGTCGTCATGCTCGCCTACGCCGAATCGATCGGCCTGCCGTTCGTCAGCCTGAGCGATATCGGCGTCGACGAGGAATACGCTCCGCAAATTGATCCGAACATGGCACGGCAACATTCGTTTGTGCCGCTCATGGTCGATCAAGGGCAACTCCTGCTCACGTCCCCGAAACCGGTCAACCCGGACGTCGAGGAACAGCTCCGAATGCTCCTCGGCATGCCGATTCGCTGCACGATTTGCACCCCGGCGGACATTAACGAAGCGATTGCCAAGTATTACCCGCGCGACGCCGTCCAAATGGTTCGTAAGGCGGACGGAACAACCGCCGCCAAGCCGGGCGCAAAAGCCGCCTCCAAATCGGCGGCGGCCGCTGAAGAGGATATCGAGCCGATGTCCGACGAGGAGAAGAAAAACCGGCTCCAAACGACGATTGTCGCGTTCAACTTTACCGTGATGGGGATCTGCTTCGGACTCTACTACGGCCTGTACCGGGGAATGCCAACCTACACGCAGGTTATGATGATCGCTACCGCCGGTCTAGTCGCCGGAGGAATCGCAGCGTTCGTCACTTGGAACAAATTGAGCCGTTGAACGCCTTTCAGTCATCCCCGCGCAGACGGGGATCTCGTATCCCGCCAATCCTAAAATGTCCGTTTACCTTGACGCTGCACGAACACCTTCGGTGCTCCGGCTTAACGGGCAACTCGTCAAATGAGTCTTGGTGGCGCCAGGTGGGTATCTGGAGCTTCCGCTCTGTTGCAATCGTTCGCTCCCGTTGGCCGCTTTATTTTCGAGCGAAAATACATTTTCTCCTGAAAACGCGAGCCGAGCCATCCGAGGGGAGCACCAAAGCCGGTCAAAAGTCCTTTACCTTTTTAGAGCGTATTAAAAATTAGTGTGGAGTAATTGGGTCGGTCGGTTTGGTCAGGTATTCGGCGTGGCGGAGGTAATTCAAGCACTCCTGCGGCGAAAACAGGTCGCACAGCTCGCCGAGCTTCCGCCACCAATCTTCCATCTTGCGGACTTTCGCTTTGCGAGCCAATGTTTTCAGTTTCGAAAAAACCATTTCGATCGGATTCAAATCAGGACTGTATGGCGGAAGATAAAGGATCATCGCGCCGACCGAATGAATCGCTTTCTCGACGCCCACCACCTTGTGCGAACTCAGGTTGTTCATGACCACGATGTCCCCTTCCTTGAGCGTCGGCAACAATATTTGTTACACATACGCCAAGAACAGTTCTCCATTGATCGCACCGTCCACCACCATCGGAGCAGTCAATCCATGGTGCCTGAGCGCCGCCCGGAATGTTGTCGTTTTCCCGTGTCCGTGGGGAACGAAATCGATCACTCGCTTGCCAATCGGTGCCCGATCGCCAAGCGGTGTCATGTTCGTTTTGCCCCATGTTTCGTCGATGAAAACGAACTTTTCCCAATCGAACATCTCTTGGAGCATTCGCCAGTCTTCTCGTTGTTCGACGACGTCGTGCCGCTGTTGTTCGGCAGCGCAAAGCGTCTTTTTTTCCAAGAGATCTCTAAGTGTTTCAAAAAGTTATGGAGCGTCACGACGGTCACGTTGTCCTTGTTGGGCAGCATCGCGTGAAGTTCTTCCAAGGTCGCATCGGCGTTATCGGCGACGAGCTGACGGACTTCTTTTTCGTACGGAGCGAACTTTCGTTCCTGGCCGCGTCGATATTCCTTGGGAGCGATGCTCCCCGTTTCGCGTCGTCGCTTTTTCAGCGAGTACGCCCAAGAGATGCTGACGGAATATTTTCTCGCCGCAGCTTCCGTGGACATTCCCGCGTCGATGTCGTTCAACACCCGTTCCCGCAAGTCGATCGAATACGCCTTCGCCATGAGTTCCTCCCTGAAATCGTCCGTTTGGTCGAACAATTCGGAAGTTCACTCCTTTTTCCCGTTTTACTCCAGATCAGTTTTTAATACGCTCTAGAGGTCTTGTTCTGCCTTGATTGCACGTTGTGCTTCCCACCAGTCATCCAGCCAGTGGGGTTCCTTCTCGTTGAAATCTTGTTCGTCAAAATCTTGGCTCATGGAATTCTCCTGAGTTGAATGTTACAAAATGATTAAATGAACAAAATACGCGATTCTAATTAAAATCAACGATTTAGGTATCCTCTCTCAATCCCAAGAGGATTCGCCATTGTGTCGAAAAGTATGAGGTCACCAGTTTCAACATCCGTGAGAGAGTATGCCCTTTGGCCTTTGACCGTTTCTTCCCGATAAATCGAAAAAAAAGGATTAGAGCCGCCACCAAAACCAAACTGCCCACCATCCGAAAGCATTCCGGCAATATTTCGCAGTCTTTTCCTCGCCATATCCCGACTCTTTGGCAGCAATTTTTCAAGTCGTTCGTTCTTTTCCTTAATAGCCGCCTTCACTTCGGCTGACTTGTCATTTCTTATTGCATCCAGTTCTTCGTCGCGACAGCAAATTCGACTTAGTTGTTCCGGTATATGATGTTCAATGGCTTCGTGAAGAATCTTTAGATAGAGGTTGCCCAATTCCATTGGTGTAATACGTTGTTTAAGATCGTTGTGCAGAGCCTTTTGAAAACTCACTGGGCGACCTTCAAGAATATCTTGAAGGATACTGTTTTCAAGCCATTGACATTGTTCCTCATGGCTCATTTGCTGTGGTGGAAATGCTCTCTCTGTATTCGGTGTAGAAATAGCAGACGGTGAAGCCGGGGCGTTTCCTTGCATGGTTTGCATAGCCAGAGCATCAAGATTATCAGATACCTGTTCGGGAGGTGGTGATGCAAACACGATTCCCTTGACCTTCCCAACGGTTGCATGTTTTCCATTAGACTTGTTCGGAAACCCCATAAATTCAAGGAAAAACGTCGATTCAAAATTGACGGTATATTCGACGGTGCAGGTGGCGGCAGAGGGCGGAAACGAGCGGCATGGAGTGGAAACGCCCCATACAGTGCTTTCGTCGCAAGCCCTGAAAAACACGGCATTTAGCGGCAAGAAACGGAAAGAGGCGTCCCCTTGCGGAAACGCCCCAAATTACCAGAGCGGAGAGGACAGGATTTCCTTCAGACGATGTAAGTTATTGCTGTGTAATGGGTTTAGGAGAACTCGAAATTGCTGCTGGCACAGAAAGCGTCACACTCTTGGATAACCACTCCGAGGAAGTCTTTCGGTTCGTCAAAGCAGCTTGGCCGACACTTCCCCAGCAAGCCCAAGAGGAAATAATGCTCATTGTTTTGCAATATTTTCAACAATGACAGGAAATCGCTCAAATTTCGCCTTACATTAAGGGAAAAGATTAATTCCGCCAGAAATTTGGATATTGTTATGCCAAAAGTTATTTGCTTCGAGTCCTTGCGTTACAGCGTCGTAAACATTTTCTTTTAACAAAGGGTCACGAATGGTCATAATCAAACAAAAATCTTTACTTAACGCATCTCGTTGACGATCCGCCTTTTGTTCTGCATGGTTTCTGTACAATCCACGAAGAAATAAAAACCATTTTCTATCAGCAGCCAAACTTTGTACCCTCTTAGAATTTGTTAAATCACTGAAATCAACGGCATATTTTTTTACAGGATAGTATTTGTCTGCATATTGAATACGCAATCGTTCCATCAGTGCGAAATCTCCATCGTCAGGTTTTATTTTTCGCTTGCTATAATGACTCTGGTTAAGCAAATTCATCGCTCCCGCTCTTCCAACAGGATTAAGAATTGTTGGCCTGCTTGTATCTCTATCTGATTTATAGTCATACGATCCAAATTTTACATCTAAATTTGATTGACAGTATTCACCCCCCTGCGAAACATCAAGAATGGGATTGTATACAAGGGTAGCTATAACCTGACCTCTGTAAAAATTATTTGTGATTAGGCATTTAGGCATGGGAAAATCCATTATGTCGATAGATTCACCTCTTGCTAAACTATCATTCAGAATCAATGTTATCTCGTGTTGTGAGTTATAAAGGATATTATTGATGGTTTTGGGAAGGCCGAAACCAACATGATCCGTTCTTTCCTCGTTAGGTATATTCAATTTACTCGAATATGTAGCAGAGTGAACGATTAATGCCTTTAAGAGCAAAGGATTAAAATCTTCTTCAAGCTCTTGCTGTATACCAGCAGCGAGACTTGCTATTCGTGGTGTAGAAAAACTTGTTCCAATCGAAGTACAAATCCCTCCTGCTACTGACAGTGATTTGACTCCAGTTTGTGTTGGTTGACCTTGTGGATTCGCTCCTGCATTTCCGCCATAATGTACCACTTCCGGCTTAATAATATACTCAGGCCCCGGCCCGCGACGAGAAAAAGGAGAGGGATTATCTATTTCAGCAGAGTCGTGTTGCGAACGATCATGGGCGATTGAGCCAACTACTAAAGATCGAACTGAGTCGGCTCCTTGAAAAATTCTTCCTTTGGGTTTCCCATTTATAAAGTTTGTACAATTACCGGCCGATTTGCAGATTAAAACACCAAACTCATCTTGAACAGAATCCAAAGCAAACGCCAAATCGGAAAATGAATTCTTTTTGATTGGGCGACTTACACTCAAAGAAAGGTTCCATATTTTCACATCTTTGTAATGTAACTTGACCGCTTCTCTGAGGGAGCGTTTTCTAAAAGGGGGTGAAATTGATGTTGTCCGAAAGCTCGATTTCTGGCAGAATATGGTTTTTTCACGACGAACGGATTCGCCATGCCCACGAACGAACGCCCGACCGAAAACCTTCGAGACATTCGCCGCC
>JAVBPI010000241.1:0-5146 GCA_031549705.1 Thermoguttaceae bacterium
GGCGGCGAATGTCTCGAAGGTTTTCGGTCGGGCGTTCGTTCGTGGGCATGGCGAATCCGTTCGTCGTGAAAAAACCATATTCTGCCAGAAATCGAGCTTTCGGACAACATCAATTTCACCCCCTTTTAGAAAACGCTCCCGAGAACATGTATTATCGCAATTCGGAGGCGGTAATCTTTTGTGTGGGCCCAGAACGGGAAAACGATCTTAATTGACACAGGAAGAATACACCTTAAAATCAACGACAGTCGTAAGTTAAGACAACCTCCGAGAGAAACGGAAGGTCAAAAGCCGAGGGGAAGAAGACACGATGAAGTGGCGGTGAAAAAAGAAGTAACCGGAGAGAGTTGCAAAAAAGGTATCTGGTTGGTTCGATGTAATATTAATGGCGACTGGCAAGAGGTATATATCGGCAAAGAAGTAAGGTCTTGCATGATGAAACAACCGCTGGAATGACTTTACAGTCGGTCCTCAACGACTTTACGACGAAGATACACCGTCTCAACGAGTGTCGAAGACTCTGGGCAAAAACAGGGACACTGCTCTATCAGGACGACTTGATCGCCTTTATCGACAGGTTGAAACGATTTCATTCAGAAATCTATAACACCTTAATCAACCAAGGATTGCTCATCGGCGATGTCAAAAAAACCGTGGATCGGTTGACAACGCTCGCTCAATTGGTTGAAATGTTCTATAAGTTTAAGGAATTTACCCCCCAAACGAAAAAAACATATCGACTCGCCTTTGCGGACATCGCTCGCCGATCCGATAAAAGGTAAGCCCGTGATTTCGCTTGTTCCAGATGATTTGCAAAGTATTGCCAATCATTGGAAACACTCTCGAAAACGGCAAACTGCGGAAAAGCGATTTGGTCGGATCAAAGCGTTGCTAAGGCATGTTGCAAAATCAAACTGATTTCAAATGATTCGGAATTGTTCGCTGTCGAATTGAAGTTTACAGGGCAGGAAAAAGCCAAGGCGAGGAAAAAGGAGACCCCCAAAAAACTCATTTCGGTAAAGACTTTCAGTCAGATTATCGATGCGGTAAAGAGCGGAAAAAAATGCAAATTGACTCCTCTGAAAAGTCTGCAATATGTCGGCATGTTCACTTTCATCAGGTTTCTGGGGTTGCGGGTCGTTTCCGAACTCTGGGGTATGAGGTGGGATCATGTCCACGATGAGATGATAACGATTTACTCGCCCAAGACCGCTCACCGTGAAGCATCAGAACGGAAATGCCCTGTTTTCAAGAGGTCAGAGATTTTCTGAACGAATGGGAGCCGATTCACAAACAGAATTTTCCCGGAAATCTTTACATTTTTCCTGACTATTTTCACATCAACCGAAATACGATTGAAAAGAGGCTTGAGCTTGACTTGAAAAACTTTGAGTTAACAGGGACCATCAAAGGAGGCGAGAGAAGAATCAAGGAACTATGGAAAAAGCCGTTCACTTCGTTTTGGGCAACAAGAGTTACGGAACTCATTGAGGAAATCGGCATTTTTGAAGCGTGTTGTTTCTTGGGGCATAAACCCTTGACGGCGCTCGAAAAATACAAGCCGCCTTCGCGCAAGGCGATTTTGAGAGCATTGAATTATCGGACCATCGACCCTACTGCAGAGACAGGACATGTTGAGGATTCATCAACGACATCGCCCCTCCTCAATGAACACGAAAAACAGAAATAGGGGTCAAAAATTGGGGCAGTTGATAACTCTACAACAAATATCAAAAATCACAACAGGTTATTCATTAAAGATTAAACTCCATGCAAAAAGCGAATATTTCGATCATTGGGGAGTCGATCAACGACTCCGTGCCGTCCACCCACGAACTTTATGAATCGGGCAACGTCGACGGAATCAAGGAATTGGCCCGGTTCCAAGACGAAAAAGGAGCCGCCTACATCGACGTCAACGTCGGGGGGCGCTCGGCCGATTTCCTCGCCGAAACGGTGCGGCAGGTCCAAGCGGCGACACGAAAGCCGCTTTCCCTCGACACGCCGGACACCGGACTGGCGGAAGCGGCGCTGCGGGCTTACGACGATTCCGTCGGCAAACCGATCCTGAATTCGATTTCGCCGCTCCGACGCGAAATGTTCGAGCTGTACCGCATCAAACCGTTTCGACCAATCCTTCTCGTCTCCGAAATGCTCAAAGACGGGCAAGCGTCCGCTTGTCATACGGCGGCGGAAACCTTCGCCGCCGCCAAGCTCATGCTCGCCGAAGCTCGAAAAATCGGGATTCCGAACGACGATCTCCTTTTCGATCTCGGTATTGCGCCGATCGGTTCCGATGTCGACGGCAATCTCGCCCGACTTCTTGCCGCCCTTCAAATGATTCACGACGATCCTGATTTTCAAGGGTTCCACGCTTCCGTCGGGCTCAGCAACTTCACGGTGATGCTCCCGATGAAACGCAAGGACGGATCCCCCGTCAAAAGCCCGCTCGAAAGCGCTTTCCTGACCCGCGCGATTCCTCTTGGACTCGATTACGTCGTCGGCTCCGTGAAACGCAACTACATGATCCTCGCCGACGACGAGCCGGCGATGCAGTGCGTTGACGATTGTATCCGTCTTGCCGGTTTTGACGCCATCAAACGGGTTCGGGAGTTTTATGCCCGCTGAATCAGCGCCGGATGGTTCGTGGCGGGTGTAGTAAAAACGGGTTGCGCGATTGGGCAAAACATGTTAAGTTGGCGGTTTTCTCAAAGCAGCTTATCCAAGGAGTCGCCATGACATCGTCCGACAATCCCGTCGAAACCGCCGCTGAAAAACTGTTTCTCGAACAAGCCCGAGCCTATTTTCGCGACGTTCAAGCCGTTGGACGAGCCGCTCCTGATGGTCAGGTCATCAACCCAATGGAAGGCCTCATCCTCAAACGAGGACGTGAATTGATTCGACACTCCTTCGAACTCGCCCTGCAACCGTGCAGGGAAATCGTTCATCGGAAGGCCGACTCTCCTGTATCAATTGCGGCCAGTGTACGATCCAATGTGAGTCGCGATCCATCACGGAACGGTCCGAGACCGCCGAATTTTTGGCGGCGCTGGCTGATCCCGATAAAATCGTCGTCGTTTCGACCTCACCGGCTCTCCGCGTTGCACTGGGCGAGATGTTTAACATGCCGCCGAGTTACGTCGAAGAGAAAATGGTCGCCTCGCTCAAAAAGCTCGGTTGCGATTATGTTCTCGATACGACCTTCGGTGCCGATCTGACGATCATGGAAGAAGCGTCGGAATTGCTCCGGCGTCTTGAAAAGAATTCGGATTCGAAATATCCGATGTTCACGAGTTGTTGCCCGGCCTGGGTCCGGTTCGCCGAGTTGTTTACACCGCAACTCGTCCCGCATCTTTCGACGGCGAAAAGCCCGATCATGATGCAAGGCGCGACGATCAAGACCTATTTCGCGCAGGAAGAAAAAATTGATCCGAAACGGATTTTCAATGTCGCTGTCACTCCCTGTACGGCAAAAAAGACGGAGATCAAGCGGCCCGGTTCGAATACGCTGACCGCTCAACCCGGCTGCGAAGGGCTCGCCGAAATTGATCTTGTTTTGACGGCGAGGGAATTGGGAACGATTTTGCACGAAAAGAAAATCGACTTCATGAATCTTCCCGTCTCGTCTTACGATTCGCTGATGGGCCGGGGAAGTGGAGGCGGCGTGGCCTTCGGTCGAACGGGTGGCGTCATGGAATCGGCTCTTCGGACGGCGTATTATTTGTCGCAAAAAGAAAACGCCCCGCTACAAAAGGAAGTCGAAATCAAAGGAACGAAACAGATCGTCAATTGGGTCAATCCGATGCCGTTCGGCCGTATCGTTGGGGTGCGTGAAGATACGGTTGATATGAAAGACCGGAAACTCCGTATCGCGGTCGTCGAAACACCGGGCAGTCTGCGCAGCTTGCTCGACGCCATCGAAAACGACGGGGAGCAGTTCGATTTCGTCGAGATCATGGCCTGCCGTGGCGGTTGTCTCGGCGGCGGTGGACAGCCGTACCCACCGCAACTGGCAATGCTTCCAGAGTTGATTTACGACCGAAAAGACGCCATTCAAACGGGTATCGACCGGAGCAAGATACGCTTGTGTCACGAAAACGTCGAAATCGCCCAGGCTTATCGAGAGTTCTTCGGTGAACCGCTTGGTGATAAAGCCGAAGCACTGCTGCATGTCGCTCGACGTTAACCATCATGAACAAACAGCCATGCACTCGAAGCCGATGCGCTTCATTTTTCAACGGACATCTGGAGTTCGGCGGTCGTCCTGCTCGGCCTGATTTGCGCCCAATTCGGTTATTATTTCGCCGACCCGGTCGCGGCCCTGCTTGTTTCTGTAATCATCGTCTACGTTTCGTACCGTCTTGGCAAGAGGGCCATTGATGTACTTCTCGACAAGGCGCCCGAAGGAATCGAAGAACAAGTCGAAATGATGCTGCGGGAATTCCCGGAGATCAAACGCTTTCACGGCATGAAAATCCGAACGGCGGGCGCCGACACGTTTATCAAGGTCAATATCCATCTCGATCCCGACCTGAGCTTGCATGAGGTACACTTGATTTGCGACCGAATCGAAAAAGAGATCGCGCAACGGATTCAACGAAGTGAAACCTATCTTCACGCCGAACCGCAGGAAGAAAAGCACTTGAAGGAAGAACCGGAAACCGCCTAAGCTGCTTCATATCCCTCACAAATGTTCGTTTCTGCGAATATCAAGCTTGTTCAGAAGTTTGTCCGTCAGGCCATTTGTCAGTCAATGATATTCCAGTTGTATTTGCCTAATCAAGCAAAATGGTGCTTTTGATGGCATTAAAACCATTTTCGTTGCGGTTTATCCGAAGTCAAAAAACCTCGTAAACATACCGTAGCGAGAACCAGACACCGACGGCGATGAACAGGGTTCCGGTGACGGTTCGCGTCCACCAGTCGATGCGGCTCATCACCGAGAACGTCTTGCCGAGCAGTTGGGCGTTTAACGCGATGATACCGGCGAAGATCAAGACCGGAACCGGGGACGCGGTGAAAGTAAATCACCCAAACGTACTCCTTCGGAGCTTCGGCCTTCTCATTGACGCCGAGTTTCTTGTCGAGTTCCGCGTCGGTCAGGTAGTACGGCGGTTTGTCGGTCTCTTGGCCCAATATTGGGGAA
>JAVBPI010000248.1:0-13514 GCA_031549705.1 Thermoguttaceae bacterium
TTGACCGACGCCGAACTCCGCATCAGGGACATCACCCTCCAGCGAGTCGGTGCGCTTCCAGCCGGCGAACACCCGCGTGTCATCAAACAAAAGTTGCTCACCTACGTCCCACCGAACGAACGTCCGGCAGAAGAAGAAGGATAAAGAAGGACGATGGACCAGGGACGAGTTGAGGACGTAAGCGTTTGCCAACTCTGCCCCCTCGCCCCTCGCCCCTCAGCCCTCAGCTATGGCAAGAGAAAAACCACCGGAAGCAGGAGTACCCGAATGGGTATTGACATTCGGCGACATGATGTCGCTGCTCCTTTGCTTCTTCATCATGCTCTACTCCATGAGTACGCTGCAAGTCGCGAAAACGGAAGCGGTGATCGAATCGTTGCGCGAAGGGTTCGGGTATATGGGTTCCAATTCATCGCCGTCGGATCGGAACGCGAACGCCAGCAAACAGAAAATCAGCGCGACGGGACGCTCCAAGCGGCTCGACGTGATGCGGGGGGGCCAACCGGTCGTCGCTCCTCAAGGTGAACAGCCGTTGGTTCAATCGATCCGCCCGTCGGAGGAGTCAATCAAGGGGGGAATCATCCGCTTCGACCACGGCAGCGACGAACTGAACGCCCAAGGAAAACGTGATCTCGACGACATTTACTCGCAGTTGGTCGGTTCCCCGTATAAAATCCTGATCAAAGGACACGCCGCGCAAGGGGAGCAGACAGGCCGATTGGTCGACGACAAAGCGTATGCCAGAGCGATCAATGTCCAGGAATATCTCGTGACCAAAGGGCTGAAGCGGCACTATTTTCAAGTGATGGAAGTCGGCCCCCACGAACCGCTCGGTCGGAGCGATCCGGTGGTGCAGCGAAATCCGGATTTGGCGAACTCGTATGTCGAAGTCATCCTGCTTTCGAGCTATCTGCGCGATACCGAAGGAGATAAAACCGAGCGCAACATGAAATACCTCGACAACGTCCCGATGCGTTGAGCGGAAATAAAAAATCTCTCTTTGCATTCGACCGAAAGTAAACTATAATTAAGAAGGATTCCCACCTCCACCCTTTGATTGCGACGGTGAAATACCATGGCCAAGGATGTAAAACAAGCTGAACCATTGCCGGCCGATGTAGCGGCTCCCGCTCAACCTGCAGCGCCGTCGAAGGGTATTTCGCGGCTGTACATCATCCTCGGCCTCGTTTCGTTGATTCTTTTGCAAACGTTGTTGCTCTTCTTTCTCCTGCCGTCGCCGAGCCAGGTTGCGGCGAATGTTCAAAAATCCCATCAAACAGTCATCGACCAACAGCCCGACCCCCAATACACGGCGCCGGCGATTCCGAAGGACGAAACCGAAAAAGTCAAAAAAATCGAACGTCCGTTTGGGGCGAAGTTCCAGGTTCAGGACACGAACCCCACGAATCCGTCGAAAATGGATGGTTTTATCGGTACATTCATTGCAATCATTCGTGAAAGCGACGCCAAGGAGTACGACAAGATTTACGCCGAAAAAGAAAATAGGATTCGGTTCATCATCCAAACGATTTTGCGGGAATCGAGTTTGGAAGACCGAACGAATCCCCATTTGAACGTGATTCGAGGCAAAATCGTTCGCCAAGTCAACACGGAGTTAGGCGTCCCCTATGTTCAGGACGTCGTTTGTCCCGACGCAAAAACCGAAAGTATGTAGTCATTGTTTAGCCGGCGCATCGAAAACCTCTCGCTGCGCCGATAAAATCACGGAACGGAATCCATGGGCAACGACAATGTTTTAGACCAGAACGAAATCGAGCGTCTTCTCGGCGGCATGGGAGGTGGCCCGCCTCCTCCCCCTCCGGAGCCCGCTCCTGCTGCGCCGGCCGTGTCCGGCGGCGTTCTCGATCAAAACGAATTGGACGCCCTTTTCGGTGGCGCATCCCAATCCGCCGCTCCGGCTCCCAAGCCCGCTCCCGCAGCGCCCGCTCCAACTTCCGGCGGCGTTCTCGACCAATCGGAAATCGAGTCGCTGATGAAAGGAGTCAGTGCTGCCGCTCCGCCCCCCGCCTCGCCCCATCCTACACCAGCTCCGGCGCGACCGGCTGTCCCGGCAGCGCCGAAACCGATCGGAATGGGGGGAATCGGTGGTCCCGCCCACCACAATCCGCCCGCCGAAACGGACGCCGACGAAGAAGGTGTTCCCCACGGCGATATCGATTATCTCTTGAAGCGGGCGGACGATTCGCTCCGTTCCATTGCGACCGGTAAGATTGATTTGCCGACCGAAGTGATCGAATTCCAGTTCCCGGAGTTCGGCGGAACCGTTCCGAGCAGCGAACATGCAACGCTCGACCAAATCAGCGAGGTCGAACTCGACGTTAAAATCGAGTTGGGACGGACGAACATGTATCTCGAAGACATTCTCAAGCTCCGCAAGGGATCCGTCGTTTCGCTCGACAAAATGGCCGGTGACGCCGTCGACATCTACATCAACGGTCGACTTTTGGCCCGCGGTGAAGTCCTCGTGATGAACGAAAACTTCTGCGTCCGCGTCGCCGAACTCCTTGCCGGGGCGATCCCCATGGAATAAGGTTCCACGGAACCCCGAATCTTCCGTGGGGTTGCGAAAACGGTAAAAAAGCGTATAACGGGGAAGTAATGTTTCGACATGAACGAGTTACCCCTGTTTACGAAAAATTCGACCATGAGAATTTTCATTTTTACCGTTTTGCTTTGTTTTTCCACGACACTCTTCGCTCAGGACGCTCCCGCGCCGGCCGCCCCTCCTGCGGCACCCCAACAGGGAGCTCCCGCTCCGCCGGCCGTGGCCCCCGTTCAATCCTTGGCGGAAATCGACTCGCTCGGACCGAAAAACAAAGAGTTCATGCAACTCTACGAACAGTACAAGGTGATCGTCCGAACGCTCAACCAACTGATTATCGAGAATCAGGACGCCAAACCGGAGCGGCAAACCGAAATCGACAAAACCTATCAGGAAAAATACGCGGAAGGCCAAAAACTGCAAAAGCAGTTGGTCGCGGTCGGTTTGGATGCTTTCGATGAAGCGCCGAACCGCAATCCGTATGCGAAAAATCTTCTTTACAGTCTTGTCGAATGGGAATATCGCCGCGACAACTTCGAACCGTCCGTCGGCATTTTCAAACGCCTGGTTTCCAAGGGAATCACCCCGGATGGGGACGTCCTTTACGTTTTCGCCGGACTCTCCGCGCTGATGACCATGGACCTCGACGACGCCGATGCATGGTTGAAAATCGCCAATACCAACGGTGCGATGGAACGTTTCTTCAAAGATTTCTCCAAAACGGAAAAGGGAATGCAGCAGGCGATGTCGATCCAAGGATTGATCAGCAGCCTCCCGACGTTCAAAAAGGATTGGGCCAAAGAACAGGAAATCCGGAGAGCGGAAACCGAGGCGGGTGAAAAAGATCCGACGAAAAAACTGCCGCGAGTTCTCCTGAAGACGTCCAAAGGAGACATCGTGATCGAACTGTTCGAAAACGAAGCCCCGAACTCCGTCGCCAACTTTGTGTCGTTGGTCGACAAAGGGTTTTACAACGGAATCGTGTTCCATCGTGTGCTACCGCAGTTCATGGCCCAAGGAGGTGACCCGACCGGCACCGGAAGCGGCGGCCCCGGATATGCGATCGATTGCGAAACCCAGAAACCGGACGCTCGAAAACACTTCCGCGGTTCGCTCAGCATGGCGAACGCCGGTCCGAACACGAACGGCTCACAGTTTTTCCTGACGTTCGTCCCGACCAGCTTTCTGGACGGTCGACACACCGTTTTCGGCCGTGTCGTCGAAGGGATGGACGTCCTCGCCGAAATCCAACGAGTCGACCCGAGCGACAAGGACGCAATGGTTCCGTCGATCGACAAAATCCTCGAAGCGAAAGTCCTCAACAAACGGGACCACGTTTACGAACCGAAAAAAAATCGCAACAGATAATATGGTGTTTCGTCATCCCCACGCAGGCGGGGAGCCAGACGAAAATCGTTGTTAACCGTTTGCACACGCGCTGTTAATGGGTTATTCGTTCAACGGACGGTGCAAGAATAATTCGATGTTTACTCTCTGGGTCCCCGCCTGCGTGGGGATGACGGAAAACTTCCAACCTCTCCCATGCAGCTCACCGACCATATTCGTACGGTCCCGGATTTTCCGATTCCGGGAATTCTGTTTTACGACATCACGACGCTGATCGAAAACAAGGACGCGTTCCGCGAATCGATCCGTCAATTGAAGGAAAAAGTCGCTCCGTGGGGACCGTTCGACGCCATTGCGGCGCCGGAAGCGCGGGGGTTCATCTTTGCCGCTCCGTTGGCGTACGAATTGGGGGTCGGTTTGGTTCCGATCCGCAAGCCGGGCAAGCTCCCGTACAAAACCGTTTCGAAATCTTACGAACTCGAATACGGAAGCAACACGGTCCAAATGCATGAAGATGCCATCAAAAAAGGGAGCCGGGTTCTCTTGGTCGACGACCTGCTTGCAACCGGCGGCACCATGGATGCCTGCCGTGAACTGATCGAAGAGAACGGCGGAGTCGTCGCCGGAATCGCGTTCCTGATCGAATTGGCGTTCCTCAACGGCCGCGAGAAAATCAAGTCGCCGAACGTCGTTTCGTTGATCCAATACGATTCGTAATGCGAACCAACACGGCGCGGAGTACCGGCTAAATGAGCGTTCCGATCAAAACGCCGAACGACATCAACGCCAACAAGAGATACGGACAGCGTCCCACCCGATTGGGAATCAGTCGCTCCACTCCCACGGCGAGGAGCATGAACAGCACGGCAACGAAGATCAGCCAACCGAGATAAAAACCGCCGAGAGCAATCCAAACGCTCCAGAGTATTCCTCTTCCCCACGGAATCGGGCCGTCCGTTTTGGGATATAAAAACCACGCCGTCAAGACTCCGAGCATAAAACCGTACTGAATCGCGCTACCGATCATTCCGTAACCGTGAAGGGCGGAAAGCCCGTGTTCGAGAGCAAAAAAGCAGGCGAACGGGACGATCGCGAAGGAGGGAACGATCAGGGGCCACGGAACTTTCTCGCCGTCGTATTCGATCAATCCTGCGGCAAAGAGCGACACGATAAACACGGAGTAAATTCCGGACAGAAAAAAGAGATTGGAGAACGTCAAATCGTTCGCATGCCGGAGTGAAAGGAATCCGACGGTTGCGAAGACGCCGCCGCAGGCCGCTTCGACGAGCGGGTATCGGGCGCTGATCGGTCGATGGCAATCGCGGCATTTTCCGCCGAGCAGGAGCCAACCGAGCACGGGGACATTATCGTACCAACGGATCGGATGCATGCAATTCGGACAATGGGACGGCGGCGACACCAAACTTTTGCCGAGCGGCAGCCGATAGACGACGACGTTCAGGAAACTTCCGATCGCCGCGCCGAGAAAACCGAGCCAAGCGGTTAATATCAGAATCAACTCTTCCATTCAGCCGGTACTCCGCGCATTAATCCTGCGTTAATCTTGCAATTGTCGTGTCGTAAAATTCACGGAACCGATTCCGTTCGATCGCTTCACGGGCGCGGGCGACGAGCCGTTGGTAATACGTGATGTTGTGGATCGTGAGCAGGATCGGGCCGAGCATCTCTTCGGCGATGAATAAATGTCGCAAATATCCGCGACTCCGCTTGCACGCCGGACACGGACACGTTTCGTCGAGCGGTCGGCCGTCCCGTTGATATTTCGCGTTGCGCAAACGGAGCGGGCCGTCGTCGGTGAACGCCTGGGCGTTGCGTCCGTTGCGGGTCGGCATCACGCAATCGAACAGGTCGACGCCGCGTAAAATTCCGTTCAGAATATCCTCCGGCTTGCCGACCCCCATTAAATACCGTGGTTTTTCGACCGGCATGTAAGGAAGCGTGAAATCAAGGGCGTCGTACATTTCCTGCGGCGTTTCGCCGACGCTGAGTCCGCCGATCGCATAGCCGGGAAAATCAAGCTCCGCGAGCATTTCGGCGCAACGGCGGCGGAGTTCCGGATCAAGTCCCCCTTGAACGATCGCGAACTGTTTCTGGTACGGATGATCGGCGGCCTCTTTGCACCGCTTGGCCCAACGGACGGTTCGGAGCATGGCGTCTTCCAACGTTTTTCGGTCGTTCGGCAGCGCAACGACATGATCGAGCACCATCGCGATGTCGCTGCCGAGCGCTTCCTGAATTTTGATCGCCCGTTCCGGCGGCAACACGATTTTGCTTCCATCGATATGCGAACGAAAAGTCGCTCCCTGCTCGTCGATCTTCGTGATTTTCGCCAAGGAAAAAATCTGGAAGCCGCCGCTGTCGGTCAGGATCGGACCGTTCCAGCCGCAAAATTGGTGAAGTCCGCCGAGCGATCGGACGATCTCTTCGCCGGGGCGCAACGATAAATGATAGGTGTTACCCAAAATCATTTCGGCGCCGGTCTGTTCGAGCAGACCGATTTCGACCCCCTTGACGGTGCCGAGCGTCCCGACCGGCATGAATGCGGGAAGCTGCACGATTCCATGAGCCGTCGTCAGCGTCCCGCGGCGAGCGCCGCAGTGAGCGTCCTGGTGAAGTAAGGTGTACATTATCTGAAGAGGGTTGGTAGGGAGCCGACCGCCGGGCGGCTGCGTGTGGTACCCCACACTGGAATCTGATTTGAGTCTGGAGTACCGGACGTTGCCGCCCGGCGGTCGGCAACCTACCTTTCAGCGTTTGATTCTCCAGATCGTGGTTCGGAACAGCCAGGGATATCCGCCGCCGGCGGGGTTCGGGGAGGGTTGCGGATAGTACATCAGGTACAGTCCCTTGGCTCGCAGATTGTTTTGGAGCGTCATCAGTACCGACGGATCGCGGACCATACCGCTCAGTTGGAGCGAACCGGTGAAACGGCGATCGTTCGCAACCGCGAACGCCATTTGTGTGACGACTAAATCCTTTTCCGTCGGAAGCGCCACGGAAAGTTCCCGCAGTTCGTCGAGCCAATTCGCTCCCTGCGTGTCGAATTTGTGTGCTTCGTTGAGAACGGTCCAAATCGATTGCGTCTGCTGGAGTTGCGTCGCGGTCTCCTTGTGTTCCGCTTCGAGCTTGGCGAGTTCCTGTTCCAAACCCTGCACGACTTGCCGGTTCCAATAGAACAAACCGTATCCGACGACACCGAGCAGGATCATCAAGAGTACGGCGGCGAGAATGTAGTTCGCCGGTCGCGGCGGCTCCTTCGGATGCAAAAAGTCGATCGCCGTTTTCCGGTTCGGCAACTCACCGAGCAAAAGTCCCAGCAGCGGTGCAAAGCGACCCGGTTGGTCGGGAATCTCTTTCGCCGAAACGTGTTCCATCGTGAATGGATTCACGGTTTGAACGTTCAGCCCTTGTGATCGAAGCGTTTCAAGGAGCGTCGTCTCTTCGTCGTCGGTTCCGAAGAGAAAAACCTGTTCGATCGGCGTCGTTGTCGCAACGTCGACGCCGACGGTCACGGTTCGCTGAATTTCGGAAACGATCCGCGTGTTCATTTCCTGGAGCCGCAATCCTTCGGGAAGTCGGAACGAACGGACCCACAGGATCCGACCGCTTTCGAGGATCGCCAACTCGATGTCGTTGCCGATGACGCAAACGCTGAGGGCGGAACCATCCGCCGCCAATCCGGCGTGAATGAGCAGTTCGGCGGCGAGCACTCCCCGCAGACCGATCTTATCCGGTTGCCTTCCGATGGAACGGAATGCCCGAATCAACGATTGCCGTCGCAATAACGTCAAGGTCGCGGCGAGAATTTTGTGCTCGGAATCGGCGTCGCCGTCGAGTTCGAGAAAGTCGACGATGTCCTGTTCCCCGAAATTCGGCAACTCACGCAGCAGTTGGTTCCGCAGCAGGATCGGAATCTCGTTGAACGAACAGGGAGGAAGCGTCAGAAAAAGCTGTTCGACCTGATTGCGGCCCAAGCAGAGAAGCGTATGGCACGGTTCGATCCGTTCTTCTTTCGCAACGTCCCGGAGAAGAGGAGCCGGTTCGGAATCGCCGTCCAGCGGAGCGACGCCGACTTTCAGGACCGTCAGATTTTCTTTTTGAACGGAACCGAGCACATAACGCAACTCGACGTCGTCCCAATCAACCGCCAACAATCGGGCCATTTTCTTGATTAGTCGTTTGCCTCGGCGCCGCACGGACACCTTCGGTGTTCCGGCAAAACGGGCAACTCACAAAATTTGCTTTGGCGGTGTACTACGTTCCGTACAAAACACCGCTCCGTTCATTTTTTACCACCACATTAATGATTAATCAGAGTGAGCATATCGAGATTGGTGTCGAACCGCAACCCGACGACGAACCATTGGCTTGGCGTCGTCGACAACGCACCGGCTCCGAGCGGACACCGGTAGAACGTGAACGTCCAGATGACCGGATATTTGTCGCACTTCAAAAGATAACGGACGACGACGAGATCCTTGCCGATGGCATGAGTGTCGATTTTTTCGTATTCCCGGAATTCGCCGAATTGCGTTTTCACGTCGTCGAGCTTCGTTTTCATTCCCGAAAGGGTTTCGTTGCCGGAGGACGCCCGAAGCAGTTCGTTGAACGCTTTGGAGGCGTTTCCGTTGAGGATATCGTCGAAGAACAATTTGACTTTTTCGTCCAATTCCTTGGTCGGTTCCGGGCCGAACGAGGTCGGTTGCGCTCCGAGGGGAACATAAGCAAACACCGCCAACACGAGCAGAATCAGGGCGATTCCACCCAAGGTGAACGGGACTCGGGATACGGCTTTTTCCATGGGACTGTCGGGAAAGAAACATCACGGCGGAAGGAACGATTCCGCGTATTTTACCCTCTCCGGCATCGAGATGCAAGAATGCGGAAAAGTCGGGATCGAAGGTCCCGACTCGTTTTACATCGCCAGCAGTTCGACGAGGTGGACGATCGGGATGTTCTTCATCACCGGGTCGAGTTGCATGATGCCGCCGAAATGCATGACGCAGCTCATGTCGGTCGTTGCCACGAGGTCGCACCCGCTCGCCTGAATGTTTTCGGCTTTGCGGTGTCCCATCGCCAACGAGGTCCCCGCCATTTTGACGCTGAACGTTCCGCCGAAGCCGCAGCACTCCTCCATGAACGGGATCGGCGTGTATTGCACGTCGCGGATTCCTTGCAGCAGTTTCATCGGAGCGTCGACGAGATTGAGTTCACGCCGTCCATGACAGCCGATGTGGAGGCCGACTTTCTTTGGACACCGGGCGTTGAAATCGGTCTTGCCGAGAACGTCGACGAGAAACTCGCAGATTTCGAAAACCCGCTTGCCGAGCACCGCCCCCTTGGAGCCCGGATCGAGCTGCTCGAAGAAAACCCGGCACATCGCCGCACAGGAACCGGACGGAGTCACGATCCAACGGTATTTCGAGAAAACCCGTTCGAAGTGTTCCATCACGTTTTTCGCTTCCGGCCAATAGCCGCTGTTGAACGCCGCCTGACCGCAACAGGTCTGTTCGGCAGGAAACTCCAACGGAATGTTCTCCTTTTCGAGGAGCCGAACCATTGCCTTGCCGGTCGACGGATAAAATTGGTCGATGAAGCAGGGAATGAACAGTCCGACCGTTTCGCCGGGGGTGTACTTCGGATATTCCCACGTCGGATACGAACGCAATACGGGATCACTCATCATTTTCCTCCATTTAGCCGGTACTCCGCGTCTCTTACTCCCCCTATTTTACTTTCACATGACAACCGCGTCGAGGAGGACGGCGTCTTGTTCGGCGTCAACATTCCAGCGAACCGACGTACTCATCGCCGGAACAAGCAGCGAGTCCCCCCGACGAAGCGTTTCGACCACTTCGGGGTCCTGACTGCGGCCGGATTCGGCTCTCGGAGCGATCCGTCGTCCAGCGGTGAAGAACGCGTGAACCGATCCGTCCAGCACGGTCCACATGTGGGCCCGACCGTCGTTTTTCCAGTCGAACGGCTCCGTGAGCGTCCAGCGGTTGATCGTGAACCGTTCGGAAACCAGCAGCCGTTCACAGAATTCGTGTTCCGCAGGAAGAACGTGCTGCGGCTCGACCGGTCCGTTGGTTTCAGGGAGCGAACGCAACGCTTCGGCGATGCGCAGTTCCCGCGGCTTTCCGTTCGCATCGAGACGGTTCCAGTCGAACAGCCGGAACGTCAGGTCGCTGTTTGTTTGTACTTCGGCGACCATAATTCCGGCTCCGAGGGCGTGCAGCGTTCCCGGCGGCAGATAAAAGCAATCGCCGACTTTCGGTTCGACCCGATGGAGGCAATCGGCCAAGGCCCCGGAAAACGCCGCGTTTTCCAATTCTTGTTTCGAATAATGGCGATTCGTGCCGAGCCAAAGCGATGAACCGGGCAGAACGTCGACGACGACCCACGCTTCCGTTTTGCCGAAATCGGGAAATCCCATTTCTTTCGCTTGTTCGTCGTTCGGATGCACTTGAACGGAAAGCGGCAAACGAGCATCGAGATATTTCAGCATCAACGGAAAACGATGATTGTCGCTACACCGACGAAACACGTCCTCGCCGACCAAATCCTGAAAACGATTTTCAACCACTTCCGCAAGATTGCGGCCTCGGAGCGGACCGTTGAGGATCACGCTCTCGCCGTGCGGATGGTTGGCGATTTCCCACGATTCCGCGATCGCATCCTTGGGGAGCGAGCGGCCCAACAGCGTGCGCAACCGATCGCCGCCCCAGAGATAATCTTTGTAGATCGGCTCAAGACGAAACGGATAAAGCGGTTGGTTCTGCAAAAGAAAATCGAACGGACTCATTAATGTAGTGGCAATAAAAAATGAACGAAGTCGTGTTTTGTACGGAGCGTAGCGGAGTTCAAAACGCGGCGGACCCTACACCGCAGTGGCTCAAACAACGGATCAAATTTTATCACCTGCTCGATAATATAGCGGCTTTCAGCGAATCGGAAGGGATGTCAAACCGAGCCGATATTATGAACCATTTTCGAATTATTTCAAGCCGGAAAGCCGCCTTGCCGTTTTTGCATTTACGGTTTGCTCTGCAATTTGTAAACGCGGAGCATCGTCGACGGCGGCGTCACCGGATGAGCGCGATCGCGGTTGGCGGGGAGCGATTCCCATTTCATCACATAGCGGACCTGATTCTTTTCGAAAGGTTTCCCTTCGTCGGCGGCATCCCAACCGGTGCGGCTTTGAATTCCCGCGAAGTCCAATTCGACGTTCCCCGTTTCTTTCGGCCAACGAACGGCGGCGGGCGCCTTGCCGGTCGGCTTGAGCGTTTTTTCGTCGAGGATCCAGCGGCCGCCCCCTTTTTTGGCGTGCGAATAATGCTGCGTCAGATTCCCGTTCTCCATTTCAACGGGTCCGAAACCGACTTCGCCGATGATCGACCCGCCGCCGCTGAATTCCCAACGGTAGTCCCAATCCGTCGTTTGGTAATACTTCCATTCCCCGTTTTCCTGACGGGCGCTGCAAATCTGAAAATTTCCGTCGGCGTCGTATTTCGAATAGGAAACGACGACACGCCCTTCACGGTCGAAACCGATCCGTTGGAGCGGATTCAAGAGCCCCCCTTTCACCGGCACCGGGTCGATGATCTCGCCGCTTTGCAGCGTGATCGGCAACGAGTACGGCTTTCCTTTACTCGTTTCCCAATGCCGTAAATCCTTGCTGCGGGCATAGGAAATATCGTGATTGGTCGCACAATCCGGCGTGTCCCGCCAAACCCAGGTCATGTGATAATATCCGTCCGGCCCGACGACCGGCGGATGAAAATAGGCGTTCATCTTTTTCTGGCCGTCGAAGAGCGGTTTGTCGAGCAGCCGCTTCCATGTTTTCGTGTCGACGTCGTAAATGTTCCAAATCTGGTTGCCGTTCCCACTGGAACCGTCCCGATAGGTGAAAAGCAACTCCTTGCTCGGCCCGACGACGAATTGCGGATAGGTGCAGCGTTTCTCGTCATCGCCGGTCATGCTCGGAATCTGGCGGAGCGATTCGACGTCGAGCGGCTTGTCGCTTCGGAAATAAATCAACGGCACGCAGTGCATGTTTCCGGAAACGTGGAGAAAATTGTCCCGATCGAGAATCATCGTGACGTAATTATGGGAGTCCCAACCGACTTGGGTCGGCAGTCGCTTGATGGTCCAATCTTTACTGTCGAGTTTCCGTTGGGCGACGACCAGGTTTCGATCCGCGTCGTAATAGGCGGCGAACTGATCGTCCCCCGCCGTCAACAACTTGAAACCGACCGGGTGCCCCGACCAAACAGGTTCGATGTCGACCCGTTCGACCGCCTCAAAAGGAATCTGCGCTAATGCCGGCATGGCGAAAAGCCCGAGGAACAAAATTAATGCAACGTAAATTTTCATGAAAAACGCTCCTGAGTAAATGAGTATCCATGGAAAGAACGCCCAATATACCCCACCGCATCCCGCCGTGCAATCAAAGGGGGCGTCATCCGTGAATTACGGGCTTTCCTTCTCCGTCTTGTTTTTTCCATGGGCTTTCGGTAGAATTTTCTCCATCGTGCCGCATCGTTGCGGTGGCAAGGAAATTTCTTTCCGACATTTCAAGGAGTATCCATGATTTCTCGCCGTTCGCTTCTCAAATCGTTTGCTTTCGGAGCCGCCGCCGCTGCCGTTCCCACGTCGCTTCTCGCCCAGACCGCCGAGGAAATCGAAGCGTTGACCGTCAAAGGCGATATCCGTCAATCCGTTTCCAAATGGTGCTTCGGGAAGATTCCGATGGATGAATTTTGCAAAATCTGCAAAAAGATCGGCATGGTCGGCATCGACCTGGTCGGCCCGAACGATTGGGACACCGTCAACAAACACGACATGATCGTGACCATGGGGAACGGCGTCGGAAACATTCCGAAGGGATTCAACCGCCTTGAAAATCATGACAAACTGATCGAAGGTTACGAAGCGCTCCTCCCGGTCGCCGCGGAGAAAAAGGTTCCGAACCTGATCTGCTTCTCCGGCAACCGGGAAGGAATCAGCGAAGAAGAAGGACTCGCCAACTGCGTCGTCGGCCTCAAACGGCTGATGCCCGCCGCCGAAAAGCACGGCGTGACCCTGATCATGGAATTGCTCAACAGCAAGGGACACAAAGATTATCAAGCCGACCATACCGCTTGGGGAGCCGAACTTGCCCGGAAAGTCGGAAGCGAACGCTTCAAACTCCTCTACGACATCTTCCACATGCAGATCATGGAAGGGGATTTGATTGAAACGATCAAGAAGAATCAGGACGTGATCGGACACTACCACACCGGCGGCGTTCCCGGCCGCCAGGACTTGGACGACAAACAGGAAATCAATTATCCCGTCGTGATCAAGGCGATCAAGGAGACGAAATTCAAAGGCTTCCTCGCCCACGAATTCATCCCCAAAAACGGCATTCAATCGCTGCGTAACGCCGTCCAAATCTGTGACGTGTGATTCCATGTGCCGCGGCGCCGTCGCCGCGCTTTGCCCGAAACCCGCATCCAAGCGGTTCAGGCGGAGCGGCTCACGGAAATAATGTATCGCATTCAAAAACGTTTGCGATCATCGGCGAAAACGAACGTGGACG
>JAVBPI010000169.1:0-20056 GCA_031549705.1 Thermoguttaceae bacterium
GCCTCGGCCGAGCCGTTCGGTAACACGAACACGCAAATCCCGACCGAAACTCCGTTGCGCCTGCACATCGGGGAGCAGAATCGAATATATTGTTTTTTCCCGCCAACGCCAGCAGACGAAATTCGGTTTACGAACCGCAACGCCGAAAAGATCGAGAACCGGCGACCGTTCTTTAACCCAATCGGCGACATCGGGATGCTCTTCCGCTTTCCACGGAGCGGCGACGAGCTTGTCCCAAAGTTGTTCGTCTTTCTGCCTGTCTCGAAGACGCTCGTCCGTTTTCTTGTTCGTTTCCCACGTTTTGTGCATGAAGCTATAAAAATCCAATGAGTCGTGAAATCGCGGCTTGGCGTACGGATCGATTCCCATGTGTTCGCAGAGCGGCGTCCAACGGTTTTCGAACCAGTTTTTCGAGATTTCGTTCGTCGGCAACTCCTCCCATGGAACCGTTTCCATCATGTGAGCCTGTTCGAGAATTCTCGGTCCGCAGGCGGCGATCATGAGTCGTTGGCCGTTGTCCTCCGGCGGCGAGAGCTTGTCGATGTACGTTTTTTCGTAGACGCCGAAGTAGTCGACGTCGCCGTTCGGCGTGAGCGGCTCCGTGTAACCGGTCGTCTCCGGCGAGATCCGCAGCGGCGACGGCACCAGACAGAAATAAACGAGCAGCAGCACGATCGCGACCGCCCACCAACGTTTGCGTCGATACCAGGGTTTCATCGAATCACCTTGATTGAAAAAGTTTCCGTCATCCCCGCGCAGGCGGGGACCCAGAGTGAAATGTCCTTATCCTTTTTCACACTTTAACTACGGATGCAAACGGTCTGCTGCGTTTTTTCGTCTAGGTCCCCGCCTGCGCGGGGATGACGAAGCGCGACAACGGCGTTAAAATTTTCGGCGATTCGACTTGTTGCACGGAAACGGTCAACGGCTTGATCCTCGCCAAGTCGGCGGGACGCCGCAGCGTGCCGATCGTCTGATCGTCCAGCGGCAACACGACGATTCGCTCCGCCACGGTCGGTTGCGTTTCGATTTCGGGTTGCATCGCAAAATATGTTGCGATAACGCCGAGGAAAAACCCCGCCAGGCCGACGATTGCGTATCGCCAAGTGGGTTCACCCACCCGGGAATTGCGTCTGAGTACAGACTCCATCCCCGGCTCTTGGGGGAGTTCGATTTCACGCAACAGTTTCGGTTGCATCGCCGCTAAATTTTGTTCGAATTCAGTGCTCATCGTTCTTCAAAATATTGCGCAGCCTGTCGAGGCCGCGTTGGTAATCCCAATGCACCGAACTGATCGGACGTCCCGACAGTTCGGCAATCTCCCGAAACGGCAGGTCGCCCCAAATTTTCGCGACGACAATTTCGCGAATGTCGGCGTCCAATGATTCCAGAGCTTTCGTCAACGCTTCGCCGTCGAACGGTTTCTCGTCAACCTGCTCGAACCAATCGGCGAGCCGCTCCGGATCGTTTTTAAAACGATTTTCCTTCCGTTGTCGGTCGATCGCTCCGTTGCGGGCGACCCGGTACAACCACGCTTTCGGCGACTCGGGACAGTTTTCCTCGTTGAGCAGTTTGACGAACGCGTCTTGAACGACGTCTTCCGCCGCTGCGCCGGCCCATTGTCGTGCAAAGAGAACAAGTCCGCGAAGGTTTTCCTTCAACAGACGCTCCACGATGAGACGGTGTTCGGTTTGCATGCCAGTAAGACGTTTGAGAATCCCTGTTTTCCATGAATTTTTGCGAAATTCGTCGACGATTCAAGAGTCGGGGAAAAAACAGCGGGAATTTACCGACGCGCGTTCTGAACACGTCGCCATTGCGCTTGTATTCTTTCCCGGAAATTTTATAATGGAACCGTCGACGGAATCGTTGTCGACGCTTTATTTTGTGTTCCGTCCGGGGACTGCGCCGGAGTACCGGCTTCGTCCCCGGCTCTTTTTTGTTGAAAATATGTCCCGAGTTCCTCCGCCCGTACCGCCGACGCCTCCTCCGTTGCCTGGTGGATCCCCGCCGCCGATGAAGCCGGCCGCGCGCGCCGGACGAGCCCAAGGGGATCTCTCGGAAGCGGAACTTGCTGCACTGCTCCCTCCGGAATCGGACGAAGAGGATGAAGTGCAACAACACACTCTCCCTCCCCCCCCACCTGGAGGAACCGCTTCGGCTTCGAAAGCGGCGCTGCCGCCGCCGTTGCACGCCGCCGTTCCACCTCCTGTTCCCGGAGCCGTCAAGCAAGCCGTTTCCATGGTTCCGCCCCCCGTCGGAGGAGTCGAGCTCCCCGACGCGGATGTCGACGCCGAAACACCGAAACGGAAAAAATCAAAAGGACTTTCGCCGCAACTTAAATCGCTGTTCCTCATCTTACTCGGGTCCATTGTCGGTTGCGCGTTGATCGTTCTCCTCATGGTCGTCGTGTTCGCCCCGGGAAAACAATCCAAACCGTCGATGGAACCGGCGACTCCCATCGACGAGCATCCGGATGAAACCACGCCGGGTTCGCAACCCCGAAAAAGAATCAACTTGGACGATTCTCAGGAGGTCGATTTTGTCGATCCGGATCACTCGATGATTCCTCCTTCGACGGTCGTTCCCGTGGAAAACCGGAGCAACTTGAAACCGGCGGAGGTTGCCCGCAGCGGAACGGTTTCGGCGTCGATTCAAGAGCCGGCCCCCCAACCGACACCTCCCGTTCCGACGACTCCGGACGCTCCATCCCCTTCCCCTTCTGCGAAAACCTCTGCGGAGAGCACTTCGGCTCCTCCTCATCTCTCGGCCGACCAAACGAAGGTTCTCGGCGCCCATCGCTCCGCGCTTCTCGCCTTGGCGATGAGTCCCAACGGCAAAATCGCGGCAACCGGTTCCAACGATCGGACCGTGATTCTCTGGGACGTTTCGACGGGCAAGGAACTCACCCAGTTGAAGGGGCACCGTTCGGCGGTCACGGCGTTGGCGTTCAGTAAAAACAGCAAACTGCTGCTCACCGGCTCCGGCGATCGCACCGCCTCGCTCTGGGATGCCGATTCCGGCAAGGAGACTTTACTCTTCCCCAACCACAAAGGGGCGGTCATGTCGCTCGCCCTCTCTCCTGACGCTTCCCAACTTGTCGTCGGCGTCGACAACGGTCAGGGAGTCGTCTGGGATGCCAAGACGGGCAAGCCGCTTCGACCGTTGGACGAACACAATAAAGCGATTTCCGCGACCGTTTTTTCGCCGGACGGCAAGCGGGTTCTCCTGGCATCGCTTGACCGCACGGCGTCCCTTTGGAATCCGACCAAGGGGGAGAAACTCGTCGATTTCAAGGGACACAAAGGCCCGATTCTCTGTGCGGCGTTCGATCCGAGCGGGAATCGGATCGTTTCCGGTTCCGCCGACAAAACGGCGATCATCTGGGGTTCCCTCGACGGCAAGGAACAGCTCAAACTCGAAGGACACACCGATGACGTGACGTTCGTCGCTTTCGCGCCGGATGGATCGACCGTTTATACGGCGTCGAAGGACAAAACCTTCGTCCAGTGGAACGCCAGAACGGGCAAACAACTCGTTCGTTGTCAACTTGACTTCCCCGTCGCCCTTGCCGCGATTTCCGCTGACGCTTTTCAAATGATCGCCTGCGCCGTCGAGCCGAAGGCGTCCCTTTTCCTGACCGAATCGCTCGGTTTCCAAGCGCCGGGAAAAGCGGTCAAACTGCTCAAGAACCATCCGTTCGCCAAACTGCCGGCGTTGAAACCGACGTTGCGGCTCTCTCCGGAAAAGCCGGGAACGCCAAACCCCGCAACCGATTCGAAGTCGCCTCGAAATAATTTCGTGACGTTTTCTCCCGACGGTTCCCTGGCGGTCTCCGTCGGCGGCGATTCAAGCGGCGTTTGCTGGAGCACGCAAGACTGGAAGATCGCGTATTCCTTGACCCACACCGCCCCGTTGACTTCCGTCGAGTTTAGCCCCGATGGAAAGTATTTCGTCGTCGGCGCGGACGATGGACAGATTCTCATCTTTCAGTCGCAGGACGGCAAGTTGACGCAAACGCTTCGAGGACACACGGGGCCCGTGAACGGTTTGGCGTTTTCGGCAAACGGATCGCGGCTCGTCTCGGCGTCATCGGATCGGACGCTTGTTCTTTGGAACACCGCGACAGGAAAATCGTTGGGCGCTCTTCTTGGACACACCGACAAGGTTTGGGGTATTGCCGTTGCGCCGGACGGTCGATTTTTTTCCGCTTCCGCCGACAAGTCGGTTCGGCTCTGGGAACCGACCGGCAAATCGATCCAATCGCTGGAATACACGGTTCCGTTCCGTTCAATCGTTTTTTCACCGCAAGGGGATTGGTTCGCAACCGGCATGGAGGACAAAACCGTGCTGATTTGGGACGCCAAGGAACTCAAGCCGCTCAAGACGCTCGGCCCGCTTCCCGAAATCGTCCTTTCGCTGGCCGTGAAACCGGACGACTCCTTGCTCGCAACCGCCGGCGCCGACGGTTGCGCGCTGCTCTGGAACACGAAAACCTGGGAGCCGTTCCGGACGCTTCCGCAAATTCCGCTGGAAGTCGAGCAAATGCTTGCCGATCCGTCCAAGCTGGCCGCCGTCCGAAAAATTTGGTCGAAAGCTTCTGATCAAGCAGTCGGATACGAACCGATTCGGACCGTCGCGTTCGGCAAGGGGGGCGACTCGATCCTGACGTCCGGCGGCGTGGAAACATTGTTGTGGGATCTTTCGGCGGTCGATCCGGCGGCAACAGCGACGGAAACGTCGCCGTCGCAACCGGCAACGCCGCCCGATTTGTTGGGTGAGTTGCCGAGCGGCAAGCCGATTCGAGTCTTCGACCATTCCGGAAAGGCGTTTCTCGATGCCAAACTGAGTCGGGACGGATCCATGCTCGTCGTCGCCGACGAAAGCAAACGTGTTACGATTTACAACACGGCAGACGGCTCCGAAACGAACTTTTTCTCGACGAAAACACCGTTGGCGGCGATTTGGGTTTCCCCCGATTCCCGAACGCTCCTGGGAGGGGGGGAGGACGGTCGCCTGTTTTCGATAGCGCTTTTAGCAATGAACAAGGAGAATTTTGCGTCGAAAGTTCATACGGATCGGATAACGTCGATTGCGGTGAACGGAACGGCGGTGAAAGCGATTTCCGGCGGCGCCGACCGTCTGGCGGTCCTTTGGGACTTGGCGAAAAAAGGGGAAAATCTCGGACGCCTCATCGGACACGGCGAAGAGATCAACGACGTTGCGATCAGTCGGGATGGTTCGAAGGCGTTGACCGCTTCGGCGGACAAGACGGCGATCCTGTGGGACACCAAGACATTGAAGCCGCTGCAAACGGTGTCGGAACATCACGCCGCCGTGAACGGTGTTGCGTTTAATGCCGACGGATTCCGGTTCGCGACGGCGTCGCAGGACAAAACCGCGATCGTCTTCCAAACGGCGATGAACAAGGAGCCGCTCCGCTTGACCGGTTCGCCGTCGCCGTTGACCTGCGTTGAGTTCAGCCCGAATGGGAATCAAATCCTTACAGGAGCGGATGACGGTTCGGTCGTGTTATGGGACGCTCAAACCGGCAAGCCGTTGAAGCGGTTTCCCGGCAAGTTCCGCCCGGTGCGCGACGTTTCGTTCATGTCGGACGGCAAACGATTTCTCTGTGTAACTCCTCTCGGTGCAACCCTTTGGGAAATCGGCGAATAATGTCACGAAATCTCCTCCAACGAGCCGGGAGTTGCGCTCCCGACTAAAATCATGGACAGCTCGAACCCGATTTACCTCCCCGAACTGCGGGAAATGCTGGTCGAAAAGAAGGCAGCCGAGATGCGCGATTTTTGTGCGACATTGCATCCGGCGCGGACCGCGGAATTCATGGAGGGGCTCAACCCCGAAGAAATCTGGGGGATCCTGCGGGAAGCGAATTTGGAACACCGCGTCGGAATTTTCGATTATTTTCCGTTGCGCATTCAGGTCGAGATTCTTGAACGGGCTCCGCGCAACGAATTTGTCGAACTGCTGGAACACCTGCCGTCGGACAGTCGGGTCGAACTGATTCGCGAATCGAGTCCGGACGCCGTCGAGGAACTGTTGAAAATGTTGCCGCCGGAACACCGACACAACATTTTGCGGCTCAAAATGTTCCCCGTCGGAAGTTGCGGCAGCGAGATGTCGACCGACTTTCTCCGGCTCAACGAAGCGATGACCGTTGAACAGGCGATTGCGGAAATCGGCAAGCAGACGGCGGACTTGGAGATGGTTTATTATCTCTTCGTCGTCGATGCGCGGGATCATTTGGTCGGTCTCGTTTCCGCCAGGCAGCTCCTTGCGGCGATCGGCAAACCGACCAGGTTGGTCCGCGACATCATGAAGCGCGACCTGATTACGGTCGGCGTTTACGAGGATCGGGTTCAAGCGGCCAAAGCGGTCGCGAAATACGACTTTCTCGCGGTTCCCGTCGTCGACCGTGAGCACCATATTCTCGGGATCATCACGCACGACGACGTGATCGACGTGATCCGTGAGGAAGCGACCGAAGACGCGCACCAACTCGGCGGTGTCATGCCGATGGAGGCGAATTATCTCGAAGTTCCGTTCCTGACGATCTGGAAGAAGCGGATTCCGTGGCTGGTCTGCCTGTTCATCGCGGAGTTGCTGACATTTTCGGCGCTCGCCCATTTCGAGGACGAAATCGGTAAGCTCGTCGTGTTGGCGATGTTCGTGCCGCTTTGTATTTCGACCGGCGGAAACAGCGGTTCGCAAGCGGCGACGCTCATTACCCGCTCAATGGCGCTGGGGCAGATTCGGTTGCGCGATTGGCTCCGTGTTTTTCGGCACGAAATCCTCATGGGAATCGCGCTGGGACTGTCGCTGGGAGCCGTTGCGTTCATTCGGGCAACACTGACGCCGGAGTCGGTGCTCGACGGCGCAAACCGCTGGCTGCTCGGGATCACGATCTGCCAGGCGGTCGCCGCGATTTGCTTGTTCGGCTCGGTCGTCGGCGCGATGCTCCCGATCGTATTCCGGCGGCTCGGCGTTGATCCGGCCGTGGCGTCGACGCCGTTCGTGGCGACGTTCGTCGACGTTTCCGGGATCATCATTTATTTTTCGATCGCGAAATTCTGGCTCCTTTCCGCGCCGATCATTCCACCGACGGAGCTCCGTCCGGCGCTGGAGATCGACTTTGCGATGACACGGCAAGTCGAGGCGGAATTCTACACCGAATGCAATCGGTTTTTTGCAACGCAATCGAACGACGTGAAGTGGTACGCCAGTTCTCACGAGGGACGCCCCGGCGCTCGACTGACGTTCTTCGTCAAAAACGCCGCCGCGATGCGACGGCTCACCGCCGAGCCGTCGTACGAAAATTTCGTCAACGATCCGACCGGTCGCTGGAAACCGGAGAATACCGTCCCTTTCCAAGCGAGAACCGTCGAGTGACGAACGCTTGCATTTTAGCCGCAAATCGCTATTTTACCGCCACGAAAACCGATTGAAGAACGATCCGTTGCCGGCGACGTCGAACATCGGACGGCACGGATTGCACGGTTTCGAGCAGGCGCCGCCGCGGAAGTAGAAAACCATTCCCACGGACACTTCCCAACATTCCCGACCGTATCCGCCGATTTTGTTCCCCTCTTTCGGACAGAGAACGCTGAAACTGCCGTTGAGCGAAACGCGGTCGTTGATCGGAAATTCGCCGGAGCCTCCCATGACGAAATCACCGTTTTCCGTTGCACCGGCTCGAATTTCCGCGAGGCCGCCGTTCTCGAAATGTTTGCGACCGAACCCGAGATAATAATTCTCCGGTCGATATCGGAGTACTGCCGGTTCGCCGTCACGGTTGACGTTCCAGTCTTTTTTCGACACGCCGAAGCCCCCTTGGAACCCGTATTCCAAATTGCTGAACGTCCGCAACGAGAGTTCGGCACGAATCTGTTCCGACTCGATTTTTCCGTACGCCGCATCATGGAACCAATCGAAGACGACCCCCCCTTGAACCGGATAGCAGAGATCCCGTTTGAAAAATCCCGCCGTGACGAAATACTGTTCCCGACATTTTTTCGTGAACGAACCGTCGCTGTATTCGGTGTTGCCGAAAAGATTACTCTGCACGGCACGGAATCCGACCTGCGCGGAGATCGTGTTTTGCGGCGTCGCCGGTCCCGCCCAGTTGAGCCCTTCCGTGATCCCGAAGTTTCCTTTTTGCGGACCGTCGATCTCGGTCCGAAAAGCGGTCATTCCCCCGAAAAACGTCAAATTGTCAAGTAATCCGCAGCCGAACGGCTGGACGATCGGGCAGGTCGTGAAACAATTATTCATCACCATCGGAGAGCATTCGCCGTAAACGCCGCCATAGAATTCGTTGCAATCGCCGAGTGGAATTTCGGAGACGCCGCCGCCTTGCGTTGACGGGTCGGCCATCGGTTTCGGCGGCGGCGTCGGTTTTTTCGTCGGCAGTTTTTCCGGTTCCGCAGATGCCGGCGTGCTTTCTTCGTTGAGAAAATATTGCGGAATCACCGACCCCTCCATCGGTCCGGAGGGCAAATCGTAACCGACCGGCAGTGCCCGCCCTCGATAATCTTGCGTTCTCGAAGTCGCCTCCGGAAGCTGTTTGACGTTGCGGGAAGGCTTCCGAAACGTGATCGAGTTCGGAACATGAGCGTCGTCGTCGCTCAAGATGAAATAGTCGTCCGAAGCTCCGTTCATCGGAGGAACCAATTGCAACTGTGTTTGTTGGGCCGACAAACCGGGGCCGCCGAGGAAATAAATCGCGGCAACCAAGCAGACGAGACCGCTCAGTTTCACTGTTTTTTTTGTTTTGTCCAATTTCATGTTGTCCTCGCAAGCACTCGTTCGATGGGCGAAAGTCGCTGCACTACTAGAGAGTGTAAGTTCTCAATCTTCTCTATCGGCGACCGGACAATCGATACTTTTGGAATAACCGGAAATTTCAGAAAAAACCGCAAATTTTGCGCAATTTGACAAAAGAGCAGTAAAATCGATCGACGCGGTTAGGAAATCAACTCGGCGACTTCCGGGGCGAAGCCGTAAGCATAGGCAAGAATTCGGAGCGGATGGATCGTCGGTTTCGGAACAGCGTGTTCCATCTGCATGCGGCACGAATTGCAATCGGTCGCACCGAAATCGATTTCCGGAGCCCGCAACTTTTTGAACAACCCGACGCCGATTTGGAGGCTTTGGCGGTAGTTCTCCTTTTTCAAACCGAACGTTCCCGCCAAGCCGCAACACCCCTCCTCGAATCGTCGGACATTGAGCCCCGGAATCAGTCGGAGCAGTTCTTCCGCCGGCGTTGCGGCGTCGAGACGTCCCGATCCGTTGGCGATACTGCGACAGGGAGCGTGAAAACCGACCGTTTTGCGAATCGATTGCATCTCGAGCCGGAGTGATTTTCGGCGGTGCAACAACATCAGATAGGTGCAACAGTCGACAACGTTTTCGGTAAGAAGAACGCTGTCCGGATCGTCGAGGACGGAACGGTAGTCCGTTGTCAGGCAGGCGGCCGAAGCCGGTTCGATTGTCACGACGTCGTATCCTTGCCGAATCAGGTCGGCGAACAGCAGCGTGTTATGCCGTGCAATCCGTTCGACACGATCGGCGTGTCCGACGGAATAGGAAACCAGGCCGGATGTCCGCTGCCGCAACGGAATATACACGCTGATCCCCTGGTGCTCCAAAATCTTGACGGTGAGGTCGACGAGTTTCGTGTCGCAATGGTTCGCAAACGTATCGATGAACAGCGCGACCTTCGATTCCGCCGACAGGGTCGACTTGACCGTTGCCCGTTTCTTCGCCCATTGAATTCGTCCCAGAAAGGAGATTTTCGCCAACGTCGGGAGCTTGCGGCCGAAAGGGATTTGGAGCGTTTTGTCGAAAATCCAGCGGGTGATCGGATTCGAAATCGACCAGTTGACCGGACAACTGAACAGCGACAGCCAAGGAAGCAACGAATCCATGCGGGAAAAAAGTCGATCGGTAAACGACAGACCGTGAGCGGCGACGAACGCCGCTTTGCAGCGGGCCGCCAATCGGGAAACGTCGACTTGGGCGGGACATTCCGAGCGGCACATCAGGCAGTGGAAGCAGTTGTCGGCGACCGTTTTGGAATTTTCGCGGGTCAACATCTCCAATTCAAGATGTTCGTCCAAGACGCCGCACAGGAGATTCGCTTTGGCTCGGGGACTGGTTTCCTCTTCGGGGCGGCGGCGAAAAAACGGACACATCCGAACCGAACGGCTCAAATTTTGGCAATCGCCGCAGCCGTTGCAGCGGTACGTCGGTTCGGAGATCTGTTTCGGGTTCCATTTCAGTTGGAGTTCGAGTTGGCTGGGGAGCGGAAACTCGATTTTTTGCGGCGACGGTTCGTCGAGCGGCTCTTCGATGGGCGCCGAAGATGGGGAGAAGAGGAGCGAATCCCAACTCGATAGGTTCGAGTCGGTTTCTTCGGCACCGGTCGAACCTCGATGCGTCAATCCTCGGCGAAGATACGTCGTCCAATCCTTCGTATCCGGAATCACCTTGCCGGGATTGAAAAGTCGGTTCGGATCGAACAGCTCTTTGATCTTTTGGAACGTCGGAAAAAGGGCGGAATACTGTTGCGGTACGAATTCCGACAGGAGCATCCCTGTCGCTCCTTCGGAACTGATCGTTCCACGGTATTGCCAAACCAAGCCGCAAACATCTTCGGTCAGCCGTCGAAACGTCGGCGCGAGCACGGTTTGGGCGAGGTCGACAATCGGTTGGACCCGCAAATGTCCGTGTCCGACGTGTCCGGAAAGCGACGCCGTGATTTCATGGCGTTGGAGCAAATCGAGCAGGTCGCGCACAAAGCCGCTCAACGAGTCGACGGGAACCGCCAAATGGTTCAGCAGTGGAACCGGTTGGAACGAACGCTGCATCCGGAAAAGTGAGAGTTCCGCGTTGTGGAGGAAATCGTCCATCAGCCGAAAATCTTCGGACAGTTCGATTTTCAACGCTTGAAAGCAGAGTTGCGCCTTGACCGCAACCGCTTCGACCAAGTCGCCCAGTCGTGCACGGACCTCTTTGGAGGGGGACGGCTCGTCAACGGTTCCCGCATCGAGCTCGACAATCAGAATCGCCTCGGCTTCCAACGGAATGAACGCTTGAAACCGCTTGTCCCATTCGCGGAGATTGTTGCGGCGCCGTCGGTCGATCAGCTCGCAGAGATTCGGTTGGAACGGAAGAACAGCGGCGTCTGCCCCGGTCGCTTTTTCGAGGCTGTTGAAAAAAAACGCGGCGGCGGCGCCTCGTTTGGGCTGCGGAACCGTTTTCAAATGAGCTTCGGTGATTAACGCCAGAGTTCCTTCGCTGCCGACGATCAAGCGGGCAAGGTCGACTTCCGTGCGGTTGGGGCCCAAAAGCACGTTGCGGAGTTGGTATCCGCAGCGATCAGGGGCGTTTGACGCCGTTGTCGGAACGGAGTCGATCGTCAAGGGGGCGAGAATCCGATGAACATCGTCCGCAACGACGAATTTTTTCCCCAAGACAATTTTTCGTGCGAGAGAAAGCCCTTTCACGAAATTTCCCGCATGCGGTGAATTGGACGATGCGCCGTGCTGAAAAACGTCCCTGTCGGAAACGGAAACCGCTTGCGGAAACGAATCCCGTCGAAGGTTCATCACCTCGCCGTCCGCCAAAACGACCGTCAGGCCGAGCAGGTGATCAATCGGAAAGCCGTATCGCAACCAATGGGCGCCCGCCCCGTTTCGGGCCAAAATTCCGCCGATCGTTGTTGTGGGAACGAATCCGGGATCCGGTCCGAAACAGCGGCGTTGCATCTTACCGACAATGCCGTTGAGCCGTTCGCGGATCAGACCCGGTTGAACGATCGCGGAATCGGGGCCGAGCTGGACGATCCGTCGCATGAATCGGCTGAAATCGAGAACGAGTCCGTTTCCGAGCGCCCCGCCGGAAGTACCGGTCCCGGCTCCTCGCGGGTGAATGGGAATCCCCTTTTCCGAAGCGTATTGAACACAGGCAACGACATCATCGGTGTTGCGCGGCCAAACGACGCCAAGCGGACGCCGTTCGAGAATACTGGCGTCTGTCGAAAAGAGTTGCCGCGTAACGTCATCGCAGCGGACTTCCCCTTTGATGAGTCCCCGAATATCGTCTTGAAGACGTGATGGTTGCAGAGAAATTTGAGGCATCGAGCCGGTACTCCGCGCCGTGATGGCTCCAAGACCCGATCGATAGGGAGGGTTTCCCCGGGCCAACCCTCCCTATCGGTCGGGTCGATGATTCGTTCTCGTAAGATCAATACGCATGCCGGCTCATGGAACGAAAAACGCCGCACGAAATGCGGCGATTGGTCGTCGATGATCGGCGAAACTCTTACTTCTTCGGCGAATCCTTCTTGGCGGATTCTTTTTTCGCCGATTTCTTACCGATGAATTTCTTCGAAACGCCCGCTGCGGCAGCTTCCAACTCGTGATTAAGCTTGAACGGAGCGTTTTTGACTTTCTTCGTCACGGCGCCGGAACGGATGCATTGGGCGCAAACGCGGACGGTTTTCGTCTCGCCGCTCGCCAAGGTCGCCTTGACGTTTTGGAGGTTCGGTTGGAATTCACGTCGAGTGATCCCTGTCACTTTGGTTCCGACACCGCCGAGGTACTTCGCCTTACCGCGAGTTTCGACTCGGTTTCCCATGGTCCGACCTTTTCCGCAAATTTCACAAACACGAGACATGATTAGTTCTCCAGTAAACAAACTGCGCCAATTCCCTATTGTCAAAGGAAAAAAGAGTATACACGCAATTCACGAACCGACAAGGGGGAGGAACGGAGCACCGGGCGGTGGCCGGAAGAACGTTTCGTCCTGAAAACTGCTCTTGAGCTCGAATCCGAAAACCGCTAACATTCGCGGCAACACTTCAACCCGATTTCCGGCGATGCGACGAAATTCAATCTTTTTCTTGATCTCAGTGGTTTTTTCGCTGCTCAGCGGCTGCACGGCGTCCAACAACAACGCCGAAGGGGTCAAGTATTTCGGCCAAGCCCGATACGATCTTGCGGTTCAATCGTTTCAAGCGGCGAACCGGGCGGACCCGAACAATCCGGACGCCTACTATAATATTGCGGCGACGTACCACCAACTCGGCTTGACTGCTCAGCAGACCGGTCAGGCGGCGGTCGCGCAGCAGCAATTCGATTACGCGGAGCAGAACTACAAACTCTGCCTTGCCCGCAATCCGAACGACGCCGCGGCGTATCGCGGTCTCTCGGTGTTGTATATGCAGCGGCAGAATCCCAAGGGGGCGTTTGACACACTCATCGGCTGGACGGAATCGAATCCGATGTCCGCCGAATCGAAGATCGAACTCGCCCGGCTTTATCAAGAATACGCTGCCGTCAAGCAATCGGAAGGAAACGCGGAAGCCACGCAAGCCTGCCAGCAGTCGGCGGTTGCTTCACTTCAAGCCGCTCTTGCCGTGGAGCCGAACAACGCCCGGGCGCTTCGAGCACTCGGATTCCTTCGGGAACAAGGGGGCGACATGAATCAGGCGGTCAACAATTACCGCTTGTCGTTGCAGGCGAATCCGAACCAGCAGGACCTTGCGGCACGGCTCACCCAGATTGAGCAGAACGCAACGGTCGGAGCCGCAAGCGTCTACAATCCGGGCTCAGGGCTTTACAACCCGTCTGGAACCGGCTCGCAACCCGGCGCAACCGTTTACAAACCGACAACCACACCGACGACCATGATGAGCGATCGAGCGGCAAAGATGCCGTTTTGATGTCGGATCGTTGATGCGGAAAACGCCCCCGATTACCGAAGTCGCCTGATTGGGCGGCGGCATGATGACCGTCGACGACGGCGATTGGGGAAAAAGTACGATTTGGGGCGACCCAGGCGCGCGATCCCGCGCCGCATTACGGTTTTTTCACCGTGGGGGCGTCTTTTTTCGTTTCTTGAATTTTGTCTCGCAGCTCTTTGAAGAACGCGGCCAATTCGTCGTGAACCTCGTTGGTTTGGCGGACGACCAGGAGTTTGCTCCCGAGTTCCATCATTTGGCCTCCTTCGTTCCAGGAATCCGGTTGAACGACCGTTTCGATCACGTCCATGAGGTTTCCCCAGTAATCGGCGGACTTTTCGTTCTCCTCGCAGAGGCTCTTCAGGATGTCGCCGACGTCGTAAATCTTGATGCTGACGTGATTCGTCTTCGCTTCGTCGACGGAAGTGATCAGGAGCATTCCGTCATCGATCACGTAGGTCAAATCCTGTTCGGCGAGAATCCTCCGCAACACCGTGGTGAGCGTTATATCGGTACATTTGAGCGGTTCCTTGATCACGGGAGACCCCATCGTGATTCCCAATGCTCCGGCTCCTTTCGCATCGATGAACACCTGAATTCCCGTCTTTTCGGCGATGGTTTGAGCGAGATCCTCGAACGTCTTGTTTTCGTCCAAGTCGAGCGAAATTTTCCTTTCGAGCCGTTCCTTAACTTCCGCTTCGGTGGTTGCGACCGTGGACGGAGTCGGTTTCACCTTCGGCGCCGGAGCGGCGGCGGCCGGGGTTGCGGTGGTCGCCGCGGGTTTCGCCGGAGCGGCTTGCGGCGTCGCGGGAGTTGCCACCGGTTGGCCGAATCCTTGTTGCTGGCCGAAAGTCGATGATGCGACGACAAGAGTAATCGTCAGAAAAAACGGAGCGATGATGCGTGTCATGGTTGCTCGTTTAAAGGGGATAATCGATCGAAAAACGAACGGTTTCGTCAAGTATACCTTAAACAATCACGAAAAACGATGCACGACGGAAAATTTTACGCAAGAAAGGTAGGTTGCCGACCGCCGGGCGCCAACGTTCGGTACTCCGAACTCAGGGCCGATGAGCGGCATCCGGTGCCGAGTACGGCACGCGACCGCTCGGCGATCGGTCGCCTACCTTTTTAGCCAACTTGCTTCATTTCACCCCGGCGATCGCTTCGGCGACGTTTTGGGCGTGTTCCCGAACACGGCGGTAGGCGTTCAACTGGGTGTTGAATGCGATCACGACGAGCGGATCGAACTTTTCCTCGGACATCCGCTTCATGAAGAGATTGCGGATCGTTTTCGCCTTGAGCGTCAGGCTTTTCCCTTGCGAATTGACTTCGCTCATCAGGTCGTTGAAGTTGGTTTTGCGGCCGGCGTAAAACTGGACGATCATCGAAACATACGTATCGACGGCGTCGTGGAGCTCTTTCATGTCGGTCCGTTGCGGCTCCGGAAACTCCAAGCCGTCCTTTCGCAGCTTCCTGTCCGACTTTAAGATCGTCACGAGGTAATCGCTGATCGATTCCAATTCATCCGCCATGCGGAGCTGTTGCCGGGCGGTTTCCGCGATGTCGAGCGAAACGTTGTCCGCCAACATTCCCGTCGTGAACGCAATGATTTCGTCCTGCAGCCGGTCGAGCAGCTCTTCCTGTCGGAAAGCGTCGTCGACGATCGCCTGGTCCGGGGTTTCGGCGTTGAGGATCTCTCGAACCTTGCCCGACAACTGCGTGCACGATTCGCCCATTCGGAGGATTTCGACGCGGGAGCGTTCAATCGCAATCGGCGGCGGGTCGAGACGCCCCTTGCCGAGCGTCGTGTGCAGGTATTGTTCCGTGTCTTTTTCTTTCGAATCCGGAATCACCGCGATCAGAAATTTCGCCGCCAAGCCCGCCAACGGCAGGAAAAGAAGCGTGTTGAGCGTGTTGAAAATCGTATGCGTCACGGCAACACCGATTTTCGGATTGAGAATCTCTCCTGTCTCCGGATTGGTGCCGACGATCCACATCACGGTTGGGATGAAAAACACGCGGAATAAACAGATCGCCCAAAAGACCCCGGTTACATTGAACAGGAGATGAAAATAAGCGGCTCGTTTGGCGTTCGTCGAGGTTCCGAACGACGCCATCACGGCGGTGATCGTTGTTCCGATGTTCTCACCGAGAACCAGCGCGGCGGCCGACTCGAAACTGATCAAGCCGATCGACGCCAATGAAAGCGTGATTCCGACCATCGCTGCGGAAGAGTGGACGATCAGCGTCAGAATGCACCCCGCTCCGACGCAGAGGAAAATCCCCATATATGTGTCGGCGGAGAACGATTCGAGCCAAAGCGTGAACTCCGGAAGGTCGCGCAGCGGCATGAATCCCTGCTGCATCATCTGGAGGCCGAAGAAGACGAGCCCGAGTCCCATCGCGACCATGGCGAGGAGCCGAGTCCGCTCGACTTGGCTGAACATGTAAAACATCGAGGCGATTCCGACGACGGGAAGCCCGTATTTCACGAGATTCAGCGACATCAACCATGCCGTTGCCGTGGTTCCGATGTTCGCCCCCATGATCACGCCGATTCCTTGCGCGAACGTCATGATCTGGCTGTTGATGAAGCTCACGACCATGACCGTTGTCACGGTGCTCGATTGGGTGAGCATCGTGACGCCGACGCCGACGAGAACCGCCGTGAAACGATTGTCCGTCACCGTGGCGATCAAGTTGCGGAGCCTCGATCCGGCGACCGATTGGAGGCCGTCCGACATGAATTTAATGCCGAGCAGCATGATTCCGAGACCGCCGAGGACGGCGAACGTCATCGTGGTGTAGTTCGGCGTCCACGCTTCCAATCGGACCCGGTCGAACAGCGCGTGTTCGGTTTTCGGATTCTCGATTCGGATCGTGATGTCCGACACGCCGATCGTCTTCCAATGGAGTCGGAGCGTTTCACCGACCAGTTCGGCTTGGACGACTTCCGATTTGCCGACGTCGGCGATCGACAAGCGGGGCGGATTTCCCAGAAAGTCGTCCAGATGATCGTAAGCCCCCTTGAGATTGACCGTCGTCATGATCGGCTTGGCGGGGTCGAACAAGACTTTCATGTCGGGAACGCAACGGATGAAGTCGTGTTCCGCGTTTTTCGCCTCCGAGACGTGAAAGAGCAAACCGCTCCAAGCGGCGACGGTCAGAAAGATCCAAACGAGAGGACGAGGTGAAATCATAAAGGGGTGGAATAATACTCGTTGAATGGTAGACGACCGATCACCGAGCGGTCGCGTGCGCCGTAATTTCAGAAATACAGGCCGCACTGGATGCCGCTCACCTGATTTGCGTCCAGAGTACCGGACGTTGCCGCCCGGCGGTCGGCAACCTACCATCCGAAATTGCGTCTTAACGGCGTTCTTTATAACGTTGGGCTCGTTCGACGAGCTTCTTATCCTTGGCGATGGCGACGACTTTGTCAAGGCACGGGTCGATTATTTTCCGGTGTCCCATGTAGAAATTGTGGTCGTTCGCCATATCACAAACGGCACGGCACGCTTCTTGCTGCAAGTCGGCGTCGTCGAGATACGGTGCGGCGAACTCGAACACCTCACGGCTTCGAGCCGTTTCGACACGGGTGAGCAGGAATTTTTTGTCCTCGACCGTCTTGGCGAGTTCCATCCCCTTGTCGAAAAGTTGCTTCGATTCCTTCGGTGATCGATCGGTTCGAAGCGTGATCACTCGGAGATAAGCTCGTGTCGCTTCCTTGTTTCTCGAGTCGCCGGAATTCGACGCGAATTGATACAGTTCGTCCGTAACGCTTGCATCCGGCCAAACGCAAAGCGATTTGAATGCCGCGTCCTGAAGTGCGGGATTGGCAAATTGTTCTCGAACAAATTTTTTCGACGCGGAACCGCCGATTCGTCCAAGAAGCGGAAGGAGTATTCCCTGTTCGTCCAAACTCCGTTTGGCGATTTCGTCGCAAAGAGCTTGACCGCGACCGTCTTCGTCTTCATAGCGGGAGGAAATCGTAACGATCGCCCGTTCGATCGCTTCACGGGTATCGCTTTTCTTTTCGGCAAAAAACCGATCAATCAACGGAGCGATCGCCGACGCTTCCGCGATGCTTTCCAACGCCGAAATCGAACGGCGGCGCAGCCCTTCGTCGTCAGAGGAAAGTGCCTTTTCAAAGACGGGAATCGCAATTTTGCCTTTCCGTTTCCGCAATACTTCGAGCAGTTCGGTCTTGACGCCGTTGTCGGTCGATTTGTCGAAAGCGTCGATCAGCACCTGGTCGGCGCCGTCGAAATTCAAACGGCAAAGCGAGTCGCGGACCGTGTTACCGAATCGGTCTTTCTCCTGAACGGTCCGGACGAGTTGCGGCAAAATCGACTTGTCGCCGATTTCGCCGAGCGCCCGATATCCGGCGAGTTTGGTTTCCTCGTCGTCGCTTTTCGCGGCATCGATGGCGAGCGGAATCGCGGAGCGGTCCTTGACCACGGCAAGGGCGTCTATCAGCAAAACTTTCGCTCGAGGGGCAAGTTTGCCGAAACGTTCCTTGAAAAACGGAACGGAAGCGATATTGGCCTTTTCGAGCCAGGCGACATGCGGCAGGGCGGCATCCCACGCTTTTTCGTCGGTTCCGGAGAGAATTTTCAGGATTTCGTCGAGCGACTTGATTGCAACGGCTTCGCGCGGTTTGTGATACGCAATTGCCTGTTTGAGGGCCGCGACTTTGTCGGCGTCTTTTTCCTTGCCGAGCGTGTCGGTGAGAACCTTGACGGCTTCGGGAGCCGGAATGTTGCCGAGCGCCCAGAGAGCTTCATCGCGGATTCGGTCGTTGTCCGAGTCAAGGAATTTGCCGATCGTCGCCGCTGCGGAACCGTCGCCGAGTCGTCCGACTTGCCGAATCAACCAGCCGTGAGCGGCGGCGGCTTGGGGGTCTTCCATTGTTTGGAGCATCAGGCCGACGAGTTCTTTGCGGTCCTTTTCCTGTCCGGGAGCGCCGGCTTGGAAACAGAGCTTTTGGAAGTCCTGTTGCGCGTTTTTGACTTTCTCACCGTCGTTGGCGACGAGCATGTCGGCGAGTTTTTCCTTGTAAACGTCGACAATCGGACGGTTTTCTTGGGCGAAACCGGCTGCGACGAAGAGAATCACGCAGAAAATAGATGAAAGGGGATTTTTCATGGCAACGAAAATATTGTTGTAGGGGCGGCGGAGGACCAATGAGCGCCAGCCTCCCCCATCTTACATATTTTTTCGCGACCGACAAGCATTTGTCGAAAATGGTTCTCCGACTGGGTGCGTGGATGTTTTGTCGGCAATCAATTGGCGGCCTTCCAGCAGGCGTCCCATTGGTCGCCGTCGAAAAGCGAGCAGGTCACGCCCATGCGGTCGATTCGGGACTCTTGCCAACGAGCTCCCGTTTGCTTGAACCTCGCTCCGATCAAGTTCTTGCACACCCCCTCCACCTGACCGCTCCCGATCGAACGGCCCTCCGCCAACCGTCGACGATACTCCAACCGCTCCCGCTTTGTGGCTTCCACTCGAAAGCCTTACGCTTCTTCCCAGCACTGGCGGAGGTAGTCGAGACATTGGGGAACTTCGACCGCCCGATCACCGCTTCCGCCGACACCGCATTCGAAACTGACCACGCCGGTATAACCGATGTATTTCAAACCACGGAATGAATCGGTGTGCGTATGTCCTTTCGCCGAGTGATTTTTCGCCGTGGGCAACACCCGGCCTTCGCCGCTGCCGAGATGGACGTGTTTGACCAAGTCGCCTCCCGCAATGAATGCCGCCATGCTGTTGGCCTCTTCCGTATACATGTGGTAGGTGTCCCCCAGTACGGCGAGACCGGGAACGCCTGCTTCTTGGACAAGACGCGCGGCTTGGCTCACTTGACGCATAAACCATGCTTCGCCACGACGAAGCGGTTCCAGGATGACATTCGTGTTCAGAGCCGTTGCCATCGGACCGAGGTCTTTCAACACGCCGACGGTTCGTTCCCAAAGAACCCGTTCGGGCAGATTGCGTACACTTTCCGGCTGACTTCCGCGAACAGGGACGTAAACAAGCACGGGACAATTCATTGCCGCCGCGATCTCCATTTTCGCTTTGCTTTCATCAAGTCCTTTCTGGCGAACGGCAGGATCTTCGCTCATGAGAGGGCCTTCCGCTCCTCCGAAATAGATGGAAGCGATTTGCAGTCCGGCATCGTCCGCTTTCTTTTTCCAGTTCTTGGCGGATTCCATGTCTCCGGGATCACCGATTTCGACGGCTTCAAAGCCGTTGTCTTTCATCCATTTGAGTTTTTCCTCATCG
>JAVBPI010000250.1:0-38328 GCA_031549705.1 Thermoguttaceae bacterium
TCACGTCCTACCATGCACAGACAGCTTGCACAGCGGATCGCCGACAAGACGGCGAAGATCGGAATCATCGGACTCGGTTACGTCGGCCTGCCGCTCATTCGGGCGTTCATCAAGGCGGGCTTCAAGACCATCGGCTACGATCTCGACCAGAAAAAGGTCGATTCGCTCAACGCCGGAAAGAGCTACATCGCTCACATTCCGTCGGAGTGGATCAAGGACTACATCGGAAGCGGGACGCTGGAGCCGACTTCCGACATGGGCCGACTCGGAGAAGCGGATGTCCTCCTGATCTGCGTCCCGACGCCTCTCTCCGACAGCCGTGATCCGGACCTGTATTACGTCGAATCGACGACGGCGGCAATCGCCAAGACCCTTCGGCCCGGTCAATTGGTCGTCCTCGAAAGCACGACGTATCCCGGCACGACCCGCGATGTCATGTTGCCGATCCTCGCAACGTCGAAACTCGCCGTCGGCAAGGACTTTTTCCTCGCTTACAGCCCGGAACGCGAAGATCCGGGGAACCCCGACTTCACCGCTGAAGGAATTCCGAAACTCGTCGGCGGCTTCGATCCGATCAGCGGTACGTTGGCGGTCGACCTGTATTCGAAAGCGATCGTCAAGGTGATTCCGGTTTCGTCCTGCGAAGTCGCGGAAGCGGCGAAGATCGTCGAGAACACTTATCGTTGCGTCAACATCGCGATGGTCAACGAACTGAAAGTCGTCTTCGATCGGCTCGGCATCGACGTCTGGGAAGTCGTCGACGCCGCCAAGACCAAACCGTTCGGATATCAGGCGTTCTATCCGGGACCGGGACTCGGCGGACACTGCATCCCGATCGACCCGTTCTATCTGAGTTGGTGCGCACGCAAGGCGGGACTCACGACGCGGTTCATCGAACTCGCCGGCGAGATCAACACGTCGATGCCGCTTTATGTCGTCCGTCGGGTGACGGACGCCCTGAACGACCACGCCAAGGCGGTCAAGGGGAGCAAGATTTGCGTTCTCGGTGCCGCGTACAAAAAAGACGTCGACGATCCGCGGGAGTCGCCGTCGTTCGAATTGATCGACCGACTGATCGGCAAGGGGGCCGCCGTATCGTACAGCGACCCGCATATTCCGACGCTCCCGAAGATGCGACACTGGCCGGGAATTCCCGCGATGGAAAGCGTCGAACTGACCGCCGCGTTTCTCGCTTCGCAAGACTGCGTGTTGATCGCGACGGACCATACGCAATTCGATTACGCGTTCATCGTGAAGCACGCCAAGATCGTCGTCGACAGCCGCAACGCCACGAAAAACGTAACGGAAGGCCGCGAGAAAATCGTCAAAGCGTAAAACGGAGCGTCGACAGCGACGGGGCAATCCATGCGAGCTTGTGTTCAACGGGTCAAACGGGCTTCGGTCACGCTGCCGGAGAGCGGCCAAAAGACAGGCGAAATCGAAACCGGACTGTTGGTGCTGCTCGGCGTGAAAATCGGCGACGACGACACGGCGGCGCAATTTCTCGCAGCGAAAATCGCGCAACTGCGGATATTCGAAGACGACGATGGAAAGATGAATCGTTCGCTCTTGGACATCGGCGGCAAGATGCTCGTCGTGAGCCAATTCACGCTCTACGCCGATTGCCGCAAGGGACGGCGACCGAGTTTCACCGATGCGGCTCGTCCCGACGAAGCGGATCGGCTTTATCGCTTGTTCGTCACCGAAGTCGAAAAACAGGGAATCACGGTCGCAACCGGTGCATTCCAACAGGAAATGCACGTCGAACTGCTCAACGACGGCCCCGTGACGATCATCGTCGAGGCTTGACGACCATCTGACGAGAACGCCGAAAATGGAGGATGGGGTTGCCGAGGTGTTGATTTTTACGCCGAAGGGTATAGAATTGGATCATTCCAACATCCTGAAAAACCCAAACACCGGCACAAAAGGAGAACACCATGCATATCAGTAAGAAAATAGCGCAGGCGCTGAATCAACAATGCAACGCCGAGCTTTACTCCGCTTACCTTTACCTCTCGATGTCCGCTTGGGCGGCGAGCGAAAACTTTCCGGGAATCGCCCATTGGCTTAAGCAACAAGCCACCGAAGAGCAGGAACACGCGATGAAACTTTTCGATTACGTCCTGGAACGGGGCGGCGAGATCGAACTCGACAAGATCGACAAGCCGACCGCGAAATGGGACTCGTTCCTCGCGCTGTTCAAAAACGTTTGGGACCACGAGCAGAAAGTCACGGCGATGATCTATGAGTTGGCCGGTCAAGCCGACGCCGAAAAAGATTACGCCACGAAAATCCTGCTCGACTGGTTCATCAAGGAACAGGTCGAAGAGGAAGCGACCGCCGAGTCGATTTACAAACGGGTCGAAATCTCGAAGGGCTCCAACAGCGGCCTCTTCTACGTCGACCACGAACTCGGCAAACGCGGCCGAAATTAGTTCGCCTCGTTTCAGAGCCGGGACATGCGGTCCCGGACGACAGGCAATCGTTTCATTCCGGGACCACAGGTCCCGGCCCTTGGGGTCAGCTTTTTTCCTTCCGGGCGGCCCGTTTACGGTCGATTTCCTTCAAGAGGATTTTTCGTAACCGAATGATCGTCGGCGTGACTTCGACCAGCTCGTCCGATTCGATGAACTCGAGCGCTTCTTCCAGCGTGAACCGTCGCGGCGGCTTCAGGATGATATTCCGATCGTTGCCGCTGGCTCGCATGTTCGTGAGCTTCTTTTCCTTCGTCGGGTTGACGTCCATATCTTCATTACGCGAATTCTCGCCGACGATCATCCCCTCGTACACCACATCGCCGGGAGCAACGAACGGATGGGACCGTTCCTGGAGCGAATCAAGCGCGAAAGCGTTGGCTTTACCCGGAACCATCGATACCAGCACGCCGGTCGAACGCTCCGGAATTCCTTCTTCTTTCGGCTTGTATCCCTCGAAACGATGGTTGATCACGGCATTTCCTTGCGTTGCCGTCAGGAGTCGGGTCCGCAAACCGATCAAACCGCGAGCCGGAATCGAGAACTTGATGATGTTCACGTCGTTGCGGTTCGACATTTCGACGAGTTGACCGCGACGGGAGCCGACCAATTCCATGACGGGACCGGTTTGCGCATCGGGAATTTCGACGACCAGCGTTTCGAACGGTTCTTCGATCACACCGTTGTTCTCACGGAAAATCACCTCGGGCTTCCCGATGGAGAGTTCGTATCCTTCACGCCGCATCGTTTCGATCAACACCGAAAGATGGAGCACGCCGCGACCGCAGACCGAAAAATGCTCCGTTCCTTCGATTGCTTCGACCCGCAGCGCGACGTTTCGTTCGAGTTCGCGCAACAGCCGATCCCGAAGATGTCGACTTGTTACGAATTTTCCTTCTTTCCCTCCGAGCGGCGAACTGTTGATGCTGAACGTCATCCGAAGCGTCGGTTCATCGACGTGAATTCTCGGCAAGGCGACCGGATGCGACGGAGCGCAAATCGTGTCGCCGATTTCGATGCCCGTCAAACCGACCACCGCGACGATGTCGCCGGCGTCCGCTTCGTGAACTTCGGTACGGCCGAGATTGTCGAACGTGTAAAGCTGGGCGATTTTTCCCTGTGTCTGCTTGTCGTCGTGCTGCATCATCACGACGTTCATTCCCTTGCGGATACTCCCGGCGTTGACCTTCCCGACCGCGATCCGACCGACGAATTCCGACCAGGCGATCGTCGTAACGAGCATTTGCATCGGGTCGCCGATTTCGACGGTCGGGGCGGGAATCCGTTCGAGGATCAGATCCATGAGCGGCAGAATCGTCCCGTCCGTGAGATCGGTTCCCTGTTCCGGACAGGTCAGCGACGCAAAACCGTTCCGGGTGCTGGCGAAAACATAGGGAAAATCGGCAACTTCGTCGCTCGCCCCAAGTTGGAGGAACAAGTCGAACATCTCGTTGACGACTTCGTGCGGCCTTGCGTCTTTGCGGTCGATTTTGTTGACGACGACGATCGCCGGGAGCCCGAGTTCAAGGGCTTTTCCTAAAACAAACCGGGTCTGCGGCATCGGCCCTTCCGCGGCGTCGGCGAGAACGAGGCAACCGTCCGCCATCCGGAGGACCCGTTCGACTTCGCCGCCGAAATCGGCGTGTCCCGGCGTGTCGATGATGTTGATCTTGACCCCTTTATACGGAATCGCGATGTTTTTAGCGAGAATCGTGATTCCTCGCTCCTTTTCGAGGTCGTTGGAGTCGAGAATCTGCGTTCCGGACAGTTGGGCGTCCCGGAATTGTCCGCTTTGGCGGAGCATACAGTCGACCATGGTGGTTTTTCCGTGATCGACGTGAGCGATAATAGCGATATTACGGAGATCGGTTCGAACTTGCGGCATTCAACGTCTTTCTGTCTGAGTAAAATTTCCGCAAACATTCTACCCCCGGATGCCGGGAGCAAAAGGGGGCCGCAGGACGGCCTGCCCAAAAGAGGCCTCCAATTATTTCGAAGGGGGGGCGAAATCGACAATTTTACCACAATCTCGCGGATTTTCGCACCGAGGAGCAACGCTTTGCGTAATACAACTTGAATTATTTTGCGAAAATTCCCAAATTTTCGTTTTTTAATGCAACCAATTCATGTTATAATGAAAAACGTTAATTTTTTGTCTTTGCCGTTCAGGCAGTTTGACAAAACATTTCGCATTGCGTAGAATAGGCAAGGTTATCGCTTTTTACCTTGCATTGACATCGTATACTTTAAATTCAGGGAGCCCATGTCTTCATTCCTTTCGTTCTTGAGCGGCGGCGACAATCATCATTCGAAGAAAAACGGTAAATCCAAGGGAAGCAAACCTCGTTCATTGCGATTGGAACAGTTGGAATCGCGAGAAATGCTCAACGGCACCGGACTGGACACCGAACCGTTCGCCATCGCTTCGTTGCCGACCTCGGGCGAGACTATTTTGGTCGCCGCGCAGGCAACCACCACGAAGCCGACCATTACCGGCACAATGCGAGGCGATTACTCGGTCGACTTGTCGTGGACCAATCTCGGAGCGAATTACACCTATTCGTTGGTGCGGAACGGTTCGTTGATTCTGGACGGCGTTTCGATGACCTCGTATTACGATCCCGACACGAATTTGGCGAACAAGACGTACTACCTCTATGCCAAAGACACGACGACGGGACAGACCGTCGCTTCCGATCCGTATCGGATCGGCGAGTCGTTTCGACCAACGTTGACCGCCACCTCCAGCGGCGGAGTGACGACCCTGAAGTGGACCGATCAGGGCCCGAATTTCTCTTACATGCTAACGCGGAACGGCGTCTCGATTACGGGATATCTCACCGTTAATTCGTTCGAAGACAAGGGGGCTCCGTCCGGACAGGCGAACGAATATGTTCTTTACGTCTACAATCAAGCGTCGCAAAAATGGGTCAGTTCCGATCCGGTGGCCGCAGGAACCTTGTCCGAGCCGACGAATTTCCGAGCCGAAAATATCGGATTGAATGAAGCAACCCTGAAGTGGACTCCGCCGACGAAAACGATCGGTGCCGCCGGATACAGGATCGAACGCTATGATACGGTCGATAAAGAATGGGTGCAGGTGGGAAATATTGTCCCGATCGGTACCAATGAATGCACGCTGACCGCACTGGCCCAGCACACGGATTACCAATTCCGGATTTCGACCGTTTCGACGCAAGGCACCGTCGTTTCTTCCCCTTTCCAAACCGTGTCGTTCACGACGTTGTCGCCGGTCAAAGGCCCGACGGGATTGACGGTTTCGAGCACCGTTTCGCCGACCGACACGACGGTCACGTTGAATTGGACCGAACCGACGGATACGTCGATGCTTTCCAAATATCGGATCGATTGGAGTCTCAACGGAACCGATTGGTTCGTCGCCACCACGGCGTTTCCGACGACGTTGGGAACGAAATCCGCGACGGTCACGGGCTTGGACCCGAACACGGCGTATTATTTCCGCATTTCCGGTCTCGGCACCTCCGGGGAAGTGCTTACCAATTTCGACAAAACAACGGCGACGATCCACACGAAGTTGGAAGCTCCGACCTTGTTGCGGGTCAACACATTCAAAAAGAGTGCAACGAATGGAAAGGTCGATGTCGAGTTGAGTTGGACGCTCCCGAATTCGTTGCCGTCTTCGACCGATCCGACCAAGGTCGTCGGTTATCAGATCACATGGTCCGGAGGATCGGTTACCGTCGGTCCGAATGTTGCGACCACCACGATCAAGGGGTTGAATCCGAGTGCAACCTACTCGTTCACCATCGTATCGGTCAACGGCGACGACTCGCTCACTTCGGCACCTTTGACGCTCTCGAACGTTCAAACACCGGCCGGATTCCTTGCCGCGCCGGGCACGTTCACTGCCGATAAAAACAATTTGACGTGGACCGCTTCCACGGACATCGGCGCCACGGGTTTCAGCGGCTACCGCATTGAGTACATCGGTCCGAACGGAACATGGAACAATCCGGAAGTCATCAACAACATTGCCGCCGGCGCCACGTCGGTTCAGACACCGGTCACGGCGCCCGGAACCTACACGTTCCGTATCTATTCGGTGGGAACGAGCGCTTCCGGCTTGGTTTCCGACGGATACAAAGAGACGACCTTGACGATTTATCCTGCGGCGGCCACCGTCACTAAAGTGATCGCGGATTCACCGACCCAGGCAACCGTGACCTGGACGAAGGCGGCGTCGGGAGTCGACCATTATGTCGTCCAATACTCGACGAATGGAACCAGTTGGGGCGGCGACCAGATCGTCGACATTTCGAAAGATTCCGCGATCGTCACGGGACTTGTTTCGAACCAAAAGTATTTCTTCCGAGTTCTTTCGGTTGACGCATGGAATAAAACATCGACATCGAACGAAAACATCTCCGTTCGGATGCCGTTGTATCCGCCGCAATCCGCGACTGCGGCAGCGGTTGCGGGAAAATGGGACACGATCCGCCTTCAGTGGACGGCTCCGCTCACCGGCGCCGCTGCGTTGACAGGATACAAGGTCGAATACTCCGCCAACGGCGGCTCATCCTGGACGGCATGGTTGAGCAACCACAACGGCTTGACCACCGACATCGACGGACTGACCGCGAACACCTATTACATGTTCCGGGTCACTTCGGTGAATTCCGGAACGGGTACGGAGTCCGTTACCCCTGCTGAAGCCGCAACGACGACGAACATGGTGACGCTCACCGCGCCGCAGGTCAAGGCGCAAGTGGAAGCCGAAACGAACGCCTTGACCCTCCACTGGGAAGCGGTCTCCGGCGCTAACGGTTACGAAATCACCTACACGCCGGTCGCCGGAGGAACGCCGATCACCAAAACTGTTCCGGGTGGAGCGAGCACCTACTACCGTTTGCCCGGCCTTGCCCAAGCGACCGATTACGTCATTTCGATCGTTGCCGTCGGAACAACCGGTGTTACGCCGTCCGCCGCGTCCCCCTTCGACACACACCTGACGAAGACGACCGTCGACGCCGTAACAGGTAATGTCGTGGCGAGCAGTGTCACCGCGAACTCGGCGCTCCTGACGTGGGATTGGAGGGGCGTGCCGACCAATCTTTACGGATTCAAAATCCAAAAGAGCGAAAACGGCGGTGCTTGGACAAACGTGTATACCCTGACGGATCTCACCAAAAACGCATACGATGAATACGCCGTCAATGTCAATGAATTGAAAGCCGACACGGACTACCAATTCCGGGTCGTCGCGATTGGAGCCAACAAGGTCGAGTCGAAAGAAGTCGACTCGAACAAGATTCACACGCTCGTCAGCGGAAAGCTCACGTTGACCGGGATCGGTTCCACGATCGATTCCATCACCGTCCAATGGACGACGCCCGCCGCCGGGACGGCATTCACCGGTTACGTCCTCGAATGGAAGGACCACAAGAGCACGCTTTGGAGCAACACGCCGATCGACATTCCCAAGACCAACACCGATTGGACGATCGACACCGGTCTCCTGAACGGAACCTATTACGATTTCCGTATCAAGGCCGTCAACGGATCGATCGTCTCCGAAGACTCGGAGACGCTGACGCTTCACACGCAGTCCATCCAAATCGCGGCGCCGGATCCGGTTGTGGCGGTCGGTTACACGAATTCGATATATGTAACGTGGGACCTCCCCGCGAACAACTTGGCGCAAGGATTTATCGTTTATTGGCAAGCCACGACCGGCGGCAAGCCCGACCAGGACGAGATCAAAGACGGCGGTGCGACATTCCACACCATCGAGAATCTGGAGTCCGGAACCGCTTATTTCGTCTGGATTTGCGCAACCGTGCCGGTCGAAAATGAAGCGGTGGTGAATCCGTACAGTTGGTCCGATTGGGTCCGGTTCGATCCGCTTGAAACCCGAACGGTCGCCGCCGCCCCGGGCGTCTTGAACGTCAGCTTGATCAAGAACGAAACCGTGGCCAAATTGACTTGGACGAACGGGGGCCTCAAAGGTGTCGATCATTACGTCATCCAATGCAGTAACGACAATATCAATTGGGACGTCATAACGCCGCACCAGTTCAATCCGGTGGAAACCCAGTTCATCGAACACACCTTGACCCCGAACACCACCTATTACTTCCGGATCTATGCGGCGGGCATCGAGCCGACGACGGGCGGTTTCATTCAAAAATCGGAATTTGTGTACGCCACCACGTTCCCGATCAGCACGAATTTGGTCACACCGGCCCTGAAGTCGGCGACCCCGCAGAGTTCGAACAGCGTCACGCTGACGTGGACGATGTCCAACACTTATGACGTCCAAAAATACGAAGTCTGGTACCGAGTAGCCGGCACCACCGATCCCTGGACCGAGACTTTCGTGAACGATGGCAACCCGGACACGCTGACCGCCGACATTTCGACCGCCATCAATCCGAACACGAAGTACGAGTTCCAGATTCGTGCCGTCGCCACGGACGGAACAACCGTTTCCGGATGGTCGTCGACCGTCAAGATGACCGAAGCGACGCCGTTGATTTCACTCGCCCCCCCCACGCCGTTGCAAGCGATAGCGGGAACGACTGGTTTCCTGTTGTCGTGGACTCCCTCGACCTCGGCGAATGTCACCGGTTACGAAATCAACTACAAGAGCAAAGACGGTACCGTGAATGAGACGATTCCCGTCAGTGGAAAAGACGCGAACTCCGTGCCGATCACCGGTTTGACACCCGGAACGAAGTACTTCATTTCGATCAAGGCGGTTTCAACGCTTACCGGAACGAAAACGGAATCCGACACGAAATGGTTCACCGACACGTTCACCGCCGTCAACGATCTGGCGACGCTTACCATAACGGGCCGTACCGGAACGAAAGCCACGCTGAACTGGACGATCGCCAACGGAAACGCCGAGGGAATCGACGGTTTCCGAGTTTACCAATGGAATTCCGGAACGAACGATTGGGTTCTCGTTGGGTCGTTGGACAACACCGAACGGAGCCATGAAATTTCCGGACTTACTTCGACGACGTCGTACAAATATAAAGTCGTCGCGATCAACAAGGCTTCCGGCAAGGAAACATCCGGCAAGGAAGTATCGTTCAGCACCCAGACGCCGCTCGTCATGACGACGGTCACGCTCGAAAAGAAACGCTTCTCAACGGATACGGAAGCCCTTCAGTGGTACCCGAAATTGTCGTGGACTGCCGTGACGGGCGCTTACGGGTACGAAATCGAATGGTACGTCAATGGCCAGAAGAAGGGCTCGGCTGAAGTGTTCGGTCAGGAGTTCTACGAGAACGATCAGTTGAATGCGGGGACCGATTATTCTTTCCGGGTCAAGGCGATTGCCAATCCCAACGACACGGATTACGAAACGGAATCCGGTTGGTCCAACGACGTTGCCGTGTTGACGGTTGTCAACAAACCGATCGACATGTATGTGGTCAAAGCTAATACGACCGCCACTTCCATGACGCTGCGATGGTCCATGAACAACACGACAGGAGTTAAGGGTTATGAAGTCCGATACTCCGTGAACAACGGTGCCGATTGGACCGAACCGCCAATTTCTGTAGCATATACACTGAAAGACAACGGTGAATACGAATGCGTACTGACCGGTTTAACGCCGAGCTTAGTTTACATGCTTAACGTCCGAGCGGTCGGCAATACCACGGACCAGACTTCCGGGTGGAGTGATTACGACGGTAATATGTCGGCCGACATTACGAAACCGCACGCTCCGACCAATGTGACGATCACGAAGAATGATTCGTGGGACCGCATCACCATCGGCTGGGCATACACCGGCGACAGCAGCAAACTTGACAGCTTCGAGATCAAGGTTTACTCGACGACGGGCGGGTACCTGCGGACCATTACCGGCATTGGCAAAACGGGAATTTCGCACGAGATTACTGGTTTGGAGCCGACCACCGAATACTATTTCACCGTCGTCTCCAAGTACGCTCCCAATCTGACCGACCCGGCTTACACGGAGTCCGATGTCACTAAGGCCCCGAAGGCGACCACCAAGCAGGTTGTTCTTGCCAAGGCCGCGACACCCGCCGTGGTCGCCAATACCGTCGGTTCGAACTCGTTGCAATTAAAGTGGGCGATTCCGTTGCCGGCCGATACGACCGGAAAATATGTGACGCAATATGAAATCGTCGCCACGGACACCGACCCGACGACGGCGACCGAAAAAACGGTGACGAAAACCGTTAATGTCGAGGACCTGCTTCCGAACGTGTCGGGTGGCAATTACTATTACGTCTTCGAGGGCCTGTACGCCGGACGAACGTACACGTTCACGGTGAAAGCGTTGGGCGGCGATAACGCCGACAACACGAAATCCGTTGCGAGCGCCGCTTCGGCTTCGCAGTTGATGCGGCTCATGAAGCCGAAGTTCGGCGTCAACGACATCTCGGCAACGTCGAACACCATCACGGTAAAATGGAGCGTCGCCGAAAGTCAACGCACCGGCATTCTGGGATATTGGTATACGGTTTACGAAAGTAACGGCACGACTATTGCCAAAGAGGGTTTCGCCGGCCAAACTCCCGCCGCAGATCAATTCACGATTGATGTGCCGAATTCGAACACTCCATATCTTGTTACGCTTCGCTCCTACGGCGTCGATCCCTTTAACTCGGGGGACGCAGAGAGGGTATCGGTCACCACCGCCCTGAAAGCGCCGACCGTTACGAAAAGCCAAACGGAACCGCGTAAGTTGATGTTGACGATCGCCGATCCGGGAGCCGGCAGTGATATCGATCATTATCGCATCACTTGGACAGGACTCGACGAAAACAACAACAAGAAGGATTTTAACGTGTCGGTACCCAAAGAAGCTACCGGTAACACGATATTCACGGTGACGGGATTGAAACCGGAAGTGATGGCCACGATTCGCATTCAGGCGTTTTCGCTTGACGAAAAACGATGGTCGGACGTTACGGAAATACTCTGGAACGAACCGCTTGACGTTCCGACGAACGTAAAGGCGGTTCGTGATACGGCGAGTCCCTATAACACCGTAAATGTTTCTTGGGATCTGCCGACCTTTAAAGACAAAATAGCCGGGTTCGCCGTCGACGTCTATCAAGGTACGACGTTTATTAAAACGGTTTATGGTGGTGGCCCGACCAGCCAAGGTGCGACCGTTAACGGTCTGTACCAAAACAGGGAATATACGTTCGAGGTGCGAGCCGTCAGCAACGACTCCGATTTCAACGATTCGTTCCCGTCCGCCGTGACGTCTCAATCGAAGGTATGGACCGACAAGAAACCGTTGACGGTTACCGATCTTCGAGCGGAATTCCTTGCGGACAAACCCGGTAAAGTGACGGTGACATGGTCTACGCCGACTGCGGAGAATACTTCCATTGACCATTACGTGCTTGAGTATTCGACCGACGGAACGAATTGGACGAAGTACAACAACACCGATGGCGTGGTAAGCGGTACCGTTCATTCCGTCGACATAACCTTGAGCAGCAATGCGCAATACAAATTCCGTATTCAAGCTGTTGCGAAAACCGGTAGCAATGTCGATTTCAAGAATTCGGACGAAGTCACAACCACTGATTGGACGCTGAAAGTATTTGCCGATCTCACGGCGACTCTAAGATCCAGTTGGCGGTGGATGGATCTGGCGTGGACGGCTTTTTCGTCGACCGAGACCGTTACTTATCGTGTCGAATATACGCAAACGGTGGATGCCTACGACAATCCCGATTGGTCGAAAAAGGAAACGCTTGATCCGACTACGGACTTGGCAAAGGAGCTTACCGCAATGCCAAACAAAAAGGGCGAGCTTGCCGACCTTATTACGAATGGCAAACCCGCTTATTTTCGTGTCGTCGCCATCGTTAACGAATCAGTTGTTGCTGTAACAACGACTGCTAAAAAAACGGTAGCCAAAGCGACACTTCTTTTTCCGACAAAACCAGCGCCTGCCGCGATAACTCCGGATGTAACTTCGGTAACATTTAAGTTTGCGAAACCAGGTCTGACTACAGGCTCCGCCCCCAATTTGTATCCTCAAGTTTCGGAGTATATCACATATTACAGAGTTGAATATTCGTTTACAGCTAATTTTAGCACCGGCATAGAAGGAAGCATGAATCTTCCTTCCAGTGCGGCGCCTGGTGGAATGGAGACGCTTACCGTGACCGGTCTTACCGCCAATACAGAATATTATTTCAGGATCATACCCTGCTGTGATGGTACCATTGGCGACAATTGGAGCGAATGGGTTCAATCTCCAACCATTCCCCCTGATTTTAGTGCCCTTGTTTTCTACGCCAAAACGAATACCTAATGTTGGGAACCTCATTGATCTGCGGCCGCAGGTTGCAGATCAATGAGTAAATCTGTTTGTTTTTGTACATTTACGGAGGCATTTGATGCGGTTCCTGCGGTTGTCGGTCGTTTGCGTCTTGTTCGGACTTTGCTCCGCGACGCTGGACGCTCACGAACCGCCGCCGCCGAAAGTCGTTTACTGCGTTCCGTCGGACGGCCACGGCGGATCGGTCGTTTTCGTCGTTCGGGGGGACGGCAAGGATCTTTTTCGTAGCGAAAAAATCACCGACCGCAAATCCCGTGAAACGACGGTCGACATCGCCGGAATCGAGACGCTGGAGCTGATCGTCAAGGACGCCGGAAACGGCAACAGCGACGACTGGGAAGTTTGGACGGCTCCGACCCTGGAGCGTTGACAACCGGAAACGTCATCCCAAAGAACAAATCATGCACGGCTTTCAACAACGTCACCGGCATCGTCTTTGCACGTTATTCCTTGCCGTGATTGGAACCGTTCTGGCAAACGAAGCCGTTGCGCAAACTTACGGCGAACGGAACGCCGTCCGGCTCGAAGAGTTTATTTACGAGTCCGCTCCGTTTCCGTCGTGCCATGCGGTGAGTCTCGTGGAAACCGCCGACGGAACATTGGCGGCAACATGGTTCGGCGGCTATCACGAATCCCATCCGCGCGTCGGCATCTGGTTGTCACGAAAAGTCGACCGCCAATGGACGCCGCCGGTCGAAGTCGTCAACGGATTGCAATCGGACGAAAAATATCTCGCTTGTTGGAACCCCGTTTTGTTCCAGCCGAAGAACGGCCCGCTCCTCCTTTTTTTCAAAGTCGGCCCGAGTCCGTCGACATGGTGGGGGGAACTGATCCGCTCCGACGACTCCGGCAAAACGTGGGTCGACCGAAGCCGCCTTCCCGATAGGGGAATCGGTCCCGTTCGCTGCAAACCGCTCGAATTGGCCGACGGTCGACTTCTCTGTCCGAGCAGCGACGAGACGAACGATGTCTGGACGTCCCATCTCGAAACGACGACGGATCTCGGCAAGACGTGGAATCGCTCCCAGCCGCTCCACTCGAAGGAGGAAGCGCAAACGATTCAGCCGACGCTCCTTTCGCTCCCCAACGGTCGGATGACGATGCTCTGCCGCGACAAAAACAGTAACGGAAAAATCTGGCAGGCGTGGTCCGACGACGCCGGAAAAACGTGGGGCAAGTTCACGCCGACGAATCTTCCGAACCCGAACTCCGGAATCGACGCCGTTGCGTTGAACGACGGACGGTTTCTCATGATTTACAATCACACGGTCGGTAAGCCGCGGAATCCCGATGATCCGGTGGGACGGAACATGCTCAACCTCGCGGTTTCGGACGACGCGATTCACTGGAAGGCGGTTTGCGTGTTCGAAAACAGTCCCAAAGGGGAATTTTCGTACCCGGCGATCATTCAAACGAAAGACGGCCTCGTTCACGTTGCCTACACCTGGCAACGGAAGCTGATGAAGCACGCCGTCATTGATCCGGCCAACGTCCGTGGAATCCCGATGGAAAACGGCAACTGGCCCCGTTAGTGCGCACCGTTATCGTTTCATAAAAGCACGGACTTCCTCGGCTGTCGGAAGCGACGGCTGGGCGCCCAATCGGGTCGCGCTCAAAGCGGCAACGACATTGGAGCGACGTGCCGCCTCGTAAAGATCGACGCCGTTGCTCAGTTCGGCTGCCAATGAACCGGTGAACGCGTCCCCGGCCGCCGTCGTATCGACCGCCAGAACAACCGGAGCCGAAACGAGTTGCGGCTTCTCCCCTTTCTTGAACACCAAGGCCCCTTTCGAACCGAGCGTGATGACCGCCCCAGTTCGAACTCCCATGGCGAGCAGCTTTTCCGCTGCCTGAATCGCCGACGTTTCGTCAACGACTTTCACGCCGCAGACCCGCTCCGCTTCGTGTTCGTTCGGCTTGATGTAGGAAACGCAGCGGAGCAATTCGACGGGAAGTTCCGCTGCCGGCGCGGGATCCAGCAGCACGGGAACATCGGCATCGGCGGCGATTTTCGCCACGGCGCAAACCGTCTTGAGCGGAATCTCCAATTGGAGTACGACAATTCCCGCCTGTTCGATCACGGGACGAATTCGGGCAAGGTCCTGTTCGGTCCACTGGAAATTCGCCCCGGAAGCGACCGAGATCGAATTCTCTCCCTGATCGTCAACCAATATCAAGGCGACACCCGTTGCCGCAGACGGTTCACGGACGACATGCGAAACGTCGATCCCCTCTTTTTCGTAACCGTCGATCGCCTGTTCCCCGAGTTGATCGGTTCCGACCTTGGCGACGAAAATCACCCGACCGCCCAATCGGGCCGCCGCAACGGCTTGGTTCGCCCCTTTTCCGCCGGGAGCCATGAGAAACTCGCCGCCGGTTACCGTCTCCCCCGGTCCGGGAAGCGTTTTCGACTTGACGACCATATCCGTATTCGAACTGCCGACGACGACGATGGAAGACATGGGGGTGTTGGGGGTTAGGTGTTGGATATGAATACCGCTTGCGTTTTAGGCGCGCAGCGAGTCTACATTCTCGCCCAAATAATGAGGCCCAGTCCGAGGAAAAAGGCGACGAACATCGCGTTGATCAATTTCGACGTCGTCGGCGTTCCGTTGTTGAACTCGCGCCAAACGAACACGCCCCAAATGGCGGCGACCATCGTCGCCCCTTGGCCGAGACCGTACGAAATCGCCGGACTGGCGACCCCTGCGGCGAGAACGCTCAACGTCATACCGACCGCCCAGATACCGCCGCCGACCAAGCCCCAAAGGTGGTCTTGAAAGGTTCCTTTGAAATAAGCACTCGGAGCAACCGGCTCTCCGGAAACCGGCTTCCGCATAAAAATCGTCACAAAAACGAAACTGCTCGCCAGGATGCCGAGCGTGAACACGAAATTCGCCGTGTAGGGGGTCATTTTTCCGGCCTGGAGCGTTCCCCGGGCCAGATTTTGTACCGTCAGCGACTTGATTTCCCCGCCGATCTCGACTCCGGCGATGGAGCGGGCGACGAGGAAATAAAAGAGCGACATGAGAATACCGCAGCAAACAGCGAGCATGATCCCCTTGCCGGTTGCGCGCTCTTCGCTTTTTTCCGTATCCGCTTTGCCAGCCGGGAGCAGTTTGTACGCCACGGCATTCAGGATAATCGCTACGGCGACCAGTGCGACGCCGCCGAAAAGAAAATAGGGGTTCCCCTTGTCGGCTCCCGTTACGAAATTGATCAACACGCCGAGCACCAACGCCAGTCCGATGCCGATCGGAAAGGCGACGGAAAGTCCCGCAATGGCAATGGCGGCGACAAGCAAAATGTTCCCGGCGTTGAAAACGATTCCCCCCAGAAGCGCCGAGCCGAGCGACATGGTGTCCGCTTGTCCGAGGTCCGCCAGGAATCCACGTCCCATCGTGCCGTTGCTCCCCATCGTCAAGCCGAACGCCAAGGCGGTCAGCACAACGCCGAAGACGTAGTCCCAATAAAAGAGTTCGAACCGCCAGGTTTTCCCCGCCAGTTTTTGCGTGTTCCCCCACGAGCCCCAACAGAGCATCGTGATGAAACAAAACAGGACCGCCACGGTGTAGTTTTCAACAATGTACATGGACGCCTCGCAACAGGTTGTGTTTTCGTTTCGTTATTCCAGCGTTACCGGTCCGATCAAGCCGCTCGCTTGCACCGGCCAAGCCGAAGCGTCCAGCGGTTTGTAATCAATATTGACGATGTTGGTGTCCTTGAAAATTTTCCAGGGAATTCCTTCCTTGTCCATGAAACGGATTCGATTGGCCGCAAGATTCGTGACGTCGATTTCAAGAACATTTCCCGTCGCCTTGAGCAACGACGAGGAAAAGTCGAGCACCATCGGTTCGCAAAACACGCAACCGAGCTCAACGCCGTTGAGCTTGAGGCGGGCGCTTTCGCAAACCTTGCCAAGATTCAATCGGCGAGTCGATCGTTTCGAATTTTCGTCGACATCGGCATTAAACGTCAGGGTGTATTTCGCCGTACCGGAGAAATTTTCGTAACTAGATCCGTTTTCCGTCCAGGATTTCAGCGTCGCCATTTCGAGCGGTTGTGGAATCGCGGGGCCGCCGGAAAGAAACTCGACGTTCCATGGCCCCGTCAATTCGATTCGTTTTCGTTCGTTTTTGTCGAAATACTGCCAATCGGCCGTTTCGAGTTCGGGCTTGGCGTCGAACGTTCGCAGGATGATCGACTGATTCGGCCGGAGTTGCAATCGAACTTCGGGCAATCCGCTTTCCCGATCGGTCCTCCATTGCGCCCTGCCGGTCTTTCCCGTCATCGGATCAAGGAGGACGATCTCCTTACAGGAATTGGCGAGACGAAAAGAGGTGTCGATTCCCGGCGGTCGCTTTTCCGGGACGTCGTCGAACTGCGGCGCGACATTGGCGACGAAATAATACCTGCCGTCGTCCAACCGGCGTGAAATCGTTTTAAGCTCCGTAGCACCGAGATAAGGAGCGCCTTTCGAAACCGGCGTGTTCAATTTCGCACGAATATGATCGAACAGGGGGACCGGAATCGGTTTCGGGGCCTTCGATTTCAGGGCGTCCAACTCTTTCCGCCGTTCGTCGAGCCGATAAAAACCGGGAACGTCCTTCGGGTATTGTGCATCGAAACAGACGTTCGCCCCGCGTTCCGAAAGCTCGACCAGGCGGGCCAAAGCGTCCGTGTCGATGTAAGGAATTTTCGGAACGAGAAGAATTCGGTACTCGCCTCCCCGGGTCAGGATGCGACCGTCTTTGACGTCAAGCGTTTTCAGTTGATCGGGGGAAACGTAATCGAACGTCAGACCGGCGTTCCAGAGTTTTTGCGCCAATATTCCCGCCGCCGAACCGGTGAACCAATCTTTGGCATTGTGGACGGAAAAATGGATCACGGTCCCGAGTGTCCGGTGCCAGGTCTCCTCCGGTGTCCAGAGGAGGAGAATGTCGTTGTCCGGTTTGCCCGACTGGAGGACCGACTGGACACGGGTAATGTATTCGTTCAGATATTTTGCGTCGCGCCAAATCGTGTTGCGCGGGTTCATTTGGGTCGTTGCATAAAACGACCAGCCGGGCCAATTCGCGGTTTCCGGACTGTAAATCGTCCCATGGTAGAAAAGATGATTGATCCCCGAGAGGAAAAAGCCGTCGAAAAGAACCTTCAGCGTTCCGAGCTTTTCATGGAAATGTTCGTCGGCCCAGGTACCGGACTCGCTTGACGTATAGTTGCGTCCGGCGACATGCGCGGCGGAAGAAGCGAATTTGGCGACCAGCGGACTTTTATCGTTTCGAAAAAATTCCGTTTCCGGAATGTCCGCGGCGGCGTAAACATCGAGCCAATTGGTCGGACTTCCATGAGCTTCGTTGCGAGTAAGCAAATGTCGTTGTTTCGCCCAATCGGTCCAGCGTTTGGTGAACGCAAGATGCATCTCGGAGAGGCAACGCCGGTAGTCGGCCTTGATGCGACGGACCCGATCCGCGTCGACGGCGTTTTCGTCCCCCTTGAAAAGGAAGACGTCGAGATGATCGCGCAACCGATAACCGTTGAGTTTTTCGAACGCCTCGTCCAGTTCATCGGACCAATCGGCCCGATATTCATAAGAATCGTGGTAGACGGCTCGCGGCATGGAACCGGCGTATCCGGCCCAATGCTTGTCGAACCAAGCGAGATAATTCTCCATTCCCCGCAACGAAAAGGGATCGAGCATCGGTCCTTCGCCACCGGGGGCAGGACGTTTGACCATGATCGCCTTGCGACGGAGCGCAACGGAAATACCCCCTCCTTCTTCCTGCTTGAATGAAGCGAGGGTCGAGCTGTTGTTATCGGCAACGCCGGGACCGCCGAAACACCAGCCGGTGCCGAGCGTCATATCGATGTTCACGCCATGCTTTTTTCCTTCATCGACGGCCGTTTCCATCATGGCGACCCACTTGGGGGACATGAAAGGAAGCTCGTTCGCATCATTCCCTTTGACGCCGTAGATGGGAACGATATGGAGCGTCCCCATCTCATTTTCGGCGGCTTGCTCAATATTCCAGCGCAGTCCGTCGGCATCGACGGCGCTTCCCATCCACCACCAATAGGCACCCGGTTTCGCTTCGGTGACGACGGGCGGCCAAAGAGAGTCCTGCGAAAAAACCACCGTCGAGTGCAACAGGAGTAAAAGCGACAGGAATCGTGACATGGGACCAGTGCCTCGTAAAGGTTAAGAATTGGGATGAGCGATTCCCAATATTGAGTCTTTCCAAAGCACTACGGTGTTTCCGTCGTTTTCACGTTTTCGGGTTTCTTCGTTTTCTCTTTGTCGGTTTCTTCGTCGGAAGGAGCTTGAACGGTATCGCTTGGGGTGGTTGGCGTTTCCTGCGTCTCGGGGGAGCTCTTGGCACGCGATTCCACCGGAATGGCCGGCATATCTGTTTTTACGGACTTCGAAAACGTGTTGATAATGTAATCCTTGGTGCCGAAACCGGCGCTGAAACCAAAGACGAAACCGATAAACAGCGTTAATAACAGTACTTTGCCCGATCCTGTAGGTTTGACGTTCGGCTCTTCTTTGCTCATTTTTTGTCTCCAAGTTAACAATGTTGTCGTTGACGGGCTTGCCGCGTAGAAAAGCGGTCCGTCGCCGAATGTTTCAAAATCGGCTTCGGTAGAATGAGAATCGGAGCAAAAACCGAAACGCCCCAACATCTTTTTCGCCAAAATGTTGCCGCTTCTTGGTTTGCAATGTTCGACATTGGTGTGTTTCGAATTATATCGAACCGGTTCAAAATTCGCAATGGGCGTTCGAATTGTTCGCCGACAGCCCACCTCCAAACCTGGCACTGAGCAAACAATCAACAACAAACGTGTTGTCGACAATTTAGAAAAACACTCGGTTTTCAATTGTTCACAGTGATGTCGCTTTTTTTATTTTTTTGTGTCCGCTTTTGATGAAATATCCGTATTTTTCCCGTGTTTCACCTGATCCAAAAATTTTATATTTTGTCTTGATTCCCCCGTCAAAATGGGATAGAATCGACGAAAAGATAAATTAGCGACTTGAAAAACAATCTTGTCTATCTCTTCTCACCCATCTCATCCTTTCATTTCGTCCTATGCGCATTCTTCTTTTGGATTCGAATCAGCGATTAGCGATATCGCATGTGGAAAAGCTTTCACTGAAGCACACGGTGAAGATCCACACAGGGACGAATTTCATGGAAAGCATGCTCAGTTTTTGCCCGGACGTCGTACTGCTGTACGATCGTTCAGACGATGCCGATTCTGGAATCTCCAACAATTGCTCCGAATCGCTCATACGCCATGTCAAAGGAGGAATGATGGGGGGGTTCATTCATCTCATTGTTGCCACCGATCATTTGAATCTGGAAAACCGGCTCCGTTTATTTCGTCTCGGAGCGGACGCCATCATCGAAGACCCGATTTCGGTCGAAGAGATTGAATTACGCTTGCTCTGCATCGGTCGCATTCGTCAGCAGATCGATCATCTTTGGAATGCCCAGAACCATGCCAATGACTGGTACAACCGGATGGAAGCGATCATTCGCCAGAAAACGGCGGAAATCAGCTTGACGCGGAACACCACCGTGTTCGTGATTGCGAAGCTGGCAGAATCCCGTGCGATTGGAACCGGTCGGCATTTGGAACGGATCCGTGACTACTGCGACGTTCTGACCCGGGAATTGTTTCGCCGGGGAGTTTATTCGGAGATCGACAGCACGTTTATCGAAGACATTTACTGGGCGTCGCCGCTGCACGACATCGGCAAAATCGCGATTCCCGACGCCATTCTGCTCAAGGAAGGCCCCCTGACTTCGGCGGAGTTTTCCGTGATGAAACAGCACAGCGTCGTCGGCGCGACGACATTGCAGCAAGCGATGGAAGCGAGCGGATTCAGTTCGTTCCTTTCCATGGCGATCGACATTGCGTTGAACCATCACGAAAAATACAACGGCAGCGGGTATCCCGATAAAGTCACCGGCGAACGGATTCCGATTTCCGCCCAAATCGTCGCCGTCGCCGACGTGTTCGATGCCATCTCGTCGACCCGTGTGTACAAAAAAGCGATGGAACCGGAATTGGTTCGCCAAACGATCGAACGGGAAAGCGGCTCCCATTTCAATCCCGAGATCGTCAGCGCGTTCACGGCGAAATTCGACTCGTTCCTCGAAATTTACGAATCACATCGGGACGCGCCGCCGGAACCGATGAATCTTCAGGACAATTTCCTGATGGGGCGAATCTGATCTTTCGCCGAAAAGATTGCTCCCGACGGACACCCGCTTGCGTTTTGCTCCGAAGCGTGAATGGAATTCAATTTACGCCGTCATCGCCCGAATCAAAACAAAAAGGAACATTCCGATTTCGACGAGAAACGTCAGCGAAAACAGGCCGATGAAAAACGCCGAACCGAGCGGAAACGTGTCGGCGTCGAACGTGTTCGTTGTGACATCGTAGTGAACGTCTCGCGGAAGTCGGGTCCAACGCATCGTCCGTTTCGAATTGTCCGGATCGTTAAAAAAGTCGACCGGATCGCCAAGTCGAATCGACTTGACGCTGGGACGTGGAACCGTGAACGGCGAGTTCGGTTCGCCGACCACGACGACCGACAGGGTCGACTGCGGATGGGAAATTTTTCGAACCCGCCCCCGCAACAGTCGACCGTTGGCGAAAAAACCTGCATGCGTACGATATTCGCTGAACATCGCTAAAACAAGGGAACCGAAAAGGAGCAGGGTTGAACCGAGGCCAAGCAACACGATTGTCATCCCCATCGGATGGTGAGCGAACGACATTCGCGTCGGTTCCGACATCATGGCGTAAAAAATCGGAACAAAAACGAGCAGCGATACGAACGACAAGATCGCTCCTAAAGCAGCGGTCTCCCAACGGCAGAGGAATCGCCAACGGGCAAGCGGCGTTACGGTTCGCGGTGGTTCGCCGAACACAGGGGGATCGTCGAACCGACTTGTCGTCGCCGCTCGAACCAATTCCGGCCTATTCAGGAGTTTTTCGTACACGGCGTCCGCTTCCTTCCAAAGCCGTTTGATCCTTTGCCAGGACCACAGGCCGGAACCGACGAAAAGAGCCGCTCCGAAAACCAGAACAGCCGGCTTCCATGCTTGTCGAACCGCTTCGTCGAACACCAGGGTTTCCAAAACAAAAGCTCCCGCGAACAAACCGATATAAGCGACGAAAATCGGGGCGACGAGAAGCAATACGGGCAAAAGAGGATGGAGCCGACCGATGATCGTCCCTTTTCGATGCTTGTCGCGCAGTGCGAGCAACGGCTGAATCGGCAGCGGCAACGGCCGCAATCGCTCGACGAGCATGTTGAGAAACGGCAGAAAGCTCGTCGAAACCGCTCTTTCCTTGTTCGTTCCGATGGGAATTCCGATGACACCGTTCGCCGTGGTGAGCGACACGACTTGTCCTTTGACCAATTTTACGTCCGAAATCTCGTTCCAACAAACGAAACGATGTTCGTCTTTACCGTACCGAAAAAAGAGTCCGGCTTGCGTGATGATCCAGCGACCACGACGGAATTTCGACAACTGTTCCAACGTCAATGTCGGAAAAACACAACAACCGATCGCTGAAACCATGCAAAGCAATGTAAGCGAGATTGGGACATTGCACGGAAAGTAAAGACACACGACGGTAAAGAATGCGGCGAGCAAAAGAGCGCTGAGAACGGAAAGCGGTGCAAATATCCACAGCCGGAACCGCCGCCGCCGTTGAAAGGCGTCCGACGTGTCGTTCGGATCGTCTCCGACCGTGTGATAACGGCGAATTCGGAGCACGTCGGCAGCCAACGCCGAAAGCTCGGCTTTCGCGGAATTCCGGGCGGTTGTTGTCATGGGGGGGAGCAAAAAACGGACGAATTTTCATCGGCCGGAACGTTTTTGTTCCAATAACCAGCGGTACAATTCCGGATTATCGTAACTGGCGGTCCAGGAATCATGATCGAGGTCGGGGTAAACGGTTGATCGAACCCGTTTGCCTCCATTTTTCTTGATCGCATCGACGAGATCGGTGCTCAACGAAACGGGAACAGCCTTGTCCTTCGCTCCGTGAAAGACCCAAATCGGCGTGTCGACGAACCGTTCGGCAACGGCGGGATCGAAGCCGCCGCAGATGGGAACTCCTGCTGCAAAGCGTTTCGGAAATTGATGCAGCATACCCCAGGTCCCGAAGCCGCCCATGCTCAAACCCGTGACGTAAATTCGATCCCGGTCGATTTCGTACTTTTTCTCCAGGTCGTCGAGGAGGAGTCCCAGTTGTGTCGGCGACCACGAATTTCCGTCGGGGCACTGCGGCGATACCGTGATGAACGGCCACACTTTCGCTTTCGCCGGGTCGCCGAGCAACTTCGGAGGCCCGTGAACCTTGACGTTGTCGATCAGGTCGCCCCGTTCTCCGGAGCCGTGCAGGAAAAGGAGCAGCGGCCATTTTTTGTCCGTTTTCGCGGCATAATCGTTCGGCAAGAACAGCCAATACGAAATCGTCTGCTTTTCCGTTGCGCTGAGCGGTCGGGGGTTTTTCGTCTCTTCGAACGATTTCAGACGGCGTTCCTTGTCTTCGACGTTACGTTGTTCTTCGGTCAGGGCGTCGCGTCGCGATTTCTCGGCGTTGCGTTCCGCTTCACTTCTTTTTGTTCGAAACACCGTATTCGCCGGAAGATCGACGGACTGAACGACCTGCTTGCCGGGAACGGGCTCGGCGTTTCGTCCTGTTTTCGCAACGTCAATTCCCCAGCGAATTCCTTGTTCGAGAAGTTTTCGTAACGTCGGATTCGAATACGCCTCCTTGTCGTGCCCCAAAACGATCGCGAAGACCGGTCCCTTGCCGTACCGTGTCGTCCACGCAACTTCCGACGTCGCGTCCGGGGAGTCGGTTTTCAAAAGAACATTGACGCCCGGCTTGATGTAAAGCCCTTTGTATCCCTCGTCGTGAATCGTGAAATTTTCGACTCCCTTCGTGATCGGGTGCTGCTTGTCGAGAACCTCGATATTCATGTCGACATCGTGTTTGTAGGTCGAAACGGGACATTCCTTTTCGTCGATCACGGTCGGTTTGTGCAGGTATTTTCCGCCGATCATTTTGGGATAGAGCGGCAAATTGTCGTAACCGCAAATGCTGTGGTGCATCACGACCAGCGGCATTCCGGATTCGATCAGCTTGGCGTAGTTCGCCTGCTGCTCCTCCGTGACCGAAAAGTTGTTCATGTCATAGGAGAGAATCAAATCGTATTTCTTCTCCAGGCCGGGGGCGAGAAGCCCCATTTCTTTCGGGAGCTCCGCCTTGTCGTAACGAATTCCCGGCATTGCGTCGAACATTTTAAAGAAGTTCGTCTTGTCGAAACCGTGACCGCCGGTCACGACCAGGATTTTGTGTCCGGAAATCGGTTCATTCGCGTTAAGCGGCAAGGCGGCAATCAGAAGCAGAACGAAAAGAATCGCGTTTTTCATGGCAAAACAAAAATGGGGGCGTGAGTTCGTCCGTCAGAAAGAAATACCGTACACCATCAACGGGGCACCGGAAATTCGCAGTTTTACTTTACCGTCGACGACGGGGGCGGTGCGACCCCGACCGATTTGATCGACGATACGCACGGTTTTTCCTTTGGCAGGCAGAGAAATCTCCCGTACCGTCTTCCAGTGATCGGTCCAAGGTTCGGCGTGGACGAAATCGTCGCTTTTCTTCGACTGGAAAAAACCGTCCGTTCGATCGTAAAGAATCGCGAGATTTCCCTGCGGCGTTTTAAAACCGATCCCCCGAAAATTTTCGTCCGTTTTCATGGCCAAATAGCGCACGAATTCGGCGCCGTCGAGCGATTCGGCAGCGGCGGCGAACGCAAGCGCCGAAGGCTTGAGCGACGTATCCCGCATCAGGAGCCCGTAATGGTATTCGTGATCGTTCGGGTCCACACCGCCGATGTCGTGCCAGACCGTATCGTGTAATTGGTAAAACATTACCGTTTCGATTTTCTCGGCCATGGCCAACGCAAACGTCAGCACGGTGTTTTCCGCCGCTTGACGATACGAATCTTTCCACCAATTATTGGGCTCCGTGCCGGCATACGCTTCCGTGATGAAGAGCGGCTTCGCTCCGAGTTCGCCGACCAACTTTTGATAAGCACGGATCGTGCCGAGATATGTCCATCCGGAACCGACGAAATCCGGAACGGTGTTACCCCGACCGGGATGGAAGGCAATTCCCGCCAAGGGAGCATAACCGCCGGCATCGTTCAAATATCGAACGAAATCGTCGTCCTGTCCGGCCAGCCCTTGTGAAATGACGTCCACGTTGAATTTGCCCCGTTTTTTGGCGGCGGCAAACTCCTTGACCCAATCGGCGTAGAGCTCCGCGACCTGTTTTTTCTCTTCTTTCGAAGCGTTCATGTTCCATTCGTTTCCGGACTCCCAGATCGGGCACTGCATTTCGTCACAGGTTTTCAGGACTTGTTCCGCGGCAGCCGGCCGTTCCGCTTTCGGGAGTTCCCGTTTCGGAAAATCAGCTTTGCCGTACGAGACCATTCCGTATTCGGGGAGCGTTTTCCGATTGTCTCCCGATCGGAGCGTTCGCACACCGAGACGTTTCATCAGTTCGAAGACGGCTTCCTTGCCCGGAACGTCAAAATGAGCCGCCATGCCGAAGACGTTTTTCTCCGGATGTCGATATTCGTACGGCGGGAGCATTGCGATATTGGTACGGGTAAAACACTCTTTACCGTCAACGGTCGCCGAGGCTTCGACGAAGAAAATTCCTCGTTCATCTGCCGGGACCTGAAGATCGTCAAGCGATTCACGTTTCCCGGCAGCGATGTCGAATTTCGCCGTTTTGTCGAGCAGCACCTTGCCGTCATAATTCCGGACGACAATACGAACAGGCAAGTCGCCGAGGGGCTTCCCGGAGGTGTTTGAGATGTTCAACTGAAACACCGGCTTCCCTTTTCCGACTTCGAACAAATTGAAATTTCGTTTCGTTTTCAACTCCAAATCGACCGGCAGGTCGTTATAAACGGCGGCGGCTTCCCGACCGGCGGCATCTCGGGGCATCACGAAAAAATCGAACGCCGCGGTGTAACGATTTATGTCGGCGTCCGATTGTTTTTCGTCCTTTTTCAACGAAACATGTTGGCTCCAACCGTTTCCCCAGTTATGGTTTCCGGCGAGGAGCATCCAAAACGTCGCGTTCGGTCCTTCGAAACCGCGAAAGTAGCCGCCTTTCTTTTCGTACGGAACGCCCCCCTTTTCGGAACGGGTCCAGATTCCCGACTTGAAAACGCCTTCGAGCGATTTCACGGAATGCTGCGGTATCACGTCGATCATCGTCCCGCCGACGTTTGTTTTCGGCGAAGCGGCCAGTCGATATTCGGCACGAATTTTGTCCGTCCCGACCGTGTACACGGCGTGAGCGGTTGTCTTGCCGTCGGAATCCTTTTCCGTTTCGTAATCGACTTGAACCGTGCCGGGAGCGGTTTGCCGTGATGCGACGGGACGCAATGCGGTCGGGTCCCACATTAAACGGATGCGGTCGAGCTTGAGCATCCGTGTATGGGCGGCATCCCGAAGATAGAGATCGCCATCGACGAACTCGACGCTGAATGCCGGGCGTTCGATGACGAGAGGTTCTCCGGCACGAAGCGAACCGAAAAACAACAACGAAACGACAAAACATACGACGGACAATCGGAAGAGCGGCATTATCGATGATTTATTGAACGGAAATAAACCGATATCCGCCACCGGCGGTATCGACCTGTCCGGCGTTGGGGAACGGTAGAGGGACGCTAAATAACACTTTTCAAGAATAACCTTGATTGAGTATATCCACGACGCCACGCTAAATCAAGCGTAAGCGGAGAAACCGGCGGAGCGGTTGCCGCTGGACATGGAACTGTGAGACGCGTAATTCGACGACGGTGAGAATGTCGACGCGGTGCGGGCAATGGATGAACTTGCCGTGTTTTGAGCGGATTCCTGGGTGGAAGCGGAGTTGGTCGACGCTGACGCTTGGTTTCCCGAGGCTTTATCCTGAGCGTTCGCGGCGGTTTGGAGTCCCTGCTGCGACTCTTCCTGAGCAGCCTGTCCCTGTTCGGATTGCTGTTGGGCGATTTCCATTCGAGCCTGCGCGGCCATCTTGGCAGCCTCGGCGGCGACTTTTTGGTCCTGACTTGACGGTTCAGCCGGCGCCAGAGCAGCTCGTTGAATCGTTTGCGCTTTCTGCAACGTCGCTTCCGGATCGCCACTGATCGAGCCGGTGCTGATCGAAACCTCGCCGCCGATCGCGTAGTTGTTGCCGTCCGGTCCCTTTTGGTAGGTGTACGACGCCCCACTGGTCGCATACTGTCCCGCTGCTGCAAGGTGCGCCGCTTCGTGTTGACGAACTTCAGCGTCCCGTGCTTTCAGTTTGGTAACCTGATCCTGTTCTTCCGGTGTCAGGTCCGATTCCGACTTGAGTGCGTCGGATTTCAACTCGGCGGCTTCGGTTTCCGTCTTGGCGTCGTCCGATTTAAGCTCGATTTTTCGGTCGGCGGACTGATTTTCCGCTTTCTTCTGCTCGGACTTCTCTTCTGACTTCTGTTCGGCGGCTTGAACGTCTTCCCGGGCGGGCGTTTGTTTCTGTTCGACCGCTTTTTCCGACGAATTCGATTCGACGGACTTTTCCGATTTTTCCGCAAGTTGCTTCGCCTCGGTCGAGAGATCGAGAACGTCCCCGGACGCCGATTTCGGTTTGTCCGCATCAGCGTCCCGAACGGAAGACGTTGCCGAAACAGCGTCCGCCAACGGCGTTCCCTGCGCAACCCCGACTTGGCCGAGGTCGGCGGCAACGCTCTTTTCCGTTTGCTCATCACGCTGCGCACCTCGAATGCTATCGGCGTAGAAACTTCTACCACCAACGGCATAACTCGAAAACGCGGATGTAATGAGAGGTTGGAAAGACATGGCTTGGGCAAGACAGGCAATATGGAAAAACTGCATGTACTGGGATTATATCATGAATGTCGGAGGATGAAAGGGAATTCTTTCAAAAAAGTGCAAATTTCCTTTTGGGAAAGAAATTTGCGCGTTTCGCGGCTCAATCGCAAGCGTAAACAGAGCTTATTGGACGAATTTTTCTTCGCCCCCTTTACCGGAATGGACCGTCACCTGGCCGGCGTCTTCCAGCTTGCGGACAACGTCGACGATTTCCTGTTGAACCCGTTCGACGTCGGAAGAACGCATCGCACCGAGAAACTCCATTTCCTCCTGGAGCATTTTGGCGGCCCGTTTCGACATATTCTTGAAAATCTTTTCCTTGAGTTCCTCACTGGCTCCCTTAAGCGCGACGGCCCATTGGGAACTTTCGACGTTCTTGAGAATGTTCTGAATGTCCTGATCGACGAGCTTGAGAATGTCTTCGAACACGAACATCAAACGACGGATTTCCTCGACCAGATCGGGGGCGTCCTGGGCGAGATTTTCCATGATATTCCGCCCCGTCGCTCGGTCGATCACGTTGAGAATCTCCGCGACGCTGCCGACACCGCCGGCGTTTTCGAGTTTCTGGCTCATCACACTGGACATCCGATTTTCGAGGCCGCGTTCGACTTCCTTGATGATTTCCGGGCTTGTCTGCTGCATTGTCGCAATCCGACGGATCACGGCGAGTTGGCGTTCCGGCGGAAGTCCGTTGATGACATCCGCCGCTTGATTCGGCCGAAGATGGGACACGATCAACGCAATCGTCTGCGGATGCTCGTCGACAATGAACGTCAGCAGGTTTTCGCTGTCGACCTTTTGGAGGAATCCGAACGGAATCGCTTCGAGAGAGCTGCGGACACTGTCGATCACCGCCGTGCCGTCCGTTCCGAGCGCCGCTTCGGCAAGGGACTGCGCCACACCGAACCCGCCGACGCTGCCGACCAGCTTCGCCGGATTCGCTTTCGAGAACTCGCGGATCACATTTTCCTGCTCTTCCGGCGTCACCAAGCCGATCTTGGCGATTTCGGTCATCACGGCCTCGACTTGCTTCGGCTCCAGACGCCCTAAAATCTCCTTCGCTTGATCCTTCGGAATGCTGATCAGAAAAACCGCCGCCTTACGAATGTTGTTTTGCGCCATAGAATGTTATTGTATTTCAGCGAAACAACGCCGTCAAGCGATTCGACACCAGACGGCACGCAAGTTCGGTGGGAATGAAAACCGGGGCTTCGACACTCCGATCATCATCGGATCGGCAAAAAATTCCGATGTTTGGCTTGAAAAATCCCGTCGGGGAATTATTCTATCAATGACGGTTCGTGTGACTCGCTGAACGACGTTCGGCGAAAAAAAGATGGTTTCGAACAGGCGATAGGAAAAATGTACGGCGATTTGGTTCCAGTGGGTGGCGGCGATTCGATTCCGCTCCGAAAAACAGAATTGACCATCGGACGGCGCGAGGACTGCGACATTGTCCTCCGGTTCAGTAATGTATCCGGCAAGCACTGCCGACTCGTTCTTTCGAATGGGTACTGGTATGTTCTGGACATGCAGAGCACCAACGGCGTCAAGGTGAACGGGGCCAAGGTCTCTGACCGACGGATCGATCCGGGACAGACGCTGCAAATTGCAAAACATGGGTTTTTCGTCGAATACAGCCCCACAAAGAACGGAGCGACGGGACCGCCCCCCGGCGAAGTGCTCCAAGAGGGGGACTTGATGTCCCGTTCGCTCATGGAAAAAGTCGGTTTGCAGCGGCCCTCCAAAATCCAAGCCGACTCCGGAAGCACGATCCCTGACATGCCGGTCATCGAAACGCCCCGTCCCACCCCTCCCAAACCGGCTGGTCCGCGGGATTTCTTCAGTGAACTCGTTTTCGACTGAAAGCGTTGCGGATAATGGCGTTTGGGCGTCGAAACCGGCGGCTCCTTGCAGCGGAACGGGCACATGCCACACTTGACAGTCTTGGGGGGGGACGACATAATCAATGGGTTATTTTGTCCTTTCACCCCTATTGAAACGAACACACTATGAAAGCCACGGCGGAGCTTGTCAAAGAATATATCGGAAACAGCGGCATTTCGGAAGCGACTCTGATGGAAGTCGCCTCATTGTGCGAGCGGAAAACATTCGAGGCGGGAGACATCATTTATCGGGAACACGACGAGTCGACGCAGTTTTACATCGTCAACTCCGGACAGGTTGACATTCAATATAAGATGCCCAACGGCAAACGGGAAACCGTCGATACGTGTTACAAAGGGGACTTCCTCGTTTGGTCCGCGATCGTGAAGCCGCACCAAACGAATTCGATCGGTATTTGTCGGGCGAAAGCGGAAATTCTGGCGTTCGACGGCCCGAAACTTCGTGCCATTTGCGAAAAAGACACCCAGTTCGGCTACTGCTTCATGAGCCTCATCGCCGGCGTCATTCGCCGCCGCCTCCAAGCCGCCCGTAAGGAAATCGTCGATCTTCGTTAACCGCGTCGGCCTCCGACGTATTTCGTTCCGATCTTTCACAACTTCATCGCGTCGCTCGGCGACGCGGCTAACACGATGCGTATCGGAGTACTTTGCAGCGGCGGCGACGCCCCGGGAATGAATGCGGCGTTGCGTTCCATCGTTCGAACCGCCGTGACCTGCGGCGACGAAGTCGTCGGTATTCGGCACGGTTACGAAGGACTCCTCAACGAAGAGTTCTATCACAACGGCGACGGCTCGATTCTCATGGGAATGCGCTCCGTTTCCGGTCTGTCACGGATGGGCGGAACCATCCTCAACAGCAGCCGCTGCAAGCGGTTCGAGACGCCGGAAGGGATCAGACTCGGCGCCGACGTTCTCAAAAAGCACAAGATCGACGCCCTGATTCCGATCGGCGGCAACGGAACGCTCGCCGGAGCGCTCGACCTCGCCAAAGTTTGGGATGGTCAGATTATCGGTTTGCCGGGAACGATCGACAACGACTTGCTCGGCACCGACCTGACGATTGGGCTTTCGACCGCCGTCGATACCGCCGTGGAAGCGGTCGACAAACTGCGTGATACGGCCGGTAGTCACGATCTGATGTTTTTCGTCGAGGTGATGGGCCGACACTGCGGCGACATTGCCTTGCTGACGGCGATCGCTTCCGGAGCGGAGCTCGTGTTCATCCCGGAAATGGAAGAGCCGACCGACAAGGTGATCAAAAAACTCCGCAAAATCCAAGACGCCGGCAAAAAGTCCGTCATGGCGATCGTCGCCGAAGGGGACGAAAGCGGCGGCGCGTTCAACTTGCAGAAGCAGTTGCACGAAGCGGGTAATCCGTTCGACAGCCGTTGCGTCGTTCTCGGACACGTTCAGCGCGGCGGCTCGCCGGTTCCACGGGATCGGATTCTCGCGACGGAACTCGGCAATTTCGCCGTTTCCGCGTTGATTCACGGCGAAACCGGCAAAATGGCCGGAAAAATCAAAGGGGAACCGACCCTCACATCGTTCGAAGCGTGCATCGCCGGCCATAAAAAAGTCGACGGCGAACGCCTGCGGCTGCTCAGCATTCTCGGGAGTTAACAACAAAAGCCGGAATGGAGCCGGTACTCCGGCGCAATGACGGAATACCAAAGACGACTCCCACGTTTTGCGTCCGTTGCATTTAATTCCTCATCGTCTCCTATTGCCGTTCGAAATACTTTTTCAAAGGCATGTACAGTTTACTGCGAATAGGCAATCTCGACGAATCCGATATTTCGGGCATTATTACCGCATTCAATCAGATCATTCCCGATTTTTGTGCTGATACGGAAAATGCAAAGACGCTGCGAGTCGCGGATGTGTGTAATTTCAGTCTTTCTCATAAAACACCTTGGTACGACAACTGCAATGAAATTCAGGAAATACTTCAAAAATTGAAACCTGTCTTGGAATACGCGAGGAATTGTAACGCGGAAATGGAAATCGACACCGCCATTTATCAATGCGATTACCATGGCAGAAACATGACGATGTTTGTTACGCCTCCCTGTATGTTGGAACTCCTTGCGGAACTGAAGATTACCCTGACTTTCACGTTGTATACAATCGGCATTGATTGGTCGAAAAATCCGTTGATGAAGAAAAATGACGGGACCGAATAAGCACTTGTGAATTTTATGCCGAAGCCGAAGCTGTATTTGGACAACTGCTGTTTCAACCGTCCGTTCGACGACCAGTCGCAACTGCTTGTCCGATTGGAAACGGAAGCGAAACTGTTCATTCAGGAAGGAATCAGAAACGGGGTGTTCGATTTGGTCTGGTCGTATATTCTCGACATTGAAAGCGATGCCAACCCACATCCACGCCGAAAAAAAGACGTTCAAGCGTGGAAAGTATTCGCCCAAACAGATGTGGAGGAATCGGAGCCATTGCTTGTTCTTATGGAGTCTTTCGAAAGACGGCGAGTGAAACCGACTGATGCTTTGCATCTGGCCTGTGCCGTCACCGCAACGGCGGACTTTTTTATTACGGTTGATCACGGGATCCTCAACAAGCCGATCTCCGAAATCCGTGTTGTGAATCCGGAGCAATTCGTGCGATTATACACGGAGAATCAGAACCATGAATGATACTGTTTTGTTGGATACGGGAATGGATATTCTCGTTGAGCGGCTTGGCTTGGTCGAAGCCGAGCGGTTTATTTATCTTGTCAATAAAGAGCCGTTCGACTACACGAAATGGCGCCAGAACCTTTTCGAAGGAATGACCGGGCGCGAGATCAGTGCCATGGCCATGGAACGGCGACGTAAATCACGGGAAGCGGAGCAAAACGACTAAGAACATTGACATCATGAGAATTTTATCCGGCATTCAACCGACGGGACGGTTCCATTGGGGCAACTATTTCGGCGCGAGTCGGCAGTACATCGATCTGCAGAACGGGCAGGACACGGCGTTCTATTTCATCGCCAATCTGCACGCCCTGACAACGGTCCGCGACAAAGCACAGCTTGCGAAAAACACGCTGGACGCCGCGCTCGATCTTTTGGCGCTCGGTCTCGATCCGAATCGGGCGACGCTCTTCGTTCAGTCCGACGTTCCGGAGGTTTCCGAACTCTCCTGGATCCTCATGACGACGACCCCGATGGGCTTGCTCGAACGGTGTCACGCTTACAAGGACAAGAAAGCGAAGGGGCTCAACGCCGACGCCGGACTCTTCACCTACCCCGTGTTGATGGCCGCCGACATCCTGATGTACGACTCCGATGTCGTGCCGGTCGGAGAGGATCAGGTGCAACACGTTGAGGTTTGCCGCGACGTCGCCGGATCGTTCAATCACACGTTCGGCGAAGTGTTCGTGCTCCCGAAAGCGAAAGTTTTACAGGACTCCGCAAAAGTTCCCGGTCTCGACGGCGGCAAAATGTCCAAGAGTTACGGAAATACCGTCGAGGTCTTCGAAGAGTTGAAAGCCCAAAAGAAAAAGATCATGGGAATCCAGACCGACAGTCGGCCCATGGAAGAACCCAAGGATCCGAACGGGGATCATCTTTTCGAGCTCTATTCCCTTTTTGCGTCGCCGGAACAGACGAAAGCGCTCGACGAAACCTACCGTCGCGGCCATTTCGGTTACGGAAGCGTCAAGAAAGAACTCGTCGGGCTTGCCGAAGAATATTTCGCCGAAGCGCGTGAACGCCGCCGGCAACTCGAAGCGACACCGGATACGGTCCGGCAAATCCTTGCCGACGGCGCCGCCCGCGCTCGAAAGAAAGCCGCTGAAGTCCTCTGCCGTGCTCAAAAGGCGTGCGGACTACGATAATCGCTTCAATATTTTTTCGATCGACGGAGCCGACCAACGGGAGGCGGCTGTATTTTGGAAATACGTCGAGACCGAAGGCATTGGCCCGCCCCGGCGAAGGTCTCACCAATTCAGATGGTATCGGCTGCCGATGTCATCTCGATAACGGTCTAGGAGCACGCTTCCAGAGCCGTCGATGTCATCGAGTACCGATGCGGTTTCAACCACCATTTGGTTCAACATACGACGGTCGGTTGCTTCAAAAAAGAGCCCCAATTGCACGTTGTCCCGAATTTCCCGAAGATGCACGCGGCCGTTCGGACCGGAAAATTGGATGCCGTCCTCCGTTTCATACGGTGAGGTGTTCCATTTGGCGGCGAGTTTTTTGACGACGTCTTTCGGGTCGTTCCAGGGAACCGTCAACTCCTGCGATGCGCAACAGACCGGAAACGATTTCCGGAGCACGGACAACGGAACGAGCGGTCGCTGTCTCGCCCAATAATCGAGCAGCCAACAGATGGCGAAGAAACTGATGTATTGTCCCGTCGTCCCACGGGAACAATACCGTCCCCCATGGTCGAATCCGAACGTCGCTTCCGTTTTTTTCATCGTTTCGACGAACGCCTCGCCTTGCATCGGCGCACGAACCAATTTTCCTCCCAATCGTCGAACTGCGTTGGCGAACAGTTGCGGAAAGATCTCGGTGTGGACGATCTTCTCTCCTTGCACTCCTCCGTTGAGGCTTTGCAGCATCAACCAGGAAAGCTCGTATGTGCTGAACGGTGTGCCATGGTCGTCGACCAAAGTAAAACAATCGGTGTCCGCATCGATGGCAAAGCCCATGTGCGCCCGACGGATATCGACCTCCGTACCGAGATGCCGTACCGAATCCTGATTGCGACAGGAGGGATCGTGACCGCAAAACTGTCCGTCCGCCTTGTCGTGAATCGCCTCGAACAGCATGTGAGGGAAAATGATTTGGCACATTTTGCGTAGCAGTCCCGCCCAAACGGAATTGAGCGGATCGAGTACGACGCGAAACGGGGTCGGCGGCGTGTCATACCAAATCCCGTGATGCCATTCGATCCAATCCGACAAAAAATTCGAGGTTCGAACAGTACCGCGACGCTTGATGTCGGAGGTTGGCGGAGCGGTTTCCGTCTCGTTGCGGACGCTTTGAATCTGCTCGGCAAATGGAAGCGGCGACTTGTCCAGATGCCAAGTCAACCCGTTGTAGTCGTAAGACATCCCGTTTCCGGAGACATAGGCCCCCCCGTCGGCTTGAAGTCGACGCCGTGCGTAATAGACCGCAACTTTGGGAATTTCACCGAGGTCGATCAGATCGACACCGGCGTCGTTGAGCCCTTCCATCAGCGCTTTTTTGTAGATGCAAGAGCTCTCCCGTCCGTCGCAACCGACGACGATGTTGTCCGTGTTCGCCGCCAATCGAGCCAGAGAGCGTCCCCAAACGTGAAAGAGTTCCGGTGTCAAATCCTCACCGACTCGACCGACAATGCAATCGTTGTGGTAAATGGTTGTTTCTGGACGCGCCATGGGAGAGAAGAAAGTAGAGCCAAAGGTCGAGAACAACGCCTTTTGTTGTCGAACTGCGCCGGCGCAGCAAAGAAATTGTATTCACGCAACGGCTGAAAAGCAAGCGAAAGGCTGCTCACCGGATTGCTTTCCGCTTGGTTTTGCCGGAACGGGTCTGATTTCCCTCCCCTTTCCCTCGGGAGAGGGCTAGGATGAGGGGCGTTCGGCGCTGATGTTTCACAAACGAACAAATAAAACAGAAGAATCAGGACGTTAATTTTCTTGAACTTTTCCCGGATTCTAACCACAGTGCCCCTCACCCTAACCCTCCCCCCGAGGGAGAGGGGACGGAAGGCATAACTCCGCAAGCACATACGGTCCGTCAGGGAGAACGGCGATCGTGGCGTTCGGGCCGTACTCGGCGATACTTTCGGCAACCGCCTGTTCGACAGTTGGGACATGCGAGACATAATAGCGTCGGAACTCTTCCGGTGGCAAACCGTTGGAGACGACTTTGACTTTTCCTTTGCGGAGCGCCTTCCCTAATTCTTCGAGCTGCCATTGATTGACGACGAAAAACTCATCGGCGAGAATCGCTTTCATGAAAGCGCCGATCGAGTCGAATTTTTGGGCAATCTGCTCGAATTCCTTGCTCCCGAGCCCCTCGTCGCAGGAAGCGGCGAGAATGATCGTCCCCCCTGGTTTCAAAATGTCGATCGCGGCAACGACCCCTTTGATCGACTGGTACCACGTTTTGTCGAGCGGATATCCGGCTCCGCTGGTAATCACGATGTCGACCGGTTTCGGAACCGTGTCGGAAACGGCACGGCGGGCAAAGTGAACGCCGTCAAGGTGGGCCGCTTCCATGTCGCCGGCAACGACGTGCAGAATCTTGCGGTGATGATCGATCACACAGTTGACGATGAAATCACAGCCAACCTTCCGACCGATTTCAAGCTGTTCGGCGTGGACCGGATTCCCTTCGAGACAACCGAATTTGGCGTGTTCGTGTTCGAGAAAACGGGGCCGATGCCAAGCACCGATCGTTTCCGCCGCGCAAATCGCCGGACAGATCGATTTCCGTCCGCCGCTCCAACCGGCCATGAAATGCGGCTCGATCAAGCCGGTCAGTATTTTGACTTCGGCGGCGACATATCGCTTGTCGATCCAAATCGGCACGCCGTTCGACGAATTGCCCAAAAACTGGTGCGCATCGAGATTCCGGGCGTCGTGGTCCTCGACCCGGTAATTGCGGACGATGTCGTCGCCGAGCATTTCGAGCTTTTCCTCCGCCGTGCTCGCCCGATGCAGCCCGGTACCGACGAGAATCACGATGTTCGAACGAGGAACGCCCGTTTGCTCCAGCGTGTCGAGGATCGGCGGCAAAAGGATTTTGTTCGGAACCGGCCGCGTAATGTCGCTGATCACAATGCACGCCGATTGCTTCCCTTGCGCGATTTCCGAAAGCGAGGCCGATTTCGTCGGCGATTGGATCCGTTTGCGAACCTCGGCGTCGGGATCGGCAAGCGGTTGCGACGCCTTGATCCCGAAAACCTTGACGACGTTCTGTTCGGGAACCTCGACATTGAGCGTTCCCTTTCCGTAAGCGAGAGAGTATTTCATGGCATTGTGTAGAATTTCTCTTCATGGCAGCCGAAAGCGAAGGGTACTCCCGCAGCGCCCGGTTTGTCAAATCAATCGGTTGGAAAAACCGGGCGCTTTCGCCGGACTACCGGCTTCGCTTCCGGCTGCCATGGGCGATCGGTTCACCATCCGAAGGTATCCATCCAGCCTGTCCGTAATTTTACATCGGGACGCTTTTTTTGGAATGCCTCGATTCCTTCTTTCGGGACGCAGAGGTCGCTGGTTCAAATCCAGTCGCCCCGACTTTTGTAAACCATTGAAGGTCAAGCACTTACGAACATGCTTGACTTTCTTTTTTGCCCTTGCTAAGATGCAAGAAAACGGACACCGGGCAAAATGTGTCCGTTTTCAACAAAACGGAGGGCAAAATGGCAAAAGTTCCAAAATATCGAAAGCACTCAACCCGTGACAAGGCATTCGTCGAAATTGACAAGGGTCGGCACTATTTCCCCGGTGCGTTCAACTCCCCGGAATCGCTTTCCGCTTACGCGGATTTTGTTAAAAAACTTGCAAGAACGGACACCAAAACGGACACGCCGCCGCTCGATCTTCGATCCACACGCGGCGACAACGTGCCAATTCGCATGTTGACCGCCCGGTTTCTCGCTTGGGCAAAAACCAAATTTGTCAAAAACGGGCGGTCGACCGGGACCTATGAACGGTTCCGTGATTCCATCGTTCCGCCGTTGCTCGAAAAGTTCGGCGACCTGTCGACGTCGAAGTTCGGTCCCGTCGACCTTCGGGACATTCGGAAGGAGTTCGTCAAAAGGGGGCTTTGCCGAAACGAGGTCAACGACCGAACGTCGCGGGTCAAGCGGATATTCTCTTGGGGCGTCGGCGAAGAACTTGTTCCGGAATCCGTCGCCGGGGCGTTGCAGTACGTGTCGCAGCTCGACAAAGGCGAAACGACCGCCCGGGAAACAGCTCCGATCAAAGCGGTGCCGGATGCGGTAATCGACGCAACGCTGAAATTCCTCCCGCCAACCGTCGACGACATGGTCGACACCCAGCGACTGACCGGTTGCCGTCCGTCAGAGATTTGCAATCTCCGTTGGTGCGACATTGACCAATCCGACGATATTTGGATTTACACGCCGTGGGAGCACAAAACGGAACACAAGAGAAAGCCTCGGCGTATTGCCGTTCGACCGGCGGCGCAATTGATCCTTGAAAGGTATCGACACCGGCCCGCCGAAGAGTTCGTTTTCTCTCCGCGTGAAACCGTCCGGATTATTTCGGAGCGGAAGCGAATCGCGAGAAAAACGCCGGTCCAGCCGTCGCAGGTCAAGCGAGGAGAGAAGGCGGCAAAGAGACCGCCAAAACACAATGAGAAGTATTCAACGCGGGCTTACGAACTGGCGATTGATCGAGCGGCATTGAGAGCGGGCGTTCCCGCGTGGAGTCCGAACCAGATTCGACACGCTTTTGCAACGGAAACCGAAAACAGCGTCGACAAGGAAACGGCTCGAATCCTTCTCGGACACTCGCATCAATCGACGACGGAAATCTACCTCGACGAAAATATCGAAAAAGTCAAGGAAGCCGCAAGACGGATCGAGAAAAAGTCGAAGAAAATGAAAGACGGTAAAAGCTGAATCATCGGCGGCCAAACGGAGACGGTCGCTTGCATTTT
>JAVBPI010000037.1:0-15263 GCA_031549705.1 Thermoguttaceae bacterium
GTCTTTGTTCGCACAAATCGCGATCCTTTCACCCGCACGTGTGGGATTGGTGTCGGCGGCAAGCACCAAATGGATCGTTTGCGCTTGAACTTTCGTCGTTACGGTGAGGAATCCGGCCAGGATCAAAGCAAATCCACAGAAGATTCCGTATCGGGTTGTCGTCAAAGTCATGGAATTCCTCGTTGGCAGTGCAAAGGGATCATTGAAAATTCGTTGAAGAAAAAGGCGGGGGCGTTGCCGTCCCCGCCGGATGTTCCGCCCGATCTGGCGAGCGTTCATGTTACCAGTGCCAATGCGGACCACATTTGGCAAGCGTCAACTGGAGCTGACCGACGCCGTTGTCGGAAAACAGATAGAGAGCGGCGTCGCTAAGGTTGTTGTAGCAAGCGCGATAGTTGACGAAGTTGATATTGGTCGTTTGGTTGATCTGGATGTAGTTGTACGTTCGATTGACATACCGACAATAATAAACCGGGCGAACGTACCGGGGATAGGAGACGTAATAGCGGATGCGGCGGCATTTGGTGTCGCCGTCGGCATACTCGGCATCCTTCAGACCGGCTTCGTTGACGGCCGAGAATTTCGTCAGCGTCGATTCCTTGGAGATGTCGGCGCCCCCTTTGACGATACCGGAATAGGCGGCGGCGACGGCCGTCTGGTTGTTGGCGGAAGCGACGGCAACGGCGACGGAAGCGGCCTGCGGGACTTCCTGACGAATTCCTTCCCAATCCGCTTTGGTGACGACGATGGACATGAATTCGTTGTTGTGGTTGCCGTCCATTTGGAAAGCGACCGGCAGACGAGTTCCTTCGCCCGGCTTGAGCATCCGGAAGCTGTTCGGGAAACGGTCGTCCGGATACGCTCTCTTCGATTGGCTGATTCCCGGATAATTCTGGTAGATCGTGACGTAAACCGGAACCGCCGATTGAACATGGACGTAAAAGACTTCGTTGGGCGCCCAGCGGTAATTCTTGGGATTGACAAACCGGCCATCGGAGAGTTCGAACCAGATTTTCACGGCGTTCGTGCAACCGGTCACGCTGCCGGAACCGTTGGAAAACGGAACGTCGACGGGAGCAATCGCTCCGAACTTGAGAGTGCCGTCAGTGCTTTTGATCACGGCATCGGGGCTTTTCAACCCATCTTCGACATTTTTCGTCAGTTGCTCAAATGCCTTGACGGCAGCGTCGCGATCCAGATCGCCGATGTCGTTCTGGTTGGGAGCCTCTTGGGCAATAGCGGCGCCGGCCGCCAAAACCAACATCGCGGCGAGTGACAAAAGCGTGCATTTCATGATTCGATCTCCTTGTCATGAGGGGTTAGCGTGATCGGGTGCGAAAAGTTTCACAGGCCGATCGGAACATTTGGCTGATAGTTTAGCGTTCACTTGAACACTTTCCTATACCCCACCATGCTCTTTTCATGCGAGCCTGCGACAACAAAAATAATAAAATTCAATTTTACTGTTTTGCTGATATTTCGAAAACAGCCCGTTAATTCGAGATATTACGCCGTTTAAGTGATCTTCCCCCAAAAACAACAATTCGAGGGGGGAGGATTTTTGGAAAGAAAATGCTATATTCTCAAAGATCTTCTGTTTTCCGGACACCCCCCATCTCGTACGAGTCTCGTTTACCAATGACTGCTTTTCGTCACAACGCCGCTCCAGATGATGAGCTGGAGCTACTGCTCCAAGGCATTCGTGAAGGCAACGAACAATCGTTAGTCAAATTTTGGGATCTTCACTATAGGCAATTGACGGTACTCGCCCGCCGAAAAATGGGTAATGTGCGATTGCGGACTCACGATGAAGAAGATTTTGCGCTGAGCGCCATTCACAGCTTTTACAAAGGACTGGCAGAGAGACGCTTTGACGGTGTCAGGAACAACAGCGAACTCTGGAAATTGCTGGCAACCATCGTGATCCGAAAAATCACCAAGCAGCGTAAAAAACAGCTCACGCAAAAAAGAGGGAGGGGACAGGTTCGTGGTGAATCCGTTTTTTCCAATGACGCAAACGATAACACCGATGATCGGCGAGTTGGGCTCGGTAATATTCCCGCGAAGGACCACTCGCCCTGTTTGGAGGCCGATTTTATCGATACCTGCGAATATCTGTTTGAAATGCTGGACGACGAAACAACACGAAATATTGCAAAGCTTTCCATGGAAGGCCACTCCGTTGACGCGATTGCGGAAATGCTCGGGTGCGTGCGGAGAACCGTCGAAAGGAAATTGAAAAAAATCCGGGAAAAATGGGCTTCGGAGGAGATGAAATGAGTGCGGGCGATCTTCCGCCGACGGAACACTATCAGTTGGACGACTTGCGGATCGGTTCGTCACTCGCCGATGAAATCGACGCTTTGGCGGATGAATTCGAACGTTCGTGGAGCAAGAAATCCATCGACCGAATCAATGCTGTTCTCAAGCTGGTTCCCGAATCGGCGCGAACGGATTTGCTGACGGAACTGTTGCATACCGAGTTCGAGTTGCGCTTTGCCAACGGTACTCCGGTCGAACTGGAATTTTACACGGCGAAGCTTCCCGGTTATGCGGTTGAAACGGAAACGATATACCGCGACTTGATGGCGACAAGGCGTCTGGGCGGGTACGAGTATTATGAAAAGATCGGAAACGGAGGGATGGGGATCGTTTATCGTGCACGTCAATTGATGCTCGAGCGAATCGTCGCCATCAAGCTCCTCCACGGGCATATCCTGAATACTCCCGGAATTACCGATCGGTTTCTACGCGAAATTCGATTGATCGGGCAATTGCAGCATCCGAATATCGTCAACGCCGAATATGCGGACAAGTCGAACGATCGGTATTATCTTGCCATGGAACTGGTCGACGGCAAGAGCGTCCAACAAATCGTCGCCGAAAATGGACCGCTTCCCCTGCCGACCGCATGCGAAATCGTGCGTCAAGCCGCGATGGGAATACAATACGCTTCCGATCAGGGGATCGTCCATCGAGACATCAAACCGGCGAACCTCATGATTACGAAACAGGGGATCGTCAAGATACTTGATTTCGGACTCGGCAAATTTCAGCCGCTGAATCGACCGGAAGTCGATCATTCATTGACCGTGGCCGGTTCGACGTTGGGGAGTGTCGACTATATTTCGCCCGAACAATGGGAAAACCCCGCGACTGTCACGAGCAGAGCCGATATTTACAGCTTGGGGTGCACGTTCAATTATCTCCTTACAGGAAGAGCGCCTTTTGAAAACGACAACATGAATCGCGATCAAAAAATGATCGCGCACATCAAGGGTGAGATTTCATCACTCCACCGTTTTCGAGACGACATTCCGCCGGAAATCGAGGCGTGCTACCAAAAAATGGTCGCGAAAAACCCCAATGATCGCTTCGTGCAACCAAGCGAGATCCCTTCCGTGCTTGCCCCTTTTTGCGGCGGTATTACCTTTACAGGAATATCGAGCGAAAATGTGGACGAATCGAAAACTCATTCCTTGTCCGCACCCACTGTTCTGACGGAAACGGTAAAAGATGCGAAAAGCCCACCCACCCCGTTCGTTCACCGAATCGCCGTCGCCGTTGCGATCGTTGCATCGGCCACATTGGGAGGGACCCTCTTTGTCCGCACTCCAACGCCGATCTCTTCGTTTCCTCCCGTCCCCCATCAAGTCGGATTCACGGCACCGCAATCCGAGCCGCCCCTTTCAGACCTTGCATTCCGGGAGCCTGGTCTTTTGCGGCAAGCAGCATTACTCCAGTTCGTCGGAAACTCCGGTAAATGGTGGTTCGACGATGTTCCGTGGTTTTTGCCCGTTGTTCGTGACAAAAGCATCGACCACGAAATCGACGTTGCCGACGATCCGGACATGTCGGCAAAAAAAATGACGGAAACATTCCTTCGGAACGCCGCTGACGGAGCCGAAAAACGCTTGCTTAACTTTCTCTGGGAAAACGGCCCTCTCAACGAAAACAACGGCCCTTCCTTTGAACCCTATCTCAATGCCTATCTCGCCTCGACCAATGATTGTTCGGAAGTTTTACCGAGTGTTTGGCATACGCAAGCAATCGCTCTTCACGGTTTGACGAAAGTAAAAAACGAGCCGGATCTCGGCAACAAAGCAAGAATGCTTTATGCCAAAGCAATCCAGGGATATGAAGCGTCGACGTTGGAAAGTGCCTATTATCTTTCCAACTTATGCCGTTTCGATCTTGCCCGATTGAATTTCTGGTTTGACGGCCGATCGGACGATTTTCAACGTGAGGTCGGCAAAATCGATGTTTCGGAAAAAGATGCCGCCCCCTTTCGCGCCGAGTTACTCGTTGCTCCCGCGGAACAACAGATGCTTGTCGGTAAACAACAGGACGTCACTTTTGCCGACGCCGTCAAATTGCTCGACACCGTCGCCCCGGCGAAAAAAAAGAATATTCGCCTTGCCCGACTTTATATCCGTTACGCCACGGCGTTGACCGGCCAATGGCGTCTCAAAGAAGCGGATTCGTATTGGAATAAAGCGATTGGCATGATCGTCTGTGCCGCATCCGAAGAGGAGTTTCGTCTGCAACGATCGGACGATCATGCCATCGAATGCCGCTTGGCTTTGGCGGTGGCCGCTCGGTATTCCGGCGACTTGAAATCAGCGAGAAAGCGTTGCCGTGAATTGGCGGAAGATATTCAGGACGCCTTGGATTATTCCACGCATCCCATGGAAACAACACGACTGAAAAAATGGCACGCCATCGTCCTGGAACGACTGGCCGATTGTACGCTCTTTGAGCCATCGCATTTCGGGAAGCATCCTCCGCGAAACGCCCGATTCAGTATCGAAGAGACGGAAGATCTGTACTCCGAAGCGTTGAATGAAACGACAACCTCGCAGGATGCGTTCGTTCTCCGATGCAAAACCGCAATGGTGCTCTTTTCCGACGGCTCCATAGAAAAAGCCCAACAGGTATGGGAGACCGCCAGGAATGAATTCCAGGCGGTTATAAAGAAATCCGGAAACGAGAGAGCAACCTGTTTCTTCAACTTTGGCGAGACAATCTTCGACAGTCCGGACCATCGAACGGAAAAAATCCGGCTGCTCCTGGATAAATACCGATTGAACAGCAACGCTTTCGATCGCTATGCCGGCGAAAAATTGGACATGCAACTCTACTGCGCCCGGTTTTTACTGGAACGGGAATATCACGACCGGAACGTCACCGCCGTCTCACGGGACCGCGAGCGTTATCTTGATCCGATTCTCATGCAACACCTTGCCGACGCGAAAGAAATGCGTCCGTTTTTGCGATATTATTACGATCTGGCTGTTCGTTCGCGAGACGCCCAAGACATCATCGGAATCGCGGAAACCATCAGGATCATGCGTTGCCAAAGGTACTCGGGAACACTGGCGGGGACGCACCTGATTTTTTACTTCACCTTGGAATCGGGAAACGGCAAAGCCTATTTTCTGCCGACCGAATTAAACGGATGCCGCGATTTCGATCTCAACATTACTCGCGGCGAAGTTCGTACAAGCGTCGCCAAAGGAAAATCGCTTCCGTTGCCGAATGAGTTGGTCGATCTTGTTCAGCAAGCACGAGCGGAGTCCTCACGCATTGAAGTTTCGTGGGACGACTCAATCTGCTGGATGAACGACCACGATCGGCTGACCGATGAAAAATGGCCCTTCGACGAAAGCCTGGATCGGTCAGGAATTTTTGGAATCGTCAAATAAACATTTTCCCGGGATTACCCGGAAGCTCTGAAGGAGTATCGTCTCCGATTCCGGCTCTTTCGCATCATTGGAGACCGCTGCTCGGAGCGTAGAAAAACTGCTGGGTTTCCAAAATGCCACCGGGAATCATCGAGAAATCAACCATCACAGGCAATCGATATTTATACCCCATTCGGGTTCCCACGGAGCGTGCATTGGTGGCAGGAACGACCGGCTCCGAAGGAACGGCCTTGAAGAAACCGATCGTAATAATTCCGAGCTGACCGGTGAAATTCGTTTGACCGCCAATGGAAAAAGACGCATCGGTAACTTGGAATTCGTTATATTTTCCCGATGCTCCGACCTCGCAAAAAAAACCGGAGATAAGCGCCTCTGTTCCCGGGGCGAACTGCCAGGGGCGTGCGTTGTCCAGTCCCATCGGAGCGGCGACCTGGTAAAACGAGTTGCCGTCTTGAACGATCATCGCTCCCGCGGCCTTGAGGGATTCGACATATTGCATCAGGTCGTCGGATGCGACCGCCGCGAACTTGACCTTTTCAGGAACGACAATCTTTTCCGGCAAGGTGTTGAGTCCGTCGACCAGAACGCGAACCATGACATATTCCGACAAGGGATTGTGAATGCGAATGCGATACACGTCGCCCAACTCCAGGGGAATGTATGTTTTTCCGTCACGAAAGACAGGTTGCAATTGATGGAACTGTCCGCTCCTCTTGACTTCAAAACGAACGCGAAACATTCGGACGTCGTTTTCGCTCAAGGGGACCAGCGTGGGTGTTTCCGACGTTACGGGCTGCGCAACATCTCTTGCCCCAATGGGTTCCGGTACGGATATGGCTGAACGATAGTCCGGCAAAACGCCGTCGGATGCTTGCGCAACCGCCGCGATTTTTTTCCCGGGCTCTTGATTTGTCAGTTTCGGAGCCTGCATCAAGGAACTTTTTTCCGCGATTTCGATTTGCGAGAGACAAACACGTCCACTGAAATTCTTCAAAACGGTGATATTCGGCAGGCCGGTCAACTCACACGAAATGTCGACGATGTCTTCTTTGTCCGTCTTCGTTATTTTTCCGACGATGAAGGATTTGATCGATTCCGCGCCAATGAATTTGACGGTCCCGACGGCTTCCGACATTTTGCCCGAAAAAACGTCGTCAATGGTGATGTTTTTGCTTCGCAATGTCGACTCGATCATTTGGCGTTTGATCACGTCGTATCCTTTGGGAAGGTTCGCCAAAAGCCTTCCATTTAATTTTTCGGCGCATCGGCTCGAAAGGAGACCGAATTCCGATCTCCCCAAAATTTCGGTTCCGCCGGTCGACAGGGCGAAAAATTCCAAGGTCCCCGTATTCGAAATCTCTTTTTGTTGCATGGTCGCGGAAATCTGTCGGGCGACGTCGTCAAGAAAGTCGTCCAACGACTTGACGTTCTGAGACGTTTTCATGACGATCGGATCGCCTTGAACGCCGGAACGGAGGATTCGCACGGGGTTTTGGACGAATCCCAAATCCGAAGCTGTTTTGCGGACGTTTTCATAAACATATTTGTACAATTCATCGGAGGAAATCTCCCGGTCGCCGTTGGTATCGGCATTCCCGCGGAGCGCTTCGCCAAGCCAGAAACTGAAAATCGACAAATTCAAATCCTTCCAGTAGTGGCTTTTCTCACCCGCCCCGCAACTGGCGATCGTCACGACGTCCAAGGCCTCATGTGATGGCGCCGCCGACTTGACGACACCTTCGCTCTGTTCGGACAGACCTCCTTCACCGCCGGCATGGCAGCAATCGAGAAAGAGGAACTTTGTTTGGGCCTTACAGCATCCGAGTTGCTCTCGCAACCAACGAACCTGAACGACGGAATCCTGAAGGTTCTTTCCATCGACATCAGAGGGAACAATCGCATTGAACTGTCCGTCTTCGTCCCGGCTGATTCCATGTCCGCTCAAGAAAACGATCACGGTATCCGTCGCCGAACAGTCTCGTAACCACTCGGGAAGACGCGATTCGATATTCGCCTTGGTCGGTTGCGTCGCCTCCCGCCCGCCGTCTTCGATGAGTTTATGAATCCGACAGTCGGCGAAGGACCATTTGCGCAATGCCTGAAGGACGCATTCGGCATCGTTAAGCGTATAGGGAAGTCGTGTGATCTCCGGTACATCGCTTTGGGTGTTGGAGACGGCAATGACAATGGCAATCAGGCGTTGGGCCGGTTCGTGCCGGGCATGAAGATCGGCAGTCGTCAAAACGATAACAGCGGCCGCGAGAAAAGTGATGCAACGCAAGGTGTTGTTCAAATTCGTGACGTTCTTCATAATTCGGCCTCTGGATGCAAGGAAAGGGAGTGATACACGGGCGACCACAATAGAGTTATTCCCTTTCATGGAAAAAGACGACATGGAAAAGATAAAAAGAAAGCCCCGCACTGAAAACGGGGCGAAAGGCGAAAAAACAAGGGATCATCTATCTCGATCGGGCAAAACCACTGTTTCCCCCTCGACCTCCGCTGCTTCCACCACTGCTCCCGCCACTGTAAGTGGGTTGTGGCGAGCGGTACTGAGCGGCGGGTTGCGGACTATACTGCTGAACTTGGGGCTGGTAGTTTTGAGTTGGATATTTGTATTGTTGCGGCTGGTAAGCAGGTTGTGTCACCGAGGGCTGATACGACGATGGTTGGGGTGTCAAGGATTGAGATGCCAAGTTTGGGGGCGATTGCGTGGTCACGGGAGGGAGCAACAAATGACAATAGGCGATGATGAAGCTTTCGCCGTTTGTTTCGGAGGACGAAAGGGTTGGATACTGCGATAGGTTTCCGGATCGCTTGGCAACATCGGCGATGGTTTTGTCCCGAACATACAGATAGAGCTCGTTCAGGGTTATCTTGCCGTCCTTTTTCGAGCCGTCGAACCCGTCCGCCTTGCCTTTCAGACCTTCAATCATGAAATGCGAGTAGATTCCGTGTTTATAATCAGGTTCTTCCAACGCTTTTTGTCCTTCACGGCAACTTTCCAAACGGAACAATCCTTCGGCCTTCGATGCGTTTGACAATTCACCTGCGCTAAACGACTTGAGTTCGGACACGCTCAATGGGGCCTGATCCAATTTACCGGCACTTCGTGCTTTGGCTAAAAGATCTTTGTCGCTGTTTTCCGGAAGGCTTCGGCAGGCGTCCATGATCAGAATCTTGACCTTGGCTTTCGAAGTCTGCAATTGCTCATCCAAGTCTGACCGCTTGAGCAGCGTATCGACACGGTAACTGCCCGAATCGGTGTCACAGGCGAGTTCCGCATCCATTGGACAAAGGTACTGGTCGAAACGGCTGTCCCCTTTGCGAACCGGCACCCGGATTCCGTGGCCTGCAAAGGCGATGAGAACGGAATCATTTTCCGTCAACTTTCCAAGGAGCGAGTGCAATTGAATATTGATGTTGCGCAACTTCGGCTGAAAATCCGCGTCTTTGGAGTCGCTGGTCAAGAGGACGATATCATCCTTGCTCGCGAATTTTCCTTCAACAAGTGCGTCGCGGAGTCCCGACATGTCTGCCGAGCAGTACAACAAATCGCTGAGAGAAAACCATTTCTCGCCGTCTTTGGCATCCAAGGCCAAATCATTATTGTGTTTGTAGTCATTAACGCCGATCAACAGGGCATAGCTTTTGCCTGATGCCGGTTGGGCAGATGCGGACTTTATCTGGGGCGACACGTTGTACCACTGACCGTTCACATTGCGGTACTGGTTCCCCTGAGCGTCCACAAACTGCGTTTGCGTCTGGGCGACCAGATCACACGAACAAAATCCCCCAAAGAAAGCGATTCCCAGTGAGGCCAAAAGAAAAAAACGTCTGTACATGGTATTGACCTTTAAGAAAAAAGAGGGGCAAAGATCCTTTTGAACGCACAAAAGATCACGACACACTACCGTATTCTATCGGATTCCATACGCAAATACTAGCGAGATGCGACAGAAAACAGAATTATTTTCAAAATTTTCATGATTGCCGTCCATTTGTCGAGAAAAACAAGAAGTAACGATCAGGCAGTTCGGAGAAAATATGCCGGTCAAAACGACAGACGAGAATTATTTGGATATCCGATACTTGAATCTTCGATTTACGACATAACGGTTTTTCGCGAAACGGTGTACTTTTGCGCTTTTCTGGAATTCATGGCACCAAACGCGATACTTGGCGGGTAGTTAATTCACAAATCGGGGAAATGAACAAATGAGAAAAGAAAAAGGCCAAACAATCAACTGGCGAAAAATCGTTGCAGGACTTGTCATTGCAGGTGTCGCAAGCCTTGGAGGAAACTTCGCAAAAGCGGCGAATTACGAACGCTTCATGTTTGGAAATTGGGCGACGGAGACCGCCTGGAATCCCAATGCACCCGTTGGCGGTCCGACCACCGGCGACGACGCTTTTTTTGGAGCCGCCGGGCCCGATCTTGTTACCGTCGGCGGCGAAAGCATTGACAATCTTTTTGTTGCAGGGCGAGGCTGGAGTTTGGGAGGAGGAAGCCTTACCATCAATAATGACCTGACAGTCGATGGCGGTTCCTTACGTTTAATGGATAATGCCGGTGATTTTTATACCGTCACGAACGGAACCGTGATCCAAAACAGCGGGATACTCACGGTCGAAACCAACGCTTCACTGATATCCTCGTCGACAACACTGAACGCCGGTACCTTGGAGATCGTCATGGGTGCCGACGCCGTCGACACAATCGCGATCCCCGGCACTGCGACGACCACATTGGGGGCCGGCGGCGGAACGTTCATGATTGACGACGGGATCACTTTGAACTACCAAGGTGCAATAGACGGCAGCGTGGCCAATGGCAATTTCACCAAGACCGGTTTGGGAACAGCCGTTTTTACCGGAAGCACCAATCTCGGAACGGGAACCGGCATTTTCGGTACCGATGACGGAGCCGGAAATTATTCCAGTGCCGGAACGACAACATACGACGCCGGATCCACATTGACCGCTGGAAAAGTCATTATCGGCGGAACAGGAACCGTTTTGGAAATGAAAGCCGGTTCCACCAATGAAATCGGTACCGCAGGAGCTCCTGCTGCGGACGACCTGTCGATCGTCCAAGGCGGAAAAGTCATTGTCGAGACCGGTGCCGTGTTTAATAACGAAAAGCCCGGCATCACGTTCGGCGGATCGAACGCCGGAGACGTCGGCGGTACTTTTGCCATTGTCAATACGACGGGCGGTCCGCTCACTGCCGCAAATGGATCCGACATGACCGTCACTTCCGGAACGGCAATCCTGGATGTCGACGCGGGAATTGATTTGCTGCACATCGACACCGCACAGGTGACTGGGGCCGGCGGCCTGACGAAAATGGGCGACGGAACCATCAATTTCGCCGGTAAAGTGGATCTCGGCGGTACGGTGACGTTCAATGCGACGACGGACGCCACTCTTTTCGATACGATTTCATCGCAAGAGAGCGGTGGAGTCGCCGGATTCAAGGCCGGATCGATCGACGCCCAAGGAAACCTGCTCATCGACGACGGCGCAAGTGTCGAACTGACCGGAGCAATCTCTGTCGCCAAGGACCTGACGCTTGGAACAAACGCCGGAGGGGCCGCGCTTCCGACCTTGGCCGGAACGACCTTGACCGTCGGCGGAGTTTATACCGACACGGCGACGTCGACCGTCACGCTCACCGACGAGGCGGTTTTTGAAACAAGTTCCACGATCAACGGCGCCTTCACCGCTCCGAATCTCGAAGCGAAAGACAACGTCGTGCTTACCGTCGCCGCAACGTCGACCTATGCGGGCGGCACCAGCTACACCGGCGGCGACGGCTCGACGTTAAGTGCTGCCGGCAAAGACCTTGCATATACAGGTGCCGTCGACCTCAGCGCGGGAAACAACAATCTCACGGCGAACACCTTGACCGTCGGCGGACTCTTCTCCGACTCTACGACCAGCACGACGATCCTGACCGGAGAAGCGGTGTTCAAGGCGGCCTTGGTACCGCAGACATCGCAGATCAATGGTACTTTCACGACGGTTGATATGAGATTGGGCGATACCGTCGCCGGCAAAGAGGTTGTGGTCAATGTCAACGCAGGCGCTACCGTCGATATCACCGGAGACTATCTTGGCGGATCGCACACGACATTTTCCGCCGGCGACCAAAGCTTTAATAATGTCCAAGAATTCACGTTGCGTGATGCCGCCACGTTCGAAGCCGCCGACTTGAGAGTCGCGGGCTCCTACTCCGACAAAGACACGAGCATGCTCAATGTCGCGAATCAGCTTACGTTCGCGGATGCCCAAGGGACGATCGTCAAGGGACAGCTCGGTAATTCGGCAACGCTCGACGTCCTTGCCGGTGACGGCGCCGGCCAATTCTACGGTCTCGTTCTCCAGAAAGGTTTCGATTCCCAGTCGATCACATCAGGCGACCTGACGCTCAGCGCTGGAACTTACAGAACGGACTTCTTGGATGTCAAAGGCGACTTTATCGACAAAGGCGCGACCACCGAAGTCAATGGTGTTTCCTTACTCTCGAACGCGTCGATCACCGGCGACGCGATGATCGGCGGAGTGTTCAAGTCCATCGGATTGGACGCCGCGAACATTCTCATCAAAGCCAATGCGAGCGTCGACGCTCAAACCGGTAACATCACGACCGGCGACTTGACCATGTTGGGTGGAAACAACGCGATCGCCACGGCGGGCAATCTTCTCGTCAAGGGTGAGTTTGTCGATAACGCCGATTCCGACATTGTGGTCAGGCAAAACCTCACGTTCACCAACGGAGCGATCGTCAAGGGAAATATTCTCGGAACCGACACCGACAACGCCGCGTTGAACGTCTATTCCGGCGACGCGGCTTCGGCCGATCCGGCAAAGCAGTTTCAGGCTCTCACGGTCAAGCAGGGATTCAACTCGAAGTCGATCACGTCCGGCGATCTGACTTTCGGTTCGGGAGCTTATAACACCGGCATTCTCGACGTCCACGGAAACTTTGACGACATGGGCGCGGAAACCAACGTCACCGACGACCTGAGTCCGTTCCCGAACGCGATGATTTCCGGCGACGCAACCGTTGCCGGACAGTTCACGTCCATCGGCTTGGATGCCGCGAATATCACCGCGAAAGCAGGTGCGGTCGTCAATGCTCAAGGTGGCGACATTGCCACCGTCGGCAATTTGAATCTGCAAGGCAACGCGATGATTGCCACAGCCGAAAACCTGCGTGTCGACGGAATTTATTCAGACACCGCCGACAGTGTTATCAATATCGGAAAAGAGTTCCAGTTCACCGGCTCTCAGGCGATTGCGAGCAAGGATTTCAATGCCGAAACGGTCAACGTGCTTGCCAACCAGGATTTGACGCTCGCCAAGGATGCCGTCGTCAACACAGGTTCCGCCAGTTCGGTGGAAGGCAATCTCTTCCTCAACGACAATTCTCGTTTCGGTTCGGTCGGCAACCTCGTGACCAACACGGGAAGCGTTGTCGTCAAAAACGGAACGGCGACCCTGAACGGCGATTTCGACAACCAAGGTTCGCTCGTCGTCGGTGATTACACAACCGATATCAATGGCGACAAAATCGCCGTTTCCACCGGAAACTTGGCAGTTGCTGGAAACTGGGTCGGCAACAATGGTGGCCAGCTCGGCTTCACGGTCGATTCGATCGGAAACGTCGGAGACCTGACGATCGCGGGTGTCGCGAGTGGAACGACGGAAAAGATTGCTTTGATCGGTGAAACCGGTAATCCTTGGGATAGCAAAAACCTCAATCAATTGGGGCAAAACCTGTACAACAGCAAGCATGTGCTTGTCAGCGCGGACGGCACGTCCGAAGACACCGCGTTTTCGATGGATCTGAGCAACAACACCTCGAAATGGGGATTCAGTCTGTCGCCGGTTAACGAAGGTGGACGGAAGAATTGGGAGCTGACTTCGACTATTGAATCGATGACCCCCGACGTATCGTCGTTCTTCCTCGCTAACATCATCGGCTTCGACCTGCCGCGAGCCCAGAACGTCTCTGGACCATGGGTCAGGACGAAAGGCGGAAATCTTTACGATAACGTCGCCCAATTCGACAAAATCTCTTTCCAAATGCTCCAGATCGGCTGGGACAAGTCGTTCAAAGCCGCTAACGGCAACGGAAACTGGTTCGCCGGTATCTTCCTGGAAGGAGACTGGATGTATGGTAACGGAATTTATTACCGCAACCGTGCCATCGCTCCGGAAGCCGCCGGTTGGATGAAATCCTCGCACCGTGGCATGGGAACGGGCCTTTACATCTCTCGCGGATTTAACAACGGTTGGTATTGCGATCTCATCGGTCGAATCAATCTCTACGATTCCGATGTCAGCATGACGGCAACTCCCGGCATGGCGACGAATTACAAAGGAAGTTGGACCGACCAGATTCTCTCGATGGGTTTCGAAATCGGCAAGACCTTCGACAGTCGCGATGGACGTTGGTCGTTCAACCCGTATAACCGCTTCCTGTACAACAGTGCGCCGGGAAACAATTATGCGATTTCCTACGATGACATCAACGCATCCAACACGCTTGTCAGGACCCATGCCGCCGATGCTTGGACAAACCAACTGGGAGCGAGACTTTACTACAATTCGCTGAACCGCGGCAAGAGTTTGGGGAATGTTTATTTCGGGATGGACTACTACCAAGGTCTTTCCGGTGCTTTCGCCCTCGACATGATTGATGCCGGTGTATTCCAAGGCAACAAGGCGGCTACTTGGGACAGGGCCGCGCTTGCTCGTACGAAAAACGATCTCTCGTATGGAATGGGAACCATTGGTGCCACCTTCTTGCCCAGAGAGAATTTCTCGGTGAGTACGCAACTCGACATGCTCTTCGGCGACGTTTCCGGTGCCGCGGTGACCCTTGCAGCTCGATACAGTTATTAAGCTGCCGTTAACGGTTTGGGGGTGGGGGTTTGTTACGCTTCAACTCATGGCGTGAAACTTGAGCCCCCAAGCCGGGCAACTCGGCGGTGTTTATTGAAAAATGCTGAAAACGGATATGTGTTTTCCCATTGCAAGGGGTGACAGGCTTGGTTTTTCGTATTCGTTCACGGACACTTGAAAACAGGTCCGTTTATCTTATGTGCTGTAATATTCGCCACAACGAGGCTTCACACTGTAGCTGGGAATGAGCCGTACTCGGCGCAACCCCCGGTTTCCCATGCCTCCCCAAACCCATCTTCGTCATGCAAGTGGAGCCGTTTCACTTGCTCTAAACTGTCCGAAATCGTTGGGACATGTCAAAGGTCAATTTGGCGATATTCGGATTGGCCGGCTAATAGTTCTGGGGCGTTATTTCGTCGACGAATCCCTTGACAATTTCGCGCCTTCGGGGCATAATTAGCAAACATTGGGAATTGATGTCCTCGTAGCTCAATTGGATAGAGCGTCGGCCTCCGAAGCCGAAGGTTATTGGTTCGAGTCCAACCGAGGATACTGTTGAGCAGGGGCGACTGGGGGAAGGCAGATACCCCATTGCCACTCTAACCCTGTGCAACGCGCCCTCCGCGTATCTACCCACGCGCG
>JAVBPI010000064.1:0-3971 GCA_031549705.1 Thermoguttaceae bacterium
GCGTCCATTGCCAAAGTCGGAACCAAACGACGAGAAAAATCACGATGTAAAAGAAAACCTTGGTGCAAGTTGCGGCCCGTTTGCCGAGAAGGGCGTAGAAAACATGGCCGCCGTCCAATTGGCTGACCGGCATCAAATTGAGCGACGTGAGGAACAAGCCGACCCAACCGGCCGTGGCGACCGGATGCATGTAAAGCGTCATATCCGGCGACAACGGCCCCCAAGTCCAAACGGCGATCCAATGGAACAACAACGGTTCACCGAAATTCATCTCGCCGTGTCCGATCGAGGCGGGGATGACATACGACCATTGAATTCCGAAGTAAAGGCAGAAAAACGTCGGAACCAGTCCGGCGAGCGGCCCGGAAATGCCGATGTCGAAGAGCGCTTTCCGATTGGGAATCCGTCCGTCCATCGCGATCACGGCTCCGAGCGTTCCGAACGGTCCGAACGGCATCGGAATGAAATACGGCAGGCTCGATCGGACCCCGTACCGCCGCGTTTGGATGTAATGCCCCAATTCGTGACACGTCAGAATAATCATGAGCGGCACGGAGAAGTGCAGACCGTGGACAAACGCCGGCCAGAGCAGCTCCGCGCTCTGGCCATGAAAAAGGACTTCCCAAAGATAGCGAAAAAGTGAAGCGTCGATCCGCAACCCGGTCGTCGTCAGCCAGGTTACGAAATAAAGAAGCAGCGGAAGTTTCCAGGAAATCGAGGGTCGCATTGAATCAAGTATATCGACTTCCGACGAATCGTCAACTTCCGAATTATTTCGACACCGGTTTCGATTCGAACGCCTTGGCGTGGAAATTCCGATCCAGCGGCTTGCTGCCGGCAACGGATGTCGTGAGACGGACGAATTGCCGATCCTGCGAGGCGACGCCGCGAACTTCCAGTTTCTTGCCGGCGGGAACCACGAGGAAGATCGGTTCGTTCTTTGCCGCAAGTTCCGGAGCGACCGGCGACGACGAATCCGCTTGAACACGGACGAGAAGTTTCTTGCCGCCGTCCAGTTTCGGCGTGAAGGTTTGGCCGTTGTACAGCATTTCCTTGATTCGCTCCCAACGGATTTCGCCGTGTTCGTCTTTCGCCGGCGCGTCGAACGGCGCGAAGTCGACGAGCACGCCGATCTTCAACTCGTTCATTTCCCGCACCTTTTCGAAAAGTTCGACGAGTTCTGCGTGAACTTCCTCTTTTTGGACGATAACGAGATTGCCGTTGTCGTCGGCTTTCATCGTGCCGCCTTCCTGCCAACTGTCCGGCGAAACGACCGCTTCGACCAGTTCCATCAGCGATTTCTGGCTCTTATCTTTGGACAAGCCGGCGACAGCGTAGGTCACTGTGTACAACTGGCGTTTTGCTTTCGCGGCGCTGGTGATGTGGATCGTGTCGTCTTTCACGACGTACCCGAGATTGAGTTGCCCCAGAATAAGATTCAGGACGCTCTCCAATCGGGTTTCCTTCATCAGTTGAATCGACACCGGCGTGTTGATCGTGACGTCGACTTCGCGCAACGCCAAATGGTCGATGAACATTTCGATGCCGGTTTGATTGCGGAGCATTTTGAGTACGTCGCCGAGCGGTTTCGGTTTGTCGACGTTGAGCGACACCGGCTTTTCGAGTTTTTCGTAGATTTCCCGTGCGTTTACCGTGACAAATCCTGGCTGTGAAAAGATTTGGTGCCGCGTCCCGGTGAGATACTCTTCTTCCTCTTCTTGTACGAGCGGCGAGGCATAGAACGTGCGGGTCTCCGGTTCCCGGCCTTCAACGGTCACGGTCGCTTTGATGACGTCCTGACCGTCTTTCTTTCCGGCGACCCCTTTGAGCGTGATCGACGTCGTTCCTTTCGGGATTTGCACCATGAACGGCTTGTTGGCCGCCGCGAGCTTTTCCGGAACGGGTTTCGAGGAAACGGGAGCGATGCGAAGAAGGTCATCGCTTTGCTGCGTGGTTTGCATCCGGATTTCCATGCCGTTGAGACCGGTCACACGAGGCGTTTTCGGATCGCTTGCCATCGAGGTCAGGTTTTTGCACTCGAACGTGATCTGGATACCGTTCATTTTTCGTAACCGTTTGAGTAGTTCGACGATGTCGGCGTGTTCGGTTTCTCGTTGCTTGATGACGAGACTCAAATTGGGGTAATACTCCATGATCTCGCCGCCGTTCTTCCACGAATCCGGGCTGACCATCGTCCGGATGTAGTCCATGAGCGGCGTGAAGTCAACCCGTTGCGTTTCCGCACCGAAATTGGGAGCGGCGGCCTTGTTCGGAGACTCGTCGTGTTTCTGTGGCGGAATCGGTATCGCGTGCAACAGGTCGCCGACATAATACGTCTTTGGATAATACTCTCCCTGGGCGCGGTTCGGCGTGGTGATCGACAGCATTTCGTTGTTGATGGTCCACGTCAAGCCGTGCTGTTTGAGGAGATAGTCGAGGGCGTCACGGAGCCGCAATCCGAACGGCAACTGGAATTTGACCGGCTTCTCCGTGGTAACGTCGATTTCCCGCAGCGCCGGATGGTCGACGTCGATTTCGATCCCCGTCGTTTTGCTGATGTGCTGCAATGCCTTGCCGAGCGTAATCGGCTCCTTGAAATCGCACGAAAACGGTTCTTCGAGCAACGCATAAATTTCACGCTCACGGACAGGAAGCTTAGCAGCGTAAAGAGCCGGGGGTGTAGTCATACTCACCGTAGCCCTCGGATGTACAACGATTGGCTTTGATTCCACCAATCCGGGGGTTGACACCCCCGGCTCTTGCGCCGGCCAACTCGGCTCCTGCGCAACTGTTTGAATCCGCAACGTTCCGCCGAGGAGCGTCAGGACAGTCAGTAACAGCAACGGTAGAAATAGTTTACGTAAATTTGTTTTTCGCGACAGCGAATGGGAACGGTCGAGCAGCATTTCGATTCTCCTCCTGAGTTGGGTTGGGGGGGCGGCCATGCCGAGCGCGGTCCGTGGCTCGGCGTTGTAACGGTTTTTCGCGAGATCGAGCAATATCTGTGCGTAATCGATCGGTTCGGAACAGGCCCGAACGCCTTCGTCGTCGGCGAGATAATCCTGATCGGCAAGGAGCCGGGTGCGGAGCATCCAGTAAAACGGCTGCATCCAAAGCGGATACTGAGATAATCGGACGATATTCCACGTCGTCAGGTCGCCGTTTTTCAGGTGCGCCCATTCGTGGGCCAGGCAAGCACGGAGTTCGGGACGCGAAGTACCGGCTAAATGGGAAGGGAGCAGCAGCGTCGGACGGAAATAGCCGAAAACAATTGGAGCGACGATTTCTTTCGACATTCGTAAATACGTTGTATTGACGGATATTTCCCGGAAGAGGATTTCGACGAATTCCGGAGCGGGGGCCGAATTCCGTAACAATCGCCGTAGCCGTCGAAACGCCGACCAATCCCGAGCGAAGAGAAACAACAACGGCAGACCAAGCGACACACCAACGCCAATTGTCGCATGCGACCGGAATCCCGCTTGCGTTTTAGCCGCGCAGCGCGTCACGATATTATCCGTTTCAATCGCCGGCAACTCGAACGAAATCGGGATCACCGGATCCGATCGATGTGGTAAAACCGGTGGCGGTAATGTTTTCGTTTCGACGATATTTATTGTCTCGGTTTTTTGTTGCGGGGGACGCGGAGTACCGACTAAATGAGGAAAGGGGAGGGGGATCGACCATTGCGGGCCGATGCAAACGCCAAACAGCGCAACGGCGACGAGTCCGAATCCGAACTGCGTGAGCCGAATCCGATCGACGGGTTGGATGAAAAACCGGCTGCAAACGAGAACCGCTCCCAACAGGAAGAAAACGATTCCCTCGAACAAGAGAAAACGCGACAATAATTCGCTCATGGTTGGTCCTCCTGTTGTTTTTCTTTTATAGCTTTCGTGATGATCTTTTAGATATAACGGAGTTAGTCCGTCGACGGATCTTCGGCAAGGCTCATCGAAAGCAACATTAGA
>JAVBPI010000180.1:0-7178 GCA_031549705.1 Thermoguttaceae bacterium
ATTGGAAGGAGAGTTCGGCGGAGGACATGTTGATCTTGCGTTGTCTCTACAAGGCGAATCGTTGGCAGAACATTGAAAAACAAGGACTTCCTGTACTACATGCAACCCCATAATTCGCCCCCAAACCGCAAACGCTCCCCCGGTCCAAACCGTTTGCGATAATCCCGCTCTCGATGTTCAAGCGATGATTTTGCACGGCGAAATGCACGATAAAACAGGATATTCTTTTAACGTCGCTTTCGGATCGAAAATTCGCAAATCCTTCGATTTCGAATGGCCGCCGAAGCTGATCAAAACCAAACCGGTCGCCGTGAAGGACTTGGCCGTCGGGATCGTGAACACGTCGGACAAGGAGGAAACGGTGAAGCTCGACGTTTCGGGATTCGAAGTCGCCGGAAAACCGGCGCAATGTTTCGTGATCGCCGATCCGCAGAACGATCCGCAAGGATTCAACGATCCCGACAAGCCGCAACGGATCGCGATTGTCGAAACGGAATTAGAATCGTTCGAAGGCAGCGTCGTCGTCAAACCGTACAGCGTAACGCTGTTGCGTTTTTAAGATGCGCGACAACAACAACCTTTCGATTTCCATCCGCCGGAAGGCACGCCGGTCGATGTGCCACAACGCTTTCCTGTGGGGGATCGGCAACGGTCTTTTCAGTACGTCGCTCATCACTTACCTGATCCGGGACATTTGCCGCGGGGAATCGAGTGCGGCGGTGAGCGCGACCATTGCGTGGATCATCGCCGCTCCCCGTCTTTTCGGCGTGCTGCGGGTCTTGACGCCGACACTGGTCGAATTCATCGGCAGTCGTAAGGTTTTCTGCGTCGGCTGCTTTTTCGTTGCGCCACTGGTGCTCTGCGGAATTCCACTGTTGTTACCGAAAATGGTTCACAGCCGCGGCGTGCTTCCGATGCTCGTCCTGTTTTGGTGCGTTTATCATCTCGTGGAATATTTCGGCATGGTTGCGCTCTTCGCCTGGTGCGGCGACCTGATTTCCGAACGGATTCGCGGCCGCTTCTTCGGACGTCGGGACGCGTGGATGATCGCGGGCCAGACGATCGGGTTCCTCTACGCCGGAATTTATTCGTACGGAATGATCGAGTCGATGCCGAAAACCGCCCCCCGTTGGGAGGCGTATCTGCAACCGGCCTGTTTGGGGCTCGTTTACTTTTTCATGTCCGTCATTCCATTGACGACGATTCCCGAAATTTCGTGGAAACGCTCCGAAGGCGGGTTGCGGCAACGGCTTCTGGAAATCCTGCAACCGGCATTCGATTTTCGTTTCGTTTTGTTCGTGCTCTTCGGCTGTTGGGTGCAGATGAGCATCGGCGTTTCCCAAGCGACGCAGATGCATTTCAGCATTTTCACGCTCGGCGTTTCCATGCTCGTCGGATTGGGCTTCCAAACAACGACGCGGATCGGTCAATGGGGAATCGGACCGACGACGGGACGTTACATCGACCGACTTGGAAACCTCGGTGTGATGTCGATTTGCCTGTTCATTGTTTCATTCGGTTCGCTGTTTTATGCCGTCGCCCAAAAGCCGACGTGGTGGTTGCTCTTCGGAGCCGCCGTGGTTTGGATTTTTTGGGTCGGCGTGAACATCGGGATTTCGAAGACGATTCTCGATTTCGCTCCCCCTTCGGATCGGGCGGCGTACTTTGCCTTTTACTTCGCCGCAACGACACTGACGCTTGCCGTGTCGACGCTTCTCGGCGGTGTTATCTTTGGAGCGGCTCACCATGACCGACTCAGCTTCTTCGTGAGCTGGATTCTGCGGCTCCTGGCGATTCCGATTTTGTGGCTTGCCGTCAAACACGGGCGTTTTCGGTGTTCCAGCTAAACAAAATCCGTTCGATTTTGCGCAAATTCTATTGTTTCGCACAAAACGTTTTAGTTTTTCCCCAAACCATCTTCAGTAGTTCGTAGAAACGGAGCTTGAATTTCCGGCGATTCCGTAATTTCCGGCATGAGAACGTGAGATTCCGCCGGTTACCGCGGCATGATGGCCCGGCCCCATTTTTTCCCGGTCGATATCGTTTTCTTTCATGTTCCTATTGACCGACAGTCAACGAAATCGATTTTCCAGAATCAACGATCGGACCAATGTTTGCCGGTCCGGTCTTAACGACGCCGAAGTTCGTGTGACATTTCGTCCGTTTATCGTTTCGGATTCGTCGGCGGCGCGGCGATCATGATGTTCTGCGGCCTGTGTTTCAGGCAAAGGTACAGTGTCCAGACGATTAGAAAGAAAACGGGAAAAACAAAGGAATTGAATAACATGAGCGACCTTCCTGGCGCAATGGAGCATCCCTGAAACAACGTGAGCGGTTATCTTATGAAAATCGAACGAGTGTGTCAATATCAAATTTTGGACGCTCTCCGGGGACTGCGTTACGCTTCGTCCACGGCTCGTTGAACGAGGAGGAATTCGTCCAGGATTCGAAAAAATTCCGTGCGATCGGCCGCCGAACAGATTTCGTGGCGAAAAGATCGCGCACCGTTTCGGCCCGTCGAATAACGGCAGGCGTACTTGCGCATCTGGACGATCGCCAGGTATTCGTCGAACCGGCGTTCCATCAATTCGTAATGCCTTTCGATCAAATGGCGTAACACTTCAGGCGTCGGTTCCGGATCGACCGGTTCTCCCCGGAGTGCTTGAGCAATCTGCCGGAACAGCCAAGGCCGGTCGATACCGCCGCGTCCGATCATGATGCCGTCGACGGGGAAATTGCGCAACCGAAATAAGGCGTCGTCGACCGTTCGAATGTCGCCGTTACCGATCAATGGAATCGATTTCAATTTCGGCTTGATTTTCGCGATTTCGTTCCAGTCGGCGGTCCCCCGATACATGTCGGCGGCGGTTCGTCCATGAACCGTCAGCGCGGCGGCACCGGCGTCTTCAACCGCTTGCGCAACGTCGACGGCGTTGACCGTGTCCCGGGTCCGACCGAGACGAATTTTTGCCGTCACGGGAACCAGTCCGGCAGCTTGGACGGTTCGACGTACGATATCGCCGATCCGTTCCGGGAACTGGAGCAAATACGAACCGCTGGCGCTCCGTCCGGCGATTTGCTTCGCCGGGCAACCGAAATTCAGGTCGATCACGCTCACGCGGAAATCGGATGCCAGCCGCCGGGCAAACTCGGCGAGCGACTCCGGATCGTTGTCCCAAATCTGCACGGAAAGCGGCCTCGGTTCTTCCCGAACCCCCCAGAGCCGCGTCGGATGCTCCAGATCTCGTTTGTCCAATTCGACGAACGACCGCGCGGAGACCATTTCGGTCGCAATCAGGTCAACGCCGCCGAGAAACCGGAGCAGTTCCCGATGCGCGTAGTTCGTGAACCCCGCCATCGGAGCGGAAAAAAGGCGTAAACGGCGAAAATCGATCACAGGTTCAGTGGACAATGTTTGTGTTTTAGTGACGGTTCTGAAGTTTGGACACGCATTGATTTCCCTCCCCTCTCCCTCGGGAGAGGGCTAGTACAAAGTTAACGAAATAGTGTTCGTCATCCCCGCGCAGGCGGGGATCAAGAGATTTATTTTCAATGCGCTCTTGCACGCGATATTCACGGATGCAAACGGTTTACTGCCTCCTTCGTCTCGGTCCCCGCCTGCGCGGGGATGACGATACCTTGTCCCTTTTCACGAAGATTATTTCACTAACTTTGTACTAGGGTGAGGGGCGTTCGAGGTGAAAGCCAGGGAAGTGATTTAGAAACAAGATGGGCGACTTGGTTTTGTCTTGACGACTTTCCTTTATTTCAAGCACAAAGCCCCTCACCCTAACCCTCTCCCGGAGGGAGAGGGGACGGTAATCCAGCATATTCAAAAGCGGAAAAATCCGGAGCGGGGGGTGCAAAAAGGGAAGGAAATCCATTATATTTTACTTTGACGTAAAACAAGCACCAGCACCCGTCCGTGGAACCCGTTATTCGAGAAGAACCATGAAGCTAAAACAACTCTCCCTCTTTCTGGAAAACAAGCCGGGAAACGTTCGCCGTGCCTGCCGAACGCTGGCCGACGCCGGGATCAATATCGAGACCATGGCCCTCGCCGATACGGAACAGTTCGGCATTCTCCGAATCCTCGTCAAGGATTGGGAGCGAGCCAAACAGGTGTTCGAACAGCACGGCATCATCGTACGGGTCTCCGATGTGGTCGCCGTTGCCGTCGATCACCGACCGGGCGGACTTGCCGACATTCTCGATGTGCTCGACGAAATCGGGCTCAACATCGAGTACATGTACGGCTTCTTTCAACGGGTCGGCCATGCGATCATTGTTTTCCGATTCGACGACCCGGATTCCGCGATCACGAAGATTCAAGCGAAAGGGGTTCGCGTGATCAGTAATAAAGAGCTGTTCAGCGAATGATATCCGTTTTCGAGTTGGACTTGCCGGAATGGATTGATTTTCCTCCCCTCTCCCTCGGGAGAGGGGAGGAAAGGCGAGCTGTGTTGACGAATGCTACCGTTCTTTACGCAGATCAAGGCATTTCATGTAGATTTGATCGCGCAGCAGCAACCGTCCAGCGACCATGGCGAGCGGCGCCCAACAACCGTGGTCGTCCAAGACCTGCGATTCGAACAGCGGTTTGTAGCCCGCCGTCGTCGCTTCGCAACCGGTCAACTTGCCGTCGTCGTCCAGAATCAGGAACATGCCGCCCGCCAAAAGGTACGGCCCGCCACCGAAACGGCCCTTCGAACCGCTGTGCCAGACGACTTTGCCGTTCAAGTCGAGGCAGACGAACTCTTTGTCCCGCTGCCGAACTCCGAAAAGATGTCCGTCGAAGAAGATCGGCGTCTGCTGCTCGGAACCGAATTGGGCGTCTTTCAATCGGAACAGCGTTTTGGGTGTATTGCCGTCCTGAATTTGCAGCATCAACGAACCGCTCAGGTATCCGCCGCAGAAGAAAATTCGATTGTCGGGGAGCACCACCGGCGACGGACAGGTCGCAATCTCGATCTGCCAATCGGTTGTCGACCAAAGAATTTGGCCGTCCGACGCATCGACGCCCACGACGCCCCCCTTGCCGCAGTAAACATAGGTTTTGCGGCCGTTGAGTTCCATCGGCGTCACGGAGGTGTGCGTCATCGTCCAACCGAACGGGTTCGGCGTCCGCCAACGCTCCTTGCCGGTTTCGCAATCGATCGCTGTGAGCAGAACTTCCGGTCCGGCAGGGGCAAGAATCACGGAATCGTCGACGATGAACGGACATTGAGCCGAATACCATTCCGGTTCGACGGAACCGTAAACCTGCTTCATGTCGATGAACCATTTTTCGCGTCCGGTTTGGGCGTCGACGCAAGCGGCGTGGCATTTCGGGCCGACGGTGACGCAAAACTTTTCCGTGACCGCCGGAATCGACCGGGACATGCCGTGGTTCTTCTTGATCTTCACCGGATACGAGTACCGCCATATTTCCTTGCCGTCGTCGAACGAGAGACACCGCAGGGCGTCCCGTTTGGCGTCCATGTCGTAATCGAGCAGATAAACGCAACCGTTTTTGACGGCGGCTCCCGCGAACCCTTCACCGAGCGAAACGCCCCACAACACGGGCGGGCCGCTCTCCGGGAACGATTGTTGGAGCGGAATCTTTTCTTTCACCGTGACATCGAAGTCGTCGCCGCGAAAATGGGACCAACTACCGGGAACCGTCGACGGTTTGCCGTCCCCCTGCGTCAGCGTCGTCTTGATCGGTGCTTCCGCAACGGCAACGGCGGCCGCGATCGTTGCCGGAACCCGCATCGCGGGGACTTCCGGGGTCCGCGAAAGCAGATTCACCATGCCGAAAACAAGACACGATCCGCCGACGACCAAAAGAATCGCCAGAAGAATCGTCGAATATCGGATGATTTGGGGAGATTTCATGGGGAGAAAAAACACAACAGAGCCCGAAGCGTAAGCAAGGGATTGCGGTTGATACCCTCGCTTACGCTTCGGGCTCTGTGAACGCCACTATTTCGCTTTTTCGTCGATCAATTCCAGGAGCGGCCAGATTCCGAGCGTCGCGGAGCATTCCCGGGTGCAGTTGCCGCAGCCGGTGCAGAGAATCACGCCGAACTTGCCGGGATAGATACAGAACTTGTGCTGCACGCGGTTCCGCTGGCGCACCGCTTGATTGCTCCGCGGATTGTGTCCGGAAGCGTGATGCGAGAACATCGCGAATTGGCAGGTGTCCCAATTTTTGACCCGTTCCCCTTTCATCGGGCCCCCTTCGTCGACGATGTCGAAACAGTGACACGTCGGACAAACATAGGTGCACGCCCCGCAACCGACGCAACGCAAACTGGTTTCGGCGTAAACCGGATCGTCAAAATGGTCCGCGAGATATTTTTCGACCCGTTTCACGTCGAATCGGATTTCCGGCCCCTTCGGCGGTACGGCAACTTTATCGGACGCTGCCGTGTTGCCGTCGAAAATGACGCGTCCCTTGTCGGTGAAGCAACGGACTTCGAACGAACCGTCGCCGAGATCGAGAAGCATGGCGTCAGAACCGTCGGGGGAATCCGGGGCGAGCCCGACGGATGTACAGAAGCAGTTTTTGTCCCCACCACGGCAAACCAGCGTCACGACGGTCGTTTTCGCCCGGCGTTCCTGATAAAAGCGGTCCTGAAAGTCCCATGAGAAAACCTTGTCAAGGATCGGCAAACTCGCCGCATCGCAAGCTCGGGCTCCGAAGATCACCTGCTCCGTGGTAAACGGTTCGGCGTCGAGAAGGATCAGTTTCTTTCCTTCGTAATGGTAGCGGCAGAGTGTTTCGTGCCGCGGAAAGAGAAACTCCTTGATCGAATTGGCCGGCATGATCGCCGGATCGATGACGACGGAGTCCGCTTTTTTCAGGACTTGGAAGAAATATCGTTCTCCGGCGGCGGCCGGCCCGATCACCGTTTTGCCGGCGGCGACCATGGAGCCGATCAGTTTCAACAGGGTTTTTCGACTGATGATTTGCGACATGAATTATCGATACCCGAACGGACGAGTCCGCCTCGGATGTTACGGGGTCAAACGGAAGAGAATATCAGCGATTCCAGTATACCCTTCGCAACCGGCGTAATCAACCCCTTTTTTCACCCCCCCGAAAAATCGGCCGCGCTGTCGACGCAACAACATCATCCATTCGGTGGAAGCCTCAGACGCCGAACGCATCACGCCGTTTTCAGGGGCTCACC
>JAVBPI010000113.1:0-16351 GCA_031549705.1 Thermoguttaceae bacterium
TCGATGGTCACGGCGCTCAATCCGTACATCGGTTACGAAGCGGCGGCGGCGCTCGCCAAGGAAGCGTTCAAGACCGGCAAGACGATCCGCGAACTCTGTGAGGAAAAGAAGATCCTCGAACCGGAACTCCTCGCCAAAGCACTCGATCCGTGGAAAATGACCAAGCCCCGGGAAGAATGTTGATCGATAGGCGGTCCATCCGTCTCCAGACGCAAGGGCCAATTAATCGTTTGCATTCGCTCTTCATGAATCTTTATTCCGTGAACACCGGATGCAAAAGCAGATGAATATCGAATCTCTGGGTTCCCGCCTGCGCGGGAATGACGAACTTTTTACCTTGCTTGCGGAAGTGATTGTTTGACTGTTTCCAAGCTGCCGCCGCAGAAAACGTGTTGTCCTCTTCGAAATATCGGTCCTTCTGCCAATGCAGGCCGTTCTCGACCACCCAATGACGCCGCAACAAGTTAGGAATTATACAGTCAAGTGATCAAGACGCAACAACACCCGACAGCCCGGAATGCCCAGTTGCTCACGAATGAATCGGCGTCCCACTTTAAAATTCGCCTTTGCAAGAAACTTGTGAGCGGACTGGTGGGAATGCCTTGAGGAATCCAGTGCCGATGGGTGAGGCGGTTTACTGCGACGCTGATTCTTCATCCTCTTCCGGCTCCAGAGCCATCCAGCGAACTAAACGGCATACCACGGGACGTTGTTCCTCCGGAACATTTTGACGGACCGTCACAGCAATTTCTTCGAGTCCGTATTCGTCAATCTCCGTGATCTCCAACGAATACTTCCACAAAATATTGCCCAAACCACCTGAACCGACTGCGTTCGTGTCCGGCACCACGTCCGTTGTCGATGCTGACGCCATGATCGGAACGTCGAACGCCGACTCCATTTTGATGATTCCCAGTTGAACTTTCGCCAAAATGCTCTCACAGAGCAATTCGGCCTGTGTTGTGTCACGAGCCGTCCTTGCGCTCCGCAAGCCGGTTCGAGACAGCTCCCCTAAAATGGCAAGGCAACTACCCAATATCACCAACGCCAGGAGAATCTCCAGGATCGTGATGCCGTGACGGAAGTCGGGATTGCATGTCCCGACTCGTTGGGGGGGGAAAAGCTGAAGACGGTACACTTTATCTCTGCAATGGGATTGCAAAATTCACGGTTTCGAATTATTCTAGTGGTCGTGACCGTAGGTCCCGGTTCATCGAAGGCCGTGTTTATTATCGTTTAACCCCTTGATCGCTGCAATAGGGTCGTCCTGCCTGCTGAAATTACCATGAATCACGACGAAAGCCGCAAAATATTCGCCGAAGCCAAAACACTCATTCCCGGCGGCGTCAACAGCCCCGCTCGCGCCTTCGGAGCCGTCGGTGGTGATCCGATCGTCATCGACCGGGGCGAAGGAGCCTATCTTTACGACGTCGACGGCAATAAGTATCTCGACTTCGTCCAATCCTGGGGGCCGATGATCCTTGGGCATTGCCACCCCAGCGTTGTTGCCGCGATTCAAGCCGCCCTTCTCAAAGGGAGCAGCTTCGGAGCTCCGACCGCCGCCGAAAACGAACTCGCCAAGCTGATTATCGATGCCGTTCCGTCCATCGAAAAAGTCCGCTTCGTTTCTTCCGGAACGGAAGCGACGATGAGCGCGATCCGTTTGGCCCGCGGATTCACCGGACGAAATAAGATCGTCAAATTCATCGGCAACTATCACGGACACGTTGACGCCCTGCTTGTCGCTGCCGGGAGTTCCGCCGCGACACTCGGTGTTCCGAACTCCCCCGGTGTCACACCAGGGGCGGTTCAGGACACGATTCTGCTCCCCTACAATGGCGTCGATGCGCTCAAGGAAACCTTCCGTCAATCAGGGACCGAAATCGCCGGTGTGATCGTCGAACCGGTCGCCGGAAACATGGGCTGCGTCGAAGGAAGCTCCAATTTCCTCTATGAACTGCGGCATCTTACCCAGGACAGCGGCTCGCTCCTGATTTTCGACGAAGTGATGAGCGGTTTCCGTGTCGGAGCCGGCGGAGCGGGAAAACGGTTCAGCATCACACCGGATATGACGACGCTCGGGAAAGTGATCGGCGGCGGTCTTCCCGTCGGCGCTTACGGAGGTCGGGCCGACATCATGGACGCCGTGCTCCCCGTCGGAAAAGTGTTTCAAGCGGGAACCCTGAGCGGTAATCCGCTCGCCATGGCCGCAGGAATCGCGACGCTTCGGGTCCTGAACGAAACCAATCCATACAAATCGCTGGAACGGAAAGCCGCTCTTCTCGCCGAGGGGCTCGAAGACGAATCGCGGGCCGCGAAAATTCCGGTTTCCGTGCAGCAGATGGGTTCCATGCTCACCCTGTTCTTCCTGCCGCATGCCGAAGACGATTCCACGAAGTATCGGGTCAGCGGTACCAGCATCAACGGCGGGACCGTCGAGAAATCGATTGCGACGAGCTCCAGCGGAATCTGTTTCTCGAACAAAATCGTCGATTGGGAAACCGCGTCGGCCTGCGACACAACCCGATTTGCCAGGTTTTTTCGGGGAATGCTCGAACGGGGATACTATTTTCCATGCAGTCAATTTGAGGCGTTCTTTATCTCGACCGCAATGACCGAGCCGGAAATCCTGCAAACGATCGACGCCGCGAAAGAAGTGTTCGCAACTCTTTGAAATACGAGCGGCTCAAGTCGGGAGCAATAGCTCACGACGAAACGAAATCAGTTGCCGACAAATTGCAGAATCCTCGCCGCAGTTCCTTTGCTTCCTTGCGGCGTTTCATTGAGCAACTTCAAACGGAGCGAATGTTCACCGTCGGAAAGCCGGTCGTCGAACATCACGGTGCGTGGATAGTGCAACCCGCCGCTGTACCGATGAAACAGGACCGTTTTGCCGGGCTTTCCGTCGTCGATCCGATATTCGAGCACTCCGGCATCCGGGCCGGCGAGAATAAACGCTCCTATCGCTTTTCCTTCGAATTCCAGCGTTAATTCGGCGTCCGGCGTATCGGCGCAGAGCAATTTTTGTCCAGCGAAATTCTTGCGGAACCCACCGGGAATCGATTTCCAATCCGGCACACTCCAAGTCCAAGTGTTGGAAAACTTCGCCGTGTCGGGGGAAATAAACCGTCCGTTTTCGTAACAGAACGGATCAAGCGGTTTGATTGCTGCAATATCGGTTTTTTTCGTTCCCTTGCCACCGGCGGCGAATAGTTTTTCGATCATATTCGCGGTAAGCCGATTCCCGTAGGGAGCCGGATGGACGCCGCCGTAGTGCTCCCACGTCAGCTTCTTCTCGTCGATTTGCTGCTGAACCTCCTTGGCGACGTCGATCGTCGGGATACCGTAATGATCCGCGACTTTCCGGTGAGCGGCGATACTCGTCGCTTCGGTCCCTTTTTTGTACGAGTCGATCAGGTGTTCATTGGCAAAGTGAATCATCACGATATCGCCGTTGGGGTTCACTTTCCAAAAATGACGAACGATCCCCTCCATGCCACGAATCGCCCGCTCCTCGCTGTGAGCGGCGTCTTGGTCGTCGTTAACGGAAAACTCCACGAAAAAGAGGTCGATCGGCCCCTTGGAAAGAATGTCGCGGTCAAGTCTCGCCGCGCCGGTCATCGAACAGGTCGAACCGATTCCGGCGGCAACGGCGTCGAATTCCGTGTCGGGAAACCGTTTTTTCAGGTTCTCGCCAACCATGGGGCGGAAGCCGTCCATTTCGGTGATCGAACCGCCGAGAAAGGCGACACGGACTTTTTGTCCCGATTTGAAAGCAGCGGGCAATTGGCGTGGATGAACGTTTCGTTCCGTAACTTCTTGAGCTGCAACGAAAACGGTCGACAACAGCAACGCTAAAAAGAAGAGTGTTCGCATGGAATGGGATTTCAACCGCGAAATTTCGAAATGACGGCACACGCATTGTGGCCGCCAAAACCGAAACTGTTCGAAAGAACGGTCGAAATCTTCCGTTCCCTCGCGGTGTTCGGGGTGTAGTCGAGATCGCATTCGGGATCGGGCGTTTCCAAGTTGATCGTCGGCGGCACGATTCCGTCTCGAATGCTCAACAAGCAGATAATCGCCTCGACCGCTCCACTGCCGCCGAGGAGATGGCCGATCTGGCTTTTCGTACTGGAAATCGAAACTTTCCCGGCATGGTCGCCGAACGAACGTTTGATGGCGCGCGTCTCGGCAATGTCGCCAAGAGTCGTGCTTGTTCCGTGTGCGTTGATGTAGTCGATCTCTTCCGGATTCACGCCGGCGTCCTTGAGCGACTTGACGATCGCCTTCATGGCACCGGTTCCGTTTTCATCCGGTTGCGTGATATGCGTTGCGTCCGAAGTGCAGCCGGTTCCGAGGATTTCGCCGAGAATATTCGCTCCGCGCGCCTTGGCGTGCTCCAATGACTCCAGAACCATCACGCCGGCGCCGTCGGACAGAACGAATCCGTCGCGGTCTTTATCGAACGGTCGGCTCGCTTTTTCCGGCGCGTCGTTCCGCATGGAAAGCGCCTTCATGATTGCAAATCCTGCGATACCGACTTCGGTAATCGCCGCCTCGCTGCTCCCCGTGATCACGACGTCAGCTTCGTCGTACCGAATCAACCGTACAGCGTCGTCCAAGGCATTATTTCCCGTTGCGCAAGCGGTTCCGACCGAATAAGAAGGGCCGGTCAAGCCGTAAAAGATCGAGACGTTTCCCGCCGCCGCGTTCGGCATGATTTTCGGGATCGTGAACGGTGATATTTTCAGCGGGCCTTTATCTCTTAATTTAAGGCATTGCGATTCGATTTCGCTGAGTCCGCCGACGCCGGTACCGATCACCGCGGCGCACCGATCGCGATCTTCCATGGAGAAATCGATTCCGGACATTTTCACGGCGTCGATCGCCGAAACCATCACATACTGGACGTAACGTTCCAATCGTCTTGCTTCATGAGGCGGAAGATATCCGTCACAGGAAAAATCGAGGCATTCGCCGGACACCCAGGAACGAAACCGTTCAATATCGTTGATCGTCGTCGTTTTGCGAATTCCCGACTCGCTGTTACAGATTTTTTTCCAGACTTCCTCGATTTTGAAACCGAGGGGAGTGACCAAGCCGTAACCCGTGACGACGACGCGCTTCATGGTAGTGAACAACGAACGGTGAACAGTGAACAATGAACGACAGACAGCGAACAGAGAACGACGGACAGTGAAACCCCAAGCAAAACGCTTGTGTTTTCACTGTTCGTCGTTCGCTGTTCGCTGTTCACCAAGCCCGGTCGACGATCAGCTTTTTCCGTTGATCGCCGCTTGAATGTGATCGACCACCTGACCGACGGTTGCGATGTTTTGCGCTTCCGACTCGTCGATGTCGATGCTGAATTCTTCTTCAAAAGCAATCATCAATTCCGCGATGTCAAGCGAATCGGCGCCGAGGTCGTTCGCAATGTCCGTATCACGGGTGATTGTCGCCTTGTCGGCGCCAAGCTGTTCGGCGATAATGTCGACGACTTTTTCTTCTACGTTGGAGGCCATAATTGAGTGGAGAGTTGAGAATTGAGAGTGGAGAGTTAGCCGCGTCGCCTTGCGACACGCTGAAAAAACTACATAATCATTCCGCCGTCGACGGTGAGAACCTGTCCGGTGACGAAAGACGCTTCGTCGCTGGCGAAGTAGAGGACGGCGTTGGCGATGTCCTCGGTTTGTCCGAGACGTCCGAGCGGAATACGATTGTTCTTGATTTCCGTGATCATCGCGGCGGGAAGAACGGCCGTCATATCTGTTTCAATAAAGCCGGGCGCGACGGCGTTCACGGTGATATTCTTTCCGGCAAGTTCTTTCGAAGCGGTTCGCGTGAATCCGATCAGTCCGGCTTTTGCGGCGGAATAGTTTGCCTGTCCTTTGTTGCCGATCAAGCCGCTAACGCTCGCCATGTTGACGATGCGTCCCTTTTTGGCGCGTCGCATTGCCTTCGAACAAGCTCGAGTAAAGAGGAACGGTCCACGAAGATTGACACCGATCACGTCGTCCCATTCTTCGTCTTTCATTGCCCCGAGCGGAACGTCACGGGTGATACCGGCATTGTTGACCAGAATATCGATCTTACCGAACTTTTCGAGGACTGCGGCAACCGTCTTTTCGACATCTTCCGTCGATGCGACGTTACAGACATATCCTTCGACGTCGGTTCCGTGTTTTTGAATTGCTTCGACCGCCGATTTCAGACGATCCGGATTGGTTCCGACACAAGCGATTTTCGCCCCACACGCCGCCAAGGCTTCCGCGACGGCAAGTCCGATTCCACGGGTTCCTCCGGTAACGATCGCGACACGGTCTCTCAGGTCAACTTTAATCATGAATCTATCGAGGGTAGTGGTTGTTCAGACGTGACGAACGACGTTCGAGGGCTATAAGATCAAACGTCGACGCCGGAGCAGGAAACTTTGCGGTCGATTCGCTTCATGAGTCCCCGGAGAACGCGGCCCGGTCCGACTTCGTAGAAGGTGTCGAAGCCATCGGCACGAAGATTCCGCATCGAGGTTTCCCATTGGACGGGGCTTAAAATCTGTTGGACGAGAATGTTACGAATCTCCTCCGTATCATCATGCGGCTTGCCGTCGACATTGCTGATGATCGGAATACGCGGCTTGTTCATTTTCGTATCCGCCAGCGCCTTGGCGAGTATTTCATCGGCGGGTTTCATCAATGGCGTATGAAACGCCCCGGCAACAGCCAACGGGATCGTTTTCATGGCATCGGCGGCGTTTGCCAACTCCACGATCCGCTCACAAGCGGAAATCGTACCCGACACGACGACGTTTCCCGGACACAAAATGTTGGCGACTTGCAAAATGTCGTTTTCCCGTGCCTGATCGCACAGCTCTTCGATCTTGGCGAGCTCCAAGCCGAGAATGCTGACCATTCCACCGGCGTTGGCGTCCGATGCGTCTTGCATTGCCCGGCCGCGCTTTTGGACCAATCGCAAACCGTCTTCGAATTCGAAGACTCCGGCAAAGGTCAAAGCGGTGTATTCGCCAAGGCTGAGTCCGGCAGCGGCTTCACAATTTTCGTCCGCTCCGAAAAACTCCTCCCGAAGTGCTTCCAAGGCGGCAATACTCAGCGTAAAAATCGCCGGCTGACTGACAACCGTCGAATCGAGATCCTCCGAAGGTCCGTCAAAGCAGACCTTGGCCAAATCATATCCAAGTACGGAAGTTGCCCGATCAACGAGGGAGCGAGCAGCCGGAAATCTCTCGACAAGCGAACGTCCCATGCCAATCGTTTGCGCACCTTGACCGGGAAACAACAAGGCGATTTTGCCCATGTCTCAAAAAAGAAGGAAATGGAGTCGTTGGAGCCTATTTCGATTCTTTCGGCTCAACGACTTTACGGCCCATGTAAAACCCACATTTCGGGCAGACGACATGCGTCGGAATCGATTCGCTGCATTCCGGGCAGTTCGTCCGTTGAACCGGTGTTTTGTAGTGGTGGGAACGACGGGTTCCCGTGCGGGCATTGCTGTGTTTTCTTTTGGGTACGGCCATGATTCTACGTTTTTCAACAAAATAAGCTGCAAATCCACGCATTGTGAATAAGTTTGGCTTATGTTAATCGATCATCGACGGTTTGTCAATCCGGAAGCCAATGCGTTTTGACATTTTTTTAAAATATGTCTTTTGCTTGATTCCTGTACTTCTTCATGAAATCCGTGAACCGGTTCTCAGGCCGCTTTCGTTTCGATATATTATCTCACGATGCCGAACGGTGTTCGGCGACAAAAGGGCCGTACCGCTTCCAGCAATCCATCAGGAGCCAAGACCGTCATGAAAACAGCGTTGAGTATTTTTTTACCGTTGGTGCTATTCTGTTCGTGGGGCTTCGCCCAGGAAAACGCCCCCAAGCCGAGCGACCGCCTGACGGTTGCGGCGTATTATTTCCCGAATTATCACACCGGCGATCCTCGGAATGAGAAAAACAAGGGAAAAGGCTGGGCCGAATGGGAGCTTGTCAAAGAAGCGAAACCGCGTTTCCCCGGACATCACCAGCCGAATGTTCCGGCCTGGGGTTACACCGACGAAAAAGATCCGAAAGTCATGGAACAAAAAATCAAAGCGGCGAAGGAGCATGGAATCGACGCTTTTATCTTCGATTGGTACATGTATGAGGACGGACCGTTCCTAAATCGCTGTCTTGACGAAGGATTCCTGAAAGCGTCAAACACGAACGACCTGAAATTTGGTTTGATGTGGGCAAATCATGATTGGGTCGAACTGCATCCGGCGTCGAAGGGGAAGCCGCACGATCTCGTTTATCCGGCGAAGGTTTCCGAAAAACGCTACGATGAAATCTGCGACCATCTCATCCGCGACTATTTCACAAAGCCGAACTATTGGACGATTGACGGCAAACCGTATTTTTCGATTTACGACGTTCAGAAATTCGTTGCCGGGTTCGGATCTCTCGAAAAAACCAAGGTCGGAATGGATCGACTGCGGGAAAAAGCAAAGAAAGCCGGTCTGCCGGGGGTCCATTGGAATCTTGTCGCCTGGGGGAATCCGATCCTGCCGGTCGAAAACGCGCCGCCGGACGTCAAAGGATTGGTCAAGGCTCTCGGGTTCGATTCGGTGACATCGTATGTCTGGATCCATCATGTCGGGCTTCCGGAACAGGCGACCGATTACAACAAGGTCCGCGACGATTATTTCAAGCACTGGGACAAGGCGAAAGCCGAATACGGTATCCCCTATTTTCCGAACGTCACGATGGGATGGGACTCCAGTCCCCGCTGCAATCAGGCGGATGAATTCGGCGTCTTCGGGTATCCGTTCATGAACACGATCGGCAACAACACGCCGGAGAATTTCAAGAAAGCGTTGAAGCTCACCAAGGAGAAACTTCTCGCCGATCCGAAAGGACCACGAATTCTGAACATCAATTGTTGGAACGAATGGACCGAAGGGAGCTATCTTGAACCGGACACTCGTAATGGCATGAAATACCTTGAAGCGGTCCACGACGTTTTTCGATAAGCCGCGTGCCGATCCGGGGATTACGGTGGGGTACCACCTCCATCCCCGGCTCTTTCATTGGTGCTTAAAATCCGTTAGCGGCCCGACCGACACCATCAACGGTTCCGTGATCGGATACTTTTCCAATACCGCCCGGATGTCGTCCGCCGAAACCCGGCGGACGTCGTCCATCACCTGTTGCAGCGGGCGGTATTGCTTCAAGATCGCCCAGTCCTCTCCCAGAGCGAAAAGCCGACCACGCGACCGTTCGCCGGCAAGGACCATGCGGGAGAGAATCTTGTTTTTCGACCGCTCCAATTCTTCGGCGTCGATGCCGTTTTGGGAAACTTGCGCATAAATACGCCGAATCGCGTTCAGATTCGCTTCGGTTTGTTCAGATTCACCGCTCAAACAGGTAAGGAAATATCCGTTGTCGCTGAATTCAATGGTTCCCAGTCCGGCGGCGTCGGCGAGTCCGGTGTCGATCAGCTCCCAAAACAACCGGCTACCGACATCGTCGCCGACGATGTTTGTCAGGATTCCCGCCGCAAATCGGTCGTCATCCACGGCGTTCGGGGCATCGGAGAGAAGCAGCACATATTGTTGTACCGATGTCTCTTTGAGAATCGGATGAAATCCCCGTCGGCCGTGAACCCGTTTTGAACGGCTTTCATATTGCGGGTTCGGCGATGAGTTGGTCCAAGAGCCGCAAAGTTTTTCCGCTTGACGTACCAAGCCGTCGAAATCGACGCGTCCCGATGCGGCAAGGACCATGTTCGACGGACGGTACTGCGACGTCCAGTACTTCCGCATTCGATCGACCGTCAAGCTGCCGACGCTTTCCGGTGAGCCGAGAATGTCGTTCGCCAAAGGATGTTCGGCAAAAAAGAAAGCTCGGCTCTTTTCGTCGACGCCGTACGGCGGTTGGTCCTCGTACATCCGGATTTCTTCGAGGATGACTTGCCGTTCCGTCTCGAAATCGTCGTTCCGGAGCGATGGTTGCAGAATATCGGCGAAGAGCTCCAACAGGCCGTTTTGCAGTTCCGGGAGCACCGTTCCGAAATAGACCGTCTGCTCTTCCGAGGTGAACGCGTTGGAGTCGGCTCCGAGTTCATCCAATCGACGGTTGACGTCCTCCGCCGAACGGGTCGAGGTTCCCTTGAAGAGCATGTGTTCCAAGAAATGGCTCACGCCGGCGACGTCCGCCGTTTCGTTGCGAGCCCCCGTGTTCACGAAGAAACCGAGCGACACCGAATATGCCGCATCGTTCCGTTCCGCGATAATGTCAAGTCCGTTCGAAAGCGTCGCGTGGTGAAATTGCATATGTCGCGGTTTGCCTTCCGTCCCCTCTCCCTCGGGAGAGGGTTAGGGTGAGGGGCGTTCGACGTTATTGAGCAGGTGATAAAATTGGGTCCGTTGGTTGACCCGCGTTTTGCGTGGTCCGCCGTGTTTTGAACTCCGCTGCGCTCTGTACAAAACACGGCTCCATTCATTTTTTATTGCCAGCACAATAAAAACCGGAAGGGGATTAAAAAATCAAAAGGACGGGTTGGTTTTTCTTGAAGGTTTCCTTCATTTCGGGCACAGCACCCCTCATCCTGCCCTCTCTCGAGGAAGAGGGGAAGGACTTTATGCAAAATAGAGTCCTCGACGACGGCGACGATTATAGTGGAACGACTCGACGATTTCCAGATACTCCTCCGAACCGTGTCCCAATTCGAAGAAAATCGGATCGGGTCCCGTGGTTTCCTTCGGGATGACGTCCAGTTGGGCATTGTCCGTCCAGCAGTCCGTTTCCGATCGGGTGAAAACCTTGACCAAGTCGAGAAACTTTCCGTTCGAAATGTCGAACACCAGCGACGCCGCGGTGTACGGGATTGTCCTTTGTGTTCCGACGTATGATTTCACATAATCACTGAAGACCGACATCATCGGTTTGAGGAAGTCGAAAACGATCTGTTTGGGTTGCCGTTCTTTGATCAGTCGGGCCACCCAAGGAAGGTCTTCCGGCGTGTCAATCGGAAAAATCATGTAATCGACGTTTTCCGCGAGGTCGGCGACGGCGTTCGTCGGTGCGACGACTTGGAGGGTTTTCCCTCCCGGCAGCGCCAGGAGCACGGAGCCGTTCTGGAATTGCGCCGTTCCGCCACCGATCAGTTCGGAGACGTCGGTGTCGTTCAGGACGACAACCGATTCGGCAACGCCGAATTTCTTCAGTTGCGCAATTTTCGCTTCGGATTCCGCGGCGGTCTGTGGATTCACAAAGATCCGAATCGGCGAAACACCGCTCTCGTGTCCGATCTTCTCGAAAAAAGTCCGAAGCTGAACGAGCATCTTGTCGGCTTCCGGGGACGCCATTGTGAACACAATGTTCCGAACGTCCCGCAGCACGCCGCCGATCCGATAAAGGTTGTCGATGAACGTCGCATCCGGATCAACGACGGTTCCGAACCCTTCGTTCACGACGAAATAATTCCCCGCCGATTTCGGAATGATCGCCGACGGTCTGGTCCAACTGCTTTCGTCGACAAAATCATGTCCCGCAAACGGAAAAAAGAGGAACGATTTCGTTCGATCGAGTTTACTCTCCTTCGTCAACTTTGCGACAAGAGCGTTGTTTTGCTTGGTGTGAATATTTTCGACGCTTTCGAAAACTTTTTTGAATCCGGGGAGTTTTTCGAATTCGTCCAAGACCTGGCGGAGTTGTTCGGCTGTTCGCTCCCCGGCGGTTTCGGTGTGTTGCATCAGCGTTTGGGCCCGTTCCATGAGGGCGGCCGCTTCGGGAGTGTTCCCCAATTTCGTGTAGAGATTCCAGACCATTCCGTGCAGGAAGCCGCTCGGCTCTCCTTTCTTCTGTCCCTCCGAAATGTCGAAAGCCCGATGGAACGCTTCCATCGCCTTTTTCGTGTCTGGAATCGGAAGGTTTGCGGCGATTCCCCCTTCGAAAATCGCGGCGTAAAGGTCGTCCTTCATCGCCTTCGCTTTGTCGAGCCCCGATTTCAGTAGCGGCATCGCCTCACGCTTTGAACCGGAAAGGAGCGTCATGAAAATCGCCGGAATCTGGTACAACCCTTGTTTGGCGTCCGCTTGGCCGCTAGGATTCGGAGCCGGAGTCGATTCCTGACGAGCCGGTTTCTGCGAAATCGGTTGCTGTGGAACCGGAGTTGTCGGCGTCGGAGGGGCGATCGATTGCGAAGTCGATTGAGTTGCCTGAACGGTCGGTTGCGGCGTCGGTTCGTGACGAGCCGGTTTCTGCGAAACCGGTTGCAGCGGAGCAACGGCGACCCGGCGTTTCAAGTTCATTCCACCACGAAGCCGCTGGACCGGATTGCGTCTGATGGACGTCGACGCCTCGGGAACGCTTGATTGCGGCTCTGCGGAAACCGGTACCGTTGCTGCCGGAACCGGTTCGTTCACTGGACCTGGCGGAGCGGTGACGATCCGCCGTTTTAAATTCATGTCGCCGCGTAATTTTTGGACCGGATTCGTTCTCATGGCAAAGAATCGGGGGAAGATTTTTGGGTCACCAAACGCAGTTCGGTGCGAACGGAAGATTTTAGCTCGAAAAACGAGTGAAATCAAGAAAGATACGCAAACATTTCCGATTGTTTTGGTTTCACGTTGTTCTTTCGGCCCCTGTTTTGTGGGAAAAGCGGAATTATTGGATTCGCTGAGCGGCTCGAACCGATGAACTCGAAGGAACAACCGTTTTTACCGTCAACGGGGTGAAAGGGTGACGCGGCAATCGCTTGCTGCTCCAACTCGACATGTGAACACTGATTTTTCTCAAGGCTGTATCGAGCGGGTGCAGCGAGTAGAGGTCAAACAAAAGTACGATTTCGTGTCGTTCACAGAATAGTCCGTAAACCGATCCGATTTATCTGAATAAGTGAGAGGAAATTCCATGAAGATCGTTCGTTTGGCCCTTGCAATGATTACAGCGGCGCTCTTGATTGGTTCGCCGTTCTGTGTTTATGGACAGCAACCTGTTGCTCCTCCGGAACGTGTTCAACCACCGGCGATGCAACGTCCGGTTCAAGATTATCGGAACGCCCCGCAAACCGGGGCTTGTCCTCAACAGGCGTGCAATCAATGCAATCAGTGCTGTAACCAACAGCAATGTTGCAATCAGCAGCAATGCATGCGAGGCGTTTACGGTTACGGTCAGGCGTGTGCTTGCCAACCTGATCGCTCGAAAGGACCGTGCCAAATTCACGGAAACGCCCCGTGTGAAGGCCCCGGACGGGAATTCGGCCAGGCGTTTCGTCAAACGTTTTCTCCTGCGGATCGACCGCTCCTCGGAATGCAACCGATTTATCCGAACGGACGAATGCAGGGGATGTACGCTCCGGTTCCCCCGGCGTACGCCAACGGCGGCCCCGGAATGTACGGTCCGAACGGAATCGCCGGGTTCGGCGGGTACGGAATGTACGGTCGTGACATGGTCCCGGCTCCTGGAATGAACGGGCAATGGGGATTACTTGACCGTCCGCAACCGAAACACGATCCGCGGTTCCCGATTCTCCGTTCGATCCTGTGTCCGGAACCGTTCTACATGACAACGACGCCGGTGCCGCCGATGCCGACATACCAAACTCGTGGACCGCGGGATTTCTTCCTTGATCCGAGCGTTACCGGATTCGGTGATATCGGATATTGATTCCCGATTTGTTTTCCGTTCAACAAAAACCAACGTCGCTCTTGATGAACGATGGTGAAACAAGAGTCATCGCCTTGCGGTTTCCAGCGGAGCTCTGGTCTCACTGCAAGGTGTGCTCTGCCAAAAAAGTTTTGTTGTTTGTTGTCATTTTTTCAGCACGATCTATACCCTACAACGCCCATAAGCAGACATTTTTCATGTCTTGGAAATCGGGTTGCATGAGCGTTGCGAGTTCAGACTTGTAATCGGTCTCGACAGGAGCGAGGCAATCATTGATTCCGGCGGTGAACTTGCCGAACGTTTCGTAATAAATATTGTACAGGCATTTTTCTTCACGAACTTCCACCGCCGTTCGATCCAATTCAGGTTCGGCGAATAACTGGGCAAAAACTGAAGCGTGATTCCCAATTCCTTCGCCAACTCCTCCGTCAGCTTGCCGTGTTGGTATCTCGCGTTGTCCAACACGATCACGATCGATCGACCCGTATATTGCACGGATAGTTTTCGTAATATCTCGCAAACCGTCGTCGCCGTGATGTAACCGTCGTTCGCCACGGTCGTCAACTGACCCGTGATCGCATTGTACGCCAAGCACGTTCCAACGTTTTCGTCTCGAAGGACTTCGAATGAAAATCCTCGCGAAACACCACAGGCAACCGAGAAACGCCGCTTGAACGAAGTGCGCGCCGTCCATGAACAGCAAGACCGATTCGCCCGCTTTCGCCCTTGCTATTTCAGGCTCCAACATTTTTTTGAACTCTTCTTGTTTTTCCCAATCGGCTTTCGCAGGGATCGCTGCGGCTTTGTGAAACTTCATGCCGATTTTTTCATGAATATTCGTACTCTCTGTGGACTTCGTTTGATGCCGGTCATTTTTCGATTCGAGCGACGGGAACCTGCCGTCTAGGCAATTCGAGCGGCGCTGTTGCGCTTATTACGGTTCCGAAAGTGAAACACGCCGCACGCATACACTCTTTTCTTTTGAGGTAAGCGTTCACGGACATTGAGCCCGGACGGTTGGAAAGTGGTGAAGAAGCGGACAGATCAGTCGCGTAGCAGCGACGGAGGGGCGAGACCATGAAGAAACGACTCGACACAAGAATTCAGGAACGACATCACGTTCGTCCTCTGTTGTTCGCAAGTCGTCAACACGCTCCAGAACCGTTCCAGCCAGCGGTTGCCCCAGTCGCTCCGCGTGCCCTGCGTCACCTTTCGGTCGATCACCACCTTGCGAATCGTCTGTTCTCCCAGGTTGTTCGTCGCCGGAAGGTTCGATTCGATGAAACGAAAATACTCCCCCCGCCAGTTCCACAACCGCTCCGCGATGTTGGTCGCGTCCTTGTTTTTCGGGATCGTGCCCCACGCCGTCTTCAGGATGCTTTCCCGATGAGCCTGCATTTTCCGTTGCCACGTCGCATTCGTCCAACGATCCCGTTGATGAATCGTCGAGAACATTTCGCGAATCCGTTTCAACAATCGCCTGCCGTAACGGGCGACCAACTTGTCCTTGCTTTCGGCAAGAAACTTCACCTCGCGGATCAAGTGAGGGCCTGCTGACGAGGCGTCCGGAGCTTCCGCTCCGTTACAATAACCCGCTTCCGCTGGGCGATTGCTTTTCGAACGAAAATAGTCCCTCGGAAAAACGAGCGTAGCAACGCGGAGCGGATTTTTCGAAGCCGAAGGCAAACGCCTGGACGGCAGGTCCCGCAACCATGATTCCGTAACACTTCGATCAGGGGACGTTGGGCGAAAATCGCATCGCCCGTCAGCAGGCGGATCAAGGGATACTGGGCCAAGGCTCGACTGATGGTTGTCTCGGCGGGCGTTTTGCGGGTGAATCCAAGGGGAACCCGGAGTTCTTTCCAATGATTTTTGACCCAGCGGCGGATGACGGCGATCTCGGTCATTCCGGCGAGAGTTCCGAGAAAAACGAGGGCGAGCATTCCAACGAAGGGGTGTCGGATGCCTCGTTTATGTCGTGGGTCAGTGATTTTGTGAAAAAACGGCGGCAAGCTGGGAAAGACAGGTCGACGACATGACGGCTCCTCCTTGATTTTTCGTAAAAAACGGTCGTATCCGTACGATCCCTCCTCTTTACGAATCTCAAGTCGCAATTGTTCGCGCCCTGACTTTGCAATCGTCCTGGTTGTTTTGCCGTTGATTTCACGGAACGTTTCGAGTATGATAAGTTCGGTCGGACGACGCTCCATGTGTCGTTCGAGGGCGTCGTTACGAAGTTCGTTTACGACGAATTTGGTCGCCTCAAGACCAAATTGTTCTTTGAAAATCAGGTCAAATACAATGCAGGTACGCCCGGCGATACCTGGACTTACGAATACGACGCTCGCGGCCGGACGACGAAAGTCACTCAGCAAAAAACCGGCGAAGCGGCTCGCGCGACGATTACGACGTACAATGCCGAAGGTAGGATTGAATGCTGATGACATTCCTCATTTGATGACTAAAATAAAAGAGCAGTATTTAAGCAAAGGAAATTTGGGTTTTACAGAAGCGTCCATACCATGGGTAGATTCAGAAATAATGGCCATATCGCAATGGGAGCGTTTGCGGTTTGGGGGCGAATTATGGGGTTGCATGTAGTACAGGAAGTCCTTGTTTTTCAATGTTCTGCCAACGATTCGCCTTGTAGAGACAACGCAAGATCAACATGTCCTCCGCCGAACTCTCCTTCCAAT
>JAVBPI010000112.1:0-32445 GCA_031549705.1 Thermoguttaceae bacterium
CGGTCTTCGAGATCGAAAAACGAAAATTGTCCCTTGGTCTTGCTCATGGCGTCGTCAAAAATCGGAGTGAACGAAAGCTCTACCGATAGAATATTCCCGCTTTTCCACCTTGTCGAGGACAGCTGCCGTATTTTGTAGGTCTAAACGCAATTTTTAGAGGCTCCCTTTACAACATTTTTAACAATCAACACAATACCATTTCATTGCGATCCCGCGTTGCCGCCGTGAGCAGCTTCGCGAGATTCTCTGGCGTCAACCTGCCGGGATCGAGTTTTTCGGACATGTTTTCATGTCTCCGTGATTGATAAGCGTTGCCGACGTGAGCGGCAGATGCTAGAATGACGGATGCTCGGTTGACAAGATGCCGAAACCGTTCGACGAACTTGCCGAGGCGTTGCGGAAGACCGGCAAGTACGATCACGAGATCATACAGAAAGGCAAGTACCTGACGCTCTGCTCGACGACGCTTGGCGGTTTGGTCGATCTCGACTACGCCGTGAAAAAGGGTTTGTAAGCTGCAATAAGGATTCCAAATACTTGTAAAATTCAAAAAGCACTGAGCGGGCTCGGTTTTAAGCATACCGTAAACCTCCCCCATTGAGCCGGTACTCCACGTTCCCCGGATTTTCCATGAAGTCACGAATTTTCATCATACCGACAATTCTTTTTCTCATTTTCGCAACTGATTTGTTCGCTGCGGAACTTCCGCAACGGAGGCGCTGTTTCGTGCAAGATGTCTATTCGGGTTCACCGATGAAAAACGTCGAACGCGGCACGATCAAGTCGTTGCGCATCGTCGCCGTGGAATCGGACGCCGCCGCAGCCGAATCGCCGGTTTCGCTTGGAGGCACGGCGGAACCCAAACGGGTGATCGGCGATGTCCCCGTCGCCGACGACGGTTCCGTGTTGTTCGAAGTCCCCATGCAATCACCGCTCCTTTTTCAATTGCTGGACGATAAAGGACGGACGATCCAATCAATGCGAAAGCCGACGGCATTGAACGCCGAGACGACATCGTGTTTCGGATGTCATCCGGATTCGGGCTGTGTTTCTCCGAAGCCGCTCGAAGTCGGTGATCGCAAACTCCGCAAGACGGTTCCGCTGATCGACCCGCGTTTTCCGTTCCGATATTCCGAATACGTGCAACCGATTTGGGACAAACACTGCACGTCGTGCCACAACGGCGAAATCATGCCCGACGGTCCCGAAACGCCGCTCTTGTCGTTCCTGCCGACACCACGCGAGCATCGCAAAACGAAAGCGATCTTTACCGAGTCGTATTTGAATCTCGTCGACCGCGACGACGTACCGCTTGTTGATTGGATCGCTCCGACAACGACGCCGCCGATTCGCAAGCCGTATTCGTTCGGATCGATCCAAAGCGACTTGATGGTTCACCTGGAGCCGGACCATTACGAGGTCGAACTGGACGTCCTTGAAAAGAAAATCATCGCCTGTTGGATCGACCTTGGAATTCCGTTCGGAAAAACGTCGTCGACAAAGACGAAATAGTATTTTACGATACAATTTCGATCTCGTCGACGAATCGCTCCAGGATCGCGTTGATTTCTTCCGGATGTGTGATCGGCAAGAGATGTCCGCCCCCCTGAATTCGAATGTCCGGCGCCGTTAATCCAATCGGGAGCAGCCAATCCGCCGTACCGTGCACCTGGAGTATCGGAATAATCGTTTCGGTATTGTCGTTCGGTTCCGGCGATTGCTTGCCGTACGCCCAATCGAACATCATCCGCGACTGCCCGACAAGTTGACGCGTCGGTGTTCGAAAAAACGACTCGACGATTTTCGGCGAAACGAAAAACCGAACGAGACAGGGACAGCATTGGCATAGCAGCCAGGCGATGTTCTTCGCCACGAATATTCTTACCGTCCGGAGAGGCGGACAAAGCCGCAACAGATTCCAGTCGAATCGATATCGTTGCGGAAATTGATTCGGCGACCGAATGGAACAGAGAAGCACGATTCCCACGGCGTTCAAATTCCGAGCGACATACGGGGCGATCATTCCACCGAGCGAAAGTCCGCAAACGACGACCGGCGCATCCGGGCCGTCTTTCAGCTGCTCTTTGATCGCTTGCGCAAATCGAACGGCGTAATCCTCCAGTTTTTCGAGGGGCATCGGAGCGATCCAGTCGACTGCAATGCTGTTCGGAAACACCGCAACCTGGTTTTTGTACAATCGGTGATCATCGCCGAGTCCGGGAAGGAAAACAAAAATCGGTTTCTTCATTTTTCGTAGAACGAGTCGGATCACCAATTGTCGATAAACCGTAACATTTTTTCGTCGAACCCGAACGAACGAACATCGAATCCGCTTCGCTTCGTGGTCGGAACGACAAAAAGGGCGGCGATTTCCGGGTGATTACTACAGTATTGTTCCGCCTTGTCCGGTCCCATCACGAAAAACGCCGTCGAGAGAAGTTCCGAGAGCGTCCCCGTCGGCGCGACAACCGTTACGGAAAGAACCCCTTCCGCCGGCCTGCCGGTTCGTGGATCGATCAAATGGGAATATCGTTTCCCTTGATATCGAAAAAACTGCTGTTGCGAACCGGATGTTCCGACCGCTATGTCCTTGAGAAAGATTTCCGCGAGCCGTTTGCCGGGGCGCATCGGGTGAGCCACACCGACCGTCCAGTCGTTCCCGGAAGCGAGAACGCTGCTCAAGCCGCCGTGAAACAAAAATTCGTCGACCCCTTTCGCTTTCAGTTTGGTTGCGGCAACATCCAGGGCGAACCCCTTGCCGACGCAACCGAAGTTGAGTTCCATTCCCGGTTTGGCGAATCTGATTGTTCGGTTGTCGCGGTTCAATTCGATGTTACGAAAACCAACTTTATTCAAGGCGGCCCGAAGATCGGCGTCGGAAGGGAGGCAAGCATTCCGTCGCGCAAATCCCCACGCTTTCCAAAGCGGACCGCTCGTGATGTCGACCGCTCCATCCGTCGCCCCGCCGATGTCCAGGGATTGCGCAACAAGATCGAACAGTTCGTCATCAAGCGGCACCGGCGATTCGTGGGCCGTCATGTTGACGTATTGGACCCGACTATCGAAACGGAAAACGGACAATTTTTGTTCGAGCCGTTCGACTTCGTCCAGCGCGTCGAGTGCCGCCTCGGTCCCTTGCGGATACTTTCCCCGGAGGAAAGCGACTTCGAATTCGCCGTGCATCGCCTCCCGGGTGATCGTCAGAAGAGTCGTCACGATATTCAGGTACAAATCGAAACGGGTCAAATCCGGGAGTGCATCCCGATTTTGACCCGGAAATATTCAGTTGTTTTCGCCGACGTCTGCGCCGGTCGGCCAAACGGTTTTAGTACAATCCCGGATACGTCGTGTTCCCCATGTAGAGGTTGTAGTACCCGCCGTAGTTCGCGGTCTGCTGCGGTCCGACCTGGGCCCCGAAGTATCCGTACGGATAAGCGACCCGCGACGGCATCGTCATCGAGGTGTCCGTCGGATTGTACGGCGTGCACCATCCCTGCATCATCTGCTGCATCATGTCGTTCTGGCAGCAGTCATTCGCCTGCCGGCGTTCCCGGAGCCGCGAGAAGATTCGACGGAACAATCCCTGCCGACGCGGTTGGTTGTCTTTCATGATCGCCATCAATTGAATCACGTCGGACATCGTCAGGCCGCCCCCTTGCATCGACGGGCCACACGGGCTCGGCGTTCCGGCGTTGGCACCGACGAACATCGGGTTCATGTACGGGTTCATCCCCATCATCATCGGGTTCATGTACGGATTCATCCCCATCATCATGGGATTCATGTACGGGTTCATTCCGACCATCATGGGATTCATCATCGGGTTCATCATCCCCATCATCATCGGGTTCATGTACGGATTCATCCCCGCCATCATGGGGTTCATCATCGGGTTCGCTCCGGCGGTGGAGAGATTGTTCATTCCCATCGCCATGTAAGGATTGGCCGCCAACATCTGCTTCATCGCCGCGTTCGAGTCATTGGCGTCGGCTCCATCCTGCTGTTGTCCGAACTGCTGACCGTAAGCGCCGTTCGCTTCGCTCATCTGTTGCTGCTGCATCAGTTGAATCTGCTGCCACTGCGCGAGTTGCGGATTGAGCGACATCGGCGTCTGCAAGTCGTTGCCGGCCACGGTGTCTTTATCGTTACCGGTTTCGACGACTTTCGTCGACTTGCCTTGTTGCTTCAGTTGCTGATTCTGCTGTTGGAGTTGCATCAACTGCATCTGGAGCTGTTGAATCTGCATGGCGTAAGCGGGCGGCACCATCATTCCATTCGGAGCCATCATCGCGGCACCGGGCATTCCCATCATGCCGTTCATTTGTCCCAACATGGGATTCATTCCCATCATGGGGTTCATCTGCCCCATCATCGGGTTCGGTCCGCCGTAGGAGACGTTTTGGAACGGACTGGCGTTTCCCATGCCCATCATCGGATTCATCGCCGGTTGCTGATAACCGACGACCATCATTCCGTACGGAGTCATCGCGGTGATCGGTTGCGGCGGCATCGCCTGCATCTGCATTTGCTGCATCATCATCATGGAAACCGGATCGGCAGGTGCTTGCGGTGCCTGCTGCGGCATCGGGCCACCCATTCCCGGCGGGAAGACCATCATTTGCGGGCCGGGCTGACGGCAACGGAGCAATCCGCAACCGTTGTGGGCAGACGGCATCGACATCACGGAATATCCGTTCGGCAATGTGTAGAATTGCGCCCCGTTCGGCATTGGCGGCATCATTCCGGGCATTCCGGGCATCCCACCCATTGGAAACGAGACGTTCGTCGAACAGCCCCGCAACCCTTGATGGTTGATCATACCGTTCCCTCCGCCCATTCCGGGAACCATCGGGACGGAAGAGACTTTGAAGAGCGGCGACGAGAACGACCACGCTTGCGGCGTCCTCGGTGTCGACGAACCGCAAAAGAGGCCTGTCTGCGAAATCTCCGCGGCTTCATCCGACGAGTTTGTCGCCGTCACGATTTCCTCGTTGTTTCCGGCGAGGAGAATCGTCTTCGAATCGACGATCGTTTTCGTATCGCTTTTCGTCTGGAGCGATTCAAACAGCAGTTCGGTCTTGAGGTCGTCCTTCGGCTGCTCCGATTGCGGCTCCGTTTTGGCTTGCGGAAGCGGCTGCGGAAGCATCTTCGGCGAGACCGGATAGACGGCCTGATTGACCCCCTTCATTTCCGAGGGGAAAGGAAGTTGATACGATGGAAACGCCGTGTATTTCGCAACGAACGGTGAGGACATGCCGTTGTTGGGCGCATCGTTCAGCGAATGTGAAGAGAGCTGATTCTGGCTTCTCGCCACAGGATTGTATTGAATGGTTTCGGGCAAAACGACGTGCGGAACCATTTCGTAATGGACGTTCGGGACGCTTTTCGACGTCTTCGAATGTTCCCCGGCGACGAGCGGAAGTGCGACCCCCATTCCGAGAACAAGAAGTCCCGCGGTCAATTGCTTCCGCACCGATTTTTTTCGTTTCGTTTTCATCTGATCCCTCAGTGTAAATTTCCAATACGGACACTCGACGCGAGCCGACGCCGCCCCGTGCTTTTCGTTTAATCGAACCAATCGTTAAGAGCCGATTGCAAAACGTACGCTTTCTACGAGTTTTCTTGAAACGTCGGTCCGGTAGTGAGGGTTCGACCGGTTGGTCCTGAAATACGGGTCGTTCCTGAAATACGGGTCGTTCCTGCGATGCGGGTTGTTCGCCCTGTTACGGATGTTCGGATTGGAGCGAACGATTCGGTCGGGTAAACTTTGACGCGCCGCCGATCAACGAAACATTCGTCATCCCCGCGCAGACGGGGACCTGGACGAAAGATATTACGGGCCGTTTGCATCCGTGATTGCAGTTGCTGCGCGAAGAAGCGATGCAATGACGTATTGATACCGAATTTCCAGCTCCCCGCTTGCGCGGGGAGGACGATATCTTTCCCTTTGGTAGAAGAATGACCGTATATTCAGCGACGAAACGTCAGCGCAATCCCGGCGAGAACCAATTCGGGGAGCTCGATCAAGAAATCCGACGGGAGGGAAAACGCCAAGCCGTTTCGCAGAACACCGGCGCCGCCACCGCCGGTAAAAAAAAGTGGTAACCGCAGCGGCCGTTGATGAAAAGAGCCCAAAGAAGAACAGACGAGTTCATAGCACTGCCGAATCGCTCCGACCGCTCCCCAATAGACCCCGGCAGCGAGCGCTTCTTCGGTGGTACGGCCTGGGTAAACTGCGAAAGGAATGTCGGCAACATTCGGCTCCGGAAGTCGGGACGAAATTCTCGCCAAGGCCGCCGCCGTCGCAGAAAGTCCCGGAAGAATTGCGCCGCCGCAGAAAACGCCGTCCGCTGAAACGAGATCAACGGTAATCGCGGTTCCGACGTCGATCACCAACATGGGGAGCTGGGCGTCGAATGGGGCTGCGTTTTCCGGCAGCGCTCGCCAACGGATCGCACCATAGGCGGCCAAAAGGCGGTCGATGCCGGTTTTTTCGGGAAATTCGACTTCCAACCGCATCGGCAAGTCGGTCCAAACGACAGAGTCGACCGTGTCGTTGCCCCGGTTGGTCCGAATCCAATCCCTGAGCCGTTCTTCGTGAACGCCGCCGGTCTTGGCGAGAAGCCAGTTGAGCGGATTAGTCGATTCGGTAAACTGTTCCGCTAACCATGTTTGCATTTTCCGCAAATCGGGCGTTTCGTCGGCGCACATCGACAACAGGAAGGGATATCCGGGCTGATCGGTGAACCGTCCGAATTTCGCCCGACTATTACCGAGATCAACCGCAATGAGATCGTTCATGAATAATTCCGTTTACGCAAACTTTAAGGGGAGTCGGCCATCGAACTGAACGACCATCAAGTCCACAGATGCAAATCATTTGGCAAAATTGTGGGTCGCCCTTGTGGAGACCGGTTCTGCTGTTATAATCCGAAAAAGCGGTGAGGAAAGGAGACCCAGAAATCGTCCGATCTTCGTCGAAGGTTCCCAAACTGAACATTATCCCCCATCAGGAGAGCCCCATGAGCAAGCGACGACGACATTGGTGGAAAGGCCCGTTACTCTACACGGTTGCAAACGTCATGTTGTTAATGATGTCGATTCCCATGGTTTCCGTTTGCTGATCCAAACGGACTTGCATCTATTTTAACCATTATTCCGGCGGTTGGACTCGTTCCAGCCGCCGTTTTTTTTCAATGCTCCGGTTTTTTCTCGAGCATTTTCTTATTCGTCGCGTCGATCAACTGAACGAGAAGCTGATCGGAAAACGTCTGCTTTACTTCGAAGACCTGCCGAAGGTAATCCCAAACGATGCTCGGATTTTCGTCGTTTTCAGCAGCACACCAGGCGAGTCCGGCGAGTCCGAGCGCTTTATCGTCGGCATCGGCGTCGCTGAACGCGGCGAATTCCTGAAAGATCGGCAGCGCCGAATAGGTGTCGCCGATCTCTCCTGCGTGAAAATAGTATCGGATCAGTTGGCGTTTCGCTTTGCGGCCCCAAAAATACTCATCGGCAGGAAAGTCATCAATCACGCTGTTCCATGCGTCCGGCATGTCCAATCGGCAGGCGTACATCCATTGTTCGGCGACGGTCGCCCGCTTGCGAATCCCCTCGACACGCGGCGGATGCAGCAAGCTGGGGGCGGCGTACGTTCTCCAGTAACCGAACAATCCGCCGATCATCCCACAGAAAAGCAGAACTGCCGGCCAGAAAAATCGGGGATAGCGGCGGCGCCCGGCGGCGTGTTCCGCTTTCATGATCCCCTGCAAGCGTTCCGTGGTCGCCAAAATTTTCGTGTCGGCGGCGTCGAGTCGAAATGAGCTCCAATCGGGAAGCCGCTCGGCGTGTTCGTCGTTGTGCATGTACAGCGCGAAGACCATCCGCAACTCCCGCTGGATATCGGCGAACGTCTTGAACCGCTTATCCGGCTGCTTTTCGATCATCTGGTGCACGATCCGGGCGAGCGGCTGCGGAATGTCCGGCCGCAGTTTCGTGAGCGGTTCCGCCTGTTTGTTGACGTGCTGGATCGCCACGGCGAGGGCGGTCTCCCCCCGAAACGGCGGCTGCCCGGTCAGCGCGTGGTACGCCGTGATTCCGAGCGAATACATGTCGCTCCGATGGTCCAGCGGTTTCCCTTGGGCCTGCTCCGGACTCATGTACAGCGGCGTTCCGAGCGTCATGCCGGCCTGCGTGAGTGCCGTGTTCTTCGTGCCGGCCGGATCGTTGACCCGCGCCAAACCGAAGTCCGCGACCTTTACCTCGCCGTCGTCGCCAAGAAGAATATTGTCCGGCTTGATGTCCCGATGCACGATCCCCTCTTGGGCCGCCTTGCCGAGTCCGGCGCAAGCACACCAAAGGATTTCCGCTGTTTGCTCCGGTGTCAGCGAGCCCTTTCGCTGGATCAACTGCTGGAGCGACTGCCCTTGAACGTATTCCTGCGCAATGAACCAATGCCCGTCGAGACAATCCGCCTGGTACACCTGAACAAGGTTCTGATGGCTCAACTTGGCAACGGCACGCGCTTCACGAACGAATCGCTTGACGTAACTGTCGTCGGCCGCAAGATCGTTTTTCAAGACCTTCAGCGCAATCCGCCTGCCGAGCGAACGCTGTTCCGCAAGGTAAACGTCCGCCATGGCCCCTTTGCCGATCCGTCGAATAATATGATAATCGCCGAATTCGCGATTCGTCAGGTCGATGTCGCTCATAAAAACAAACAATATTTGACGAGAGCCAAACAAGAGCCGGGAACTGCGGTCCCGGAGAACAGGGGCAACCTCTTCGCTCCGGGATCGCAGGTCCCGGCTCTGCGGCCTTGATTTTAACTATTCAACCGTTTTCACGCCGAAATGTTTCGTTGCAAACCGGATGTATTGCTCCCAATCATAATCGTTAATGTCATGTTTGCCGGTTCGGATATGATACCCGATGGTCGCGCCGACAGGAACATCGACTTCCGGCATTTTCCGGACGCCGCCAAATCCATCGGTTCCGAGCAGGCGGTAAACCGGGTCAGCGTGGAAAGCAGAGAGAAATTCTCCTTTCGGGTCGGCCCAACGGTCTTCTACCGCACTGGCAACATAAACCGGCCTCGGAGCAATCAAGGCGATCAATTCGTGCTGATCGAACGGCAACGAGTTGACGTCGAGATCGTATTTCTTGAAATTGCCGCAGAACCAATGGGGAAACGACGTGTTGATCCGATGGACCGTTTCGCCGAATTCACGTCTCGACAGCGCTGCGCCGCCGCAACCGGAATCGTTCGAGATCACGATCGCGAACTTCGGATCGGTTGCTCCGGCCCAGAGCGACGCCTTACCGAGCCGCGAATGTCCGTGAACCACAATCTTCGTCGGGTCGATATTGAACACGTCGGACTGCTTTTCGACGACGTCCCGAATCATGCTCAATCCCCACGCCCATGTTGCAATTGCTCCCGCTTCGTTCGGCCCGGGACCGTCTCCCTTAGAGTAAACCAATTTGCGAACGCCGTGCTTGATTCCGCCGTCGAAGTCCGGTTCAATGTCGCCGTAGTACGCCGTAACGGTCGCGAAGCCGGCGTCGATGATTTTTTCAATCACCCAACGGCTTGCCTGTTCGCCGCGAGTTTTATCTTCGGCTCGCACCGGAACAGAATTTCTCCAAACAGTTGCCAAGGCGATTCCCGGATCGGAATTTACGGAATGGTTCCCTCTGAAATTCAGACCGAGGAACGCCGGAACCTTTCCCTTGACGTTGTTCGGCGTATAGATCAACACGTCGACTTTCGGATCGGTGTCGTCCGGTCCATACAGTTTCTCCGTACCGGGATTCCAAAAACGAAGTCGAATCTGGTGTCGCGTTGCCTTGCCGCCGCACGCCTTCGGATCGGGCTCGGCAAGTTTTTCAACCCTCATTCCAAGCTGGGCAAGCATTGGAATTTTTGAGCCACCAAACATTTCTTCCGTGAAAAGTTTGAGTAATTCCGGACGGCGAATCGTGTTCCAGAGTTCGGGGGAGTCGACTTTGCGGCCGTCCTTGGTTAGGAGCGGTTCCGGCAACACAATGCACGGAATTTTTGCTTCGTCGTAGTTCGGCGGCGCAACCTCGGCAGCGTCAAGAATCGTCATGGTGATAAGCGTCAGTAAAACAAATAAAATCGTTCGCATGAAATTTTTCTCCGTTGAGCCCGCGAACCGAAGATTCCGGCGTTAGGGGGTTTTCTCTTCATCCAACGTTTTCTCCAGTTTCGCGAGCCGTTCCCGGACGGCGGATTCCTTGCCGAGCGGATTGTCACGATATTTCCGGAGTGTTTCCTTGCTTTTCTCTTTCGTCGCGGGAGAACGGTTTTCCGCCACGGCTTCGATCACGGCGTCGATTTCCGCGACGGCGGCGCCGACGTTCCGTAAATGCATCGACTGGTTGAGTAAGAAAGCGAGCATCACGACGAAAAACACCGCCGCGATGGTGCCGCCGACGAGCCAGGTTTTTCGTTTCGTTTTTTCCGCCTCACGGAACGCCGCAAGTTTCGCTTCGTAGTGTTGCTCCAGTTTTTTCGGGAGCGATTTTCCCAGCGAATCCGCGAGTTCGGCGGCGTCCTCCCGGATTCGGCCCAACTCTTCCGGCTTGACGTTTTCCTGCAACGCCGTTTCCAAACGGTGGAGTTCGTTGTTGTACTCTTTTTCTTTCGTTTTCCGTTCGTCGTCGAACCGCAACCAATCGAGAGCGGGTTCGGCTTGTTTTTGCAACGAGTTCGGGATCGGCGACCGGAATTGCGACGTCGTCGCCAACCACGCTTCACGGAGCGAGAGTCCGGCCTGGAGGTTTTGCGTCCGATACGCTTCGACAAGTTTCCCGGCCAATTTGCGCAACGACACCAGCGCGGCCCCCGATTTGAGCGACAGTGTTTCCCGTTGCACATCGGCCCGCAAGTCGTTGGGGATCCCGATGCGCCAATCGGGGGAGGCGAGTTCCGCATCGAGCTGTGTCAGCCGGGGAAGATCTTGTGTCCGAATCGCGTCGTCCGCATCCCGTCGCAGTTCGACGAGCCGTTCTTTTTCGTACGCTTCGACATCGGCACACCAGGCGGGATTGGTCGGGTCGACAACCGCAATTTCCCGGAGCGTTTGGAGCCGCAACGACAGTGGAGCGAGTGCCAGGGCGAGAAAGCGGTGTTTTCGTAACAACGGTTCGAGTGGAGCGGTCTGGCTGAACGCATCGCCGAGTTCCCGTGCGATTTCCCGATTCAACGAAGAGGCAGGCGGGAGTTCCATGGCGACGAGAACTTCGTTCCACGACGCTCGCTCCGGAAAATCGAGAACGGTAAACGAGTCGAGCAGATTCGGTTCCGTTTCGGCCAAACGAACCGCTTCGCTGAGATTTCCCTTGCGAAGATATTGTGCACACTGCCTCAGACGCCCGTTGATATCACCGACGGCCGCGTCGTAATTGCGCGCGATTCCACGGAGCATCTCCCGATGCCCGGCGTAGATCGAATCCGTGTTTTCCAGCACGGTTCGAATGTCGTCGATGACGCTCCAGTAGTCGCTCATGGTAAATGGGAAACCGCTTCCTGGCGGGCGGGCTCTGATTTGTTCTGTGGGTTGATCGGCTCCGGAGGGAGAATGAGATCAATGCAATCGAGCAAAAACGATTGTTCCGGGGCCGGTTTTTCCGGACTCGTGCGGTAGGCCCGAGCCGTTCCCAGAACGCCGACGCCTATTCCGAACAAAAATGCCAGTGCGAGCAGCGTTGTCAGCAGCTTGGGCGAAATTTCGGGAGACGATCGTTGTCGTTGCGGTAATTCCCGAGTCGGTTCGCCGCCGGATTCGTCCTGAAGGGATTCCATCGTCGCGTCAAAATACTCCGAAATTTCGTACACTCCCTGCTCTTGAGGCTTCGCAACGACTTCCGGCGTCGGCTTCGGCGGGGGGGCGATACCGGATTTCAGGGCGGCATCGACCGATTTCGTCAAGGAAGGAGCCTTCCCGAGCGGTTTCGTCAGGTCGAGAACCAAGGCATCTCCGGCCTTTGCGAGCGACATTTCCGGTGAGCCGACGACGATTCCCTTCCATTGACAAAGAATTCCCGGGGGAAGCTTGTTGTAGTAACTGCTGAACGTCGCTTTCCAACGGAGTTCGTTCGGAAGGCGGGCAATGGCTTCGGCGAATAGCGGCAGGACATCCGTTCCCGGCTCGAAAATCATGCTGACGGGACGCCCCGAACGGACGGTTTCCGCGAGGATGTTCGCCCAACTCCTGTCGCCGGTGAGTCGTTCCCATGCGCCGGAAAGCTGTGGTTCGTGCCGTGAGGGAAATGTCGACCGGGGCTGAACCATGCACGGCTTGCGATTCCATGCCGTACAGAAAAGATTTGGGGACGAAAAGAGCGCCGCCGGACCTTCGGGAGGAGCAATGTCGCTTTCGAACAAAAAATGATGGGCGATCTTGTTCGACCGATGGGTGTAATCGAGCCCGGCGTCGGAGACTCGCGAAAGAATATGGTACGTTTTGCCGCCGAGCACCATTGTCAGGTGCATGCACATCACCGGATTACGCGGATCCTGCGGCGAAAAAGGGGACCGATAAGCGCTGAGCGTTTCAAGCCGCAGGGCGAGATTCGACGGAATTCCCGTACTCTGGGCAACCGTACAAAAACCTTGGCTCCCCGGTTTGAGTCCCTCCGGCGCCGATGTGTAAACGAGTTCGTGAATCATAGGGGGGAATTCCTGTTTGGTCCGTAAACCGAAGGTTCCGGCGTAGTACGACGTCAAACCTCGACGACCCGTCCGATCGTTGTAAAAACAATCCTCGCCGTAATTCGCCCGGGGTCGATTCCATACAGTTTCGACATTCCTTCACGGTAGGCGTTCAGTTGCGGAGCATAGGATTCGATCCGTTCGTTCAGGAACGCCGTTTCGTCGGTCCCGGCAGGCGGGCGATCCGTTTTGTAATCGAGGATGTCAAGGCCGACGGCTTTCTTTCCGTCGCGAAAAACGACGAGACGGTCGACGGAGCCGTGGAGCAGGGAATTGTCGTCGAGTCGCACGGCGAATTTCCGTTCCGCGATGACGTCGACATGTTGTTGCATGGCGTGTTTTTCGTAACTTTTCCGCGAAAGCGCGGCCCGAATCTCCGGATTCTCGCACGCCGTTTGGAACGCTTCGAGAACCTTGCCGACATCGACGCTCCCCTTCTTTCCCGCGACGGCTTTGTCGATCATGGCGACGAGAGCCTGCGAGTTCGGTTCGGCAACATCAAGCCAGGGAGAGTCCGTCAGCCCGTGTTCGAAACAGGCGTGAAGGGCGGTCCCCCAGAGCATGGCGTTCTGGCGATCGCGTTTTTCCGTCGGCTCGCTTTTTATTTCCGAAACGATTTTCGGTGTTGTTTTTTTCGACGACTCCTGTTCCAAGCCCGATGGGGCGACCTTTTTCATTCCCCGGTACGAAATCTTCGGGAGCGGTTTCAACGAACAAGCCGGAACGTCGCGAATTTCCGTTGCGGTATCCAGGGGAACGCGATCCCAGGTTCCCCTGGCGGCTTCCTTGTCGTACCAATCGGTTTCGCCGTCCTCGAAAAGAACATGGGGGTCGGAGCCGATGTTTTCCGTGTCGTAATTCGTCGGCGTCAGCGCCGCGCGGAGCGTCCCCGCCGCTGTTTTTGTGCAATAATCGTCGCCGTCCTTCCAGCGTTTCAACGCCGATTTCGACAGCGGCGGAACGATCATCGTCAATTCGTGTTTGGCACGGGTCATTGCGACGTAGAGGAGCGACAGCGACTCTTCGACTTCGCTTCGGACCCGCTTGTCGAACGCCGTACGAAAATTCTCCGGAAGGAGCGGTTGGACTTCCGCGCCGACATACCGAACAACGAAATCGACCGGGGCGGTCGGCGTCTCCTTGCCGACGATGATCGACGGCGTCTGCTTGACCAGGTCGTTGTCGAGATCGGGGAGCACGACGATATCGAATTCGAGCCCTTTCGATTTGTGAATCGTCATCACACGGATTTTCGCCGCCGTCGTGCTTTCGACTTTCGTCGTTTCGACGAGCCGTACGAACCGCTCGGTCCGGAGCCCGGCGACCGCCTCCTGATATTGAAACGCCAATTCCTGGAGTTTGTCGAGCCGCTGGAGTTCCCGGGCATTGCAGGCCGGTTCGAGCTTGTCGACGAGTTCCTTGACGGTGTTGCCGTACCCCGTGTTCAAGAGCCGTCGCCGCATGTTCGCGGCGGCGTTTACCGCTTGAACGTCGCTCTTGAAATCGCTCAGTCCGAGGAATTCGGCAAGCGGCCCGTTGACGAGATGAAATCGTACGATTAAATCGCCCGGGTGGTCGGCCAATCGCATCGCGGAAAGGACGTGCCGCACGGCGAACGAATCGGTGAGCGGGTTTCCCCCTTCTTCGCTTGCTTCGATCCCCTTTTCTTTCAGGGCTTTGATCAAGTCGCCGATTACGTTGTTTTTCGCAACAAGAACGCCGATTTCGGCTTTCGGTTTCCCGGTATGGAGTTGCACGATCCGATCGACGATGTATTGGAACATCACCTCGCCGGCGTCTTCTTCATCGTTCTGCGGAGCCGGAGCGACTTCGAGCCGATAAGATCCGGCGAGGGATTTCGCGGTCTCGTGGGTTTCGAAACGTCCTTTCCAAACCTTGGCGGCAACGGCGTGGTTTTCGTCGACGGCAAGCGCGGCATTGGTATCGATCTTTTCGAAAACCCGATTCACCGCTTTCATGATCCACGGACTGCTGCGATAACTCTTGTTCAGCGGCCGTTCGAGCATTTCGCCGACCGTCTCGTCGATCTGGTCGAAGATTCCGGCGACGCCGCCGCGCCAACCGTAAATCGCCTGTTTGCTGTCGCCGACGCAGAACACCGAACCGTGTTTTGTCGCTTCCTTGGCGAACGGTTTCAAAATGTTCCACTGGGGCAACGACGTGTCCTGAAATTCGTCGAGCAGCAGAAATTCCGTCTTCGCATCCATTCGGTGGACGAGCGAGTCGAGATTCGCCGAAAAGTCGACCAGTCCGAGCCGTTGCGTGATGTCTTCGAACCGGAACCGCTTTTCCCGTTGCAATATCGCGTCGTATTCCCGAACGACCATTTCGAGCAACAGCCGCGTTGCGAGCGTTTGTCCGGCGAGCTTGTTTAACTGCACCGCCTTCGCCTGTTCGATCAATACTTGCGCGGAATCAAGCAGTTCGCCGTCGATCTCTTTCGTGCCGTATTTATTGTCGCCTGAAACGATGCTCTTGATCAGTGTTTCGGCGAGAAACGCTTTCCAATCGCCGTTCTCCGCGAGTCCCTTGATCTTTTCGACCGTTTTCACCAAGGCTTTCGGGACGGTTTTGTCTTTGTTCTTCGGCAACTCGGCGGTTGCGAACCGTTCGATTTCCCGTTCCAGTATTGGCGGCGATAATTCCTCCCGTCGGAGGTCGGCGTGGTCCCAATGCTTCCGCTCCGTCGAGCGGATGATCGGGAGATGATCGGATGCGAGTTCCGTCAGTTCACGAGTGACGCTTCGGACATTTTCGCCTTGGTGGAGCCGATGCATCAATTCGACGCTGCCGTTTTCATGCACGGCGAGGACGTTACGAACCGCCTCGGAAACGTATTGCGCGAAATCGGCTTCGTCGAGAATCGACCAACCGGGGGGAAGGCCGAGTTCCAGGGAGAACGTCGTCGCAATCTTGTTGAAAAACGAGTCGAGTGTGCTAATCCGCAGCCGATAGAGATTCCTCGCGATATCGGCGAGGATCGATTGCAAGTTGCGCAATTCGGGGGACTCTCCTTCCCGATGCGAAACGAGTTGGATCGTCGGCGGCTTGACGTGTTTCTTCAGCTCTTCGTACGCCTTGGCGTCGAGTGCCGCTTCGGAAAGGCGAAACAGGATCCGGTCGAGGATTTCCCCCGCCGCTTTCCGAGTGAACGTCGAGGCGAGAATCGTCTCGACCGACTTCCCTTCGAAAACGATTTGGAGAAACTCGTTGCTGAGTTGAAATGTTTTGCCGGCTCCTGCCGAAGCACGAATTCGTGTGTTTTGCATAAACCACAAATTTAGCAGAACGGCGATCGATTTTCAAGACGGCGTTACGGAACGGCAACGGTCATCAGGTCAAGCGACTTGCCGCCGTTGAGGACGCCGCTCCGGATCAGAACCTGTTTGCTGTCCGGACTGAAAATCGGATGCGTGTGGTCCGGCTTCTCCGGATGACCTGCCGTCAACAAGATTCGTTGGCCGTTCTCCCGGCGGACCCATGGATTCGCCTGAATGTTTCCGACCCGCATCGTCATGTCGAGCACCGTCATATTGCTTTCATTTCATCGGCCGGCGATTCCGAACATCGTCAAATCCTTGCTGAAAATCTGCCTCGGCGGCTTGACGGTTGCGTCGACGACGACTTCGGCTCGACTGGTCGTTCCCTGACCGTCAAAGAATCCGACGACTTGCGCTCGATAAACGTCGCCGCCGGTTGTCAATTTGCCCGACAGCTTTTTCATCGTTTCCTTGTCGACGATTTTTTCCGAGAGCAGCCAAACCGGATGCCGGAATCGGCCGCTTCGCTGTTCGCCCCGCTCTCCCCGGAGCGACACGATCCGCGAAACGTTTTCCTGCGACAGATCAGGAACCGCCTCCAACACGATCCGCGACGCCTCGTAGACGTTGATCCGCCCCTGAACGACGACCGTCGGACTCGTTGTTGCGAAGTCAAGCAACTTCAGGAATTTCTCTTCGTTCGTTGAATTGTTCAACGAAAACGGACTTTTCAAGGTTTTCTCTTCCGGCTCCTTGAGAGTGATTTCCGCGTCGAGCAGATCGATCGGGTCGGCGATGTTTCCTTTGCTTTTGCGCCAGCCGACGACGAATTCGACCGACTCTTTGTCGAGTTTGGCAACATTTTCGAGCTGTTCGGCGAGGAATTCGAGATTGCCGTCGTTGAGATAGAAGCGAGGTTTTCCCGTCGGATCAACGAGCTTCTCCGCACTGAGCGTCGTCAAGAGAAAGCACCACGGCAACGTCCCGGTCCCACCCCCTCCCTCCTGTTGGAACAAATCGCTCGTTTCCGTCGGCGGAATCATCGCGTCGGTTTGAACGGCGAGCTCCGATTGCAGCCGTTCGAAGGCGCTCATGTCGGCTCCGTAAGTGAAATGATCGTCGGTTCCGAACAGGAGCACCCTGGTCATGTCGCGGACCAAAAGCAGCTCCTCCAGCGAGACCGGAACGGCATTGCGTGGTCGGTACGGAACGCCGGTCCGTTCGTAATAGTCGAATTCCGCTCCGGACGGCCGCGCCGTTTTGTCGGGGTCGATCCAATCGAGAATCGAGTCGGCGATCGACGGCGTCATGCCGGGAAGTTTCAGGAGCGACCGCGAACCCTGTCCCGGTGTGTCGATTTCCCACTGGAGCACGCTGCCGAGATGCAAGCGGCTCGATTCGTTCACCAAACCGTATCGAACGCCGGTGAGATGGTCCTTTTCAATCTTCGGCGAAAAAACGGTGAACCGCCCTGCTCCCCGACCGCCGCGACCGAAATTCGTCGGAACGACTTCCACGGCTCGGAACCACGCCGGATTGTCGTCAAGCCGATCCGCTCCGACAGCTTCGGCGATCCGTTGCTCCGAAAAGTAAAACGAATCGGCAAGCTCCGAGACGGACGGTGTTTGTTCCGCCGGAGAACCCGCAACGGTTTGGGCGAGCGCTTCGATTCCCGATTGGACCAATTGGGCCGCTTGCAGTTCGTCGCCGCGAAATCGGGTCGCCTCGTATTCCGTCGTGAAATGCGACACCAGCGCAAGGGCGCCCACGGCGAGCATCGCCAGGACGACCGTAATCACGAAAAGAATCATTCCGTCGCGTTTCATTCGACATATTATATCGTCTCTTGACATTCAACGGAATATGGCTAAAACGGGTGGTTATTCCTTCCCCTCTCCCGAGGGAGAGGGGAGGGCAATCAACGTCTTATCAAAACGCCTTCCCCAAACACCGGAACCTTCGGTTCGCGGGCTAAACAAGAAAAACGAGCTGCGACCTGAGGTCGCAGTCCCCACCCATGGACCTGATCGCCCCGATTTCCCGAACATTCATCGCCCCACTCTGGGCGCGATGGGAACGCAGCTCCTATCTCTCGGATTACAAGCGATTCCTGAAAACGCAGTACGATCCGACGGAAACGATCCGCAAACGCCAGCTCGACCGGATGCAAAAGATCGTCCGGCACGCTTATGCAACGGTCCCTTTTTGGACGGAGCGGTTCGACCAATCCGGCGTGAAACCGTCCGACATTCGGGAGCTTGAAGACATTCGAAAGCTCCCGTTGTTGACGAAAACCGATTTGCGGACACGGCTGGACGCCATGATTTCGTCGGAATTCACCGACCGTTCGAAGTTGCACCGGTTCAAAACGTCCGGTTCAACGGGGGTCGCCGTGGTCGTTTACGCTGACGACGCCTGCACGCAATTCAAGCGGGGAGCGATTCTCCGGAGCGACGAATGGACCGGTTGGCGTCTTTGCGAACGGATCGCCGCGATTTGGGGGAATCCGAAAGTTCGGACCGACTGGAAAGGCCGAATCCGTGAAACGCTTCTGGAGCGGTACTACATTTTTCTTGACACGCTCAAAATGGACGAAGCGGCGATGAACACGTTCGCCGACGGGTTGCTCAAAACGCCGCCGTCGATGCTCTTCGGACACGCCCATTCGCTGTACCTTTTCGCCGAGTTTTTGCGGACGAAACGCCCTGAAACGACGATTCGGCCGCACGGCATTCTTTCGACCTGCATGGTGCTGCACGATTTCGAACGGAAACGGATCGAAGAAGTGTTCGCCTGCCATGTTACGGACCGATACGGTTGCGAAGAGGTGTCGCTGATCGCTTCGAACTGCGAAAAAAGCGAAGGAATGCACGTCAACGCCGATTGCCTGTTCGTTGAGTTGATCGACGCCGCGGGAAATCTCTGCAAGCCGGGAGAACAAGGGCGAATCGTGATTACCGACCTTTGCAACCGCGCAATGCCGATGATCCGATACGAAGTCGGCGACATGGCGGTTTGGAGCGAAAAGCCGTGTTCCTGCGGTCGGACGTTGCCGATGTTCAGCTCGTTGGCAGGTCGGGTCGCGGATTACGTCGTCACGAAAAACGGCGAATACGTTTCCGGGATTTCGCTCACGGAAAACTTTGCGTGCCTGGTTTCCGGCGTCGCGCAGCTCCAGATCGTCCAGGAAGAGGTCGACCGATTCACGTTCAACATCGTGAAAGCGCCGGACTTCGGCGAGTCGAGTATCGAGGGGATCCGCGAACTTGTCGCCAAGCGGTTTGGGGACGACGCCCGATTCGAGATCGTGTTCAAAGATCGAATTCCCCCGGAACCGAACGGCAAATATCGGTTTTGCATCTCGAAAGTCGCCAAATCGTTTTCGTAAGATGAATCAACGCCAGATGCTTGAAAACGCGTTGATTACCCTCCCCTCTCCCTCGGGAGAGGGCTAGGGTGAGGGGCGTGCGACGTAAATTGACGTTGAATGTACAAGCAAAAGAAGAAGGAAGATGTTGATTTTCTTGAAATTTTTCGGAGATTCCAGCCACAAAGCCTCACCCTAACCCTCTTCCGGGGGGAGAGGGGACGGTAATCTAACGTCTCTCGGACGCTTATCTAGCGTTTTTCCAGCTCCTCTTGGGAAATCGGACGAACCGGGGTATACTTTTCCTTTCACGAACTACGAAACCACGAACCACGTCGAACCATGCGATCTATCGCGATCATGAATCAAAAAGGGGGTGTCGGTAAGACGACGACGGCGGTCAACGTCAGCGCGGCGTTGGCGGCAGCCGGTGCGAAAGTCTGCCTGATCGACCTCGACCATCAATCGAACGCAACGGCCCATCTCGGGCTCGAACAGGAAGGGAAATACGATTCGATTTACGACGTTCTCGTCGGCAAACGCCCGCTCCAAGCCGCGCGCAAACAAGTTTCGGAGAACCTTTGGCTTGTCCCCTCGCACGGTGACATGTCGTCCGCCGAACTCCAACTCGCCGGCGTGGTCGGTCGTGAAATGATTCTACGTGATCGTTTGGCGGCCGACGACATGAAATTCGATTTCGTCTTGATCGACTGCCCGCCGTCGCTCGGTATCGTGACGCTCAACGCCTTAACGGCGGCCGACGAGGTGATCGTTCCGGTTCAAGCGCAGTTTTTCGGAATCCAGGGACTCGTCAATCTCATCGATACGATCGAGATGGTCGCCGAACGGGTCAACAATCGTTTAATCCTTCGCGGTGTCGTGCTTTGCATTTACGACGGTCAAACAAGGTTGGCGATGGAAGCGACCGAAGAGATCGGCGCTTTCTTCGGCAGCGGGCAAAAGCGACACACCGCTTGGTCGAACGCGCAATTGTTCCAAACGAAAATTCGTCGAAACATCAAACTCGCCGAGGCGCCCGGGCATGGTCAGTCGATTTTCGATTACGACGCCGGTTCCAACGGCGCCGAAGATTATCGCCGTTTGGCCGAGGAAATCATGCAACAAACGCGGAGTACCGGCTAAATGTCGATCAGCAGTTTCGTAGCGACCAGTATTGATTGACCGCGATCGGTCCGAAAATCATCAGCGGAACCCAGGCACCGAGGACGGGCGCTTCGAATGTCGTTCCCAGAAAGCTGCAACTTTCCCGCAGCACGAGGAACGAAATAATAATCAACGCGCTGATCCCCATCGCCTTGAAGACGTTGCGGCCGCCGCGGGAAAGAATCACCGGCAGTCCGAGAAAAATCACCCCCAAATCGAGGATCGGCTGCATGATCCGGGCGTGAATCGTCGCCCGCATCGGAATTCCGAGATCGAGACTCGGATTTCGGACCGCTTGGATCATGTCCCATGTCGAGCCGTATTGCCGCCAGGATTCGTTGGAGGCCAAATACTGGAACGGAACCTTGCTGACGACGAAACAGTCGGTCGGTTTCACCCAATCCGGAGCGTCTTGCGCCGTGATGACGATGTTTTGCTCATTGAGTTTCAGCGACGGTCCGGCGGCGAAACCGACCGGCGCGATCACGTCGACGAGCATGAATCCGGCGGGCCGCCCCTGTTCGGCTTCTTGCTGGAACGCGTTCCGGGCCTTCAGGTTCATCGCCCGCTGAACGATGGGTTTGTGAATAATGAAATCGGGATTGCTGATCCGTCGATCATTGCGAAAAGTCCGATCGCCGCGAATGAGGATTCCCGTTTCGTGGTCGAGAGTCGCGTTGGCAATGGTTCCGGTTTCCTCGACCATTTGCCCGGAATCCATGACGAGTTCATCCAGAAATCGCGGCATGACGGCTTCACGAATGACGGTCGTCAACACGACGACCAGCACGAAAGCGCCGATCAGCGGTGACACGATCCGGAACGTCGAAACCCCCGCCGCCTGAATCGGAACCAACTCGTTCAACCGCATCATCATCGCAATCGTGATCATCGCCGACACGAGCCCCAACAATGATCCGACCGACACGGCAATCGGGAGCGTTTTGAAGAGATAGTACAACGCCATCACCTTCGGCCCCAGTTTTACCAAATTATCCATGTTCGTGAAAAGGTCGAACACGATAAAGACCCCGACCACGCAGATAAACCACATGATCAGATTGAAAAAGAAATTCCGTAAAATATAGCGATCCAGAATCGTCATTGCTTTCGCCCGGTCGGTATTTCGCTTGCGTTTTAGCCACGCAGCGCGATGGAAAAACTGCCGCGAACGGCGAATTATGCTGAAATCCCGAATTTCAATCAAGACCAATTCCACCCGTACCCGCCGGAATTTTCGGTTCGCGGGCCAACAAGATGTCCAATCCGTTCTCGACGAAAAACTGGATTCCCGGCGCGATACCGTTCCGTTTTACGCAGCCGGACGTTTCCTGTTCCGGTTTGGTCGACGCCTTCGAACGGGAACGCGGCGGCCAAATCGTCGGCCCGCACGGCTCCGGAAAGTCGACATTGGTCGAATCGCTGAAAAAGTCGTTTCACGAACGGGGATATGTTGTTCGACATCAAATGTTGACCGACCGGATGCGGCAGTTGCCGACTGGTTTTCTTTCGGAAAAACTCGACGAGCCGTCCGTTCGGATCATCGATGGCGTCGAACAACTTTCGTGGGTCGACCGCCTTCGGATTCGTTGGAAGAGGGACGGTTTGTTGATCGTTTCGCATCATCCCCTGTTTCGATTCCCGGTCCTCTACCGAACGGTTCCGCAATGGACCGTTTTCCGCGACCTTGCGCTCGCTCTTGACGAACACTTGGACGAACCGTCGCTCCGTCGCGTATTCGACGAATCCGCGGGAAATTTTCGTTGCGCTTTTTTTGCGCTTTACGATCGACACGAGGAGCGCTGATCGATTTTTCTTGCCGTTGCCCCGTGGAATTCCGTTTCACGATACGGTATACTGAGTTTTTATGCCACAGGTTCACGGTTAAACGGAGTTTTGTGTATTCCATGAACATCTTTCGAATCATCGTCGTCGTGTTGTTGCTGGGGGCGGTCACTCCGCTTTCCGGCCAAATGTTTCCGTCGAAAAAGCTGATCGAGCTCGGTTGGGATATTCCCAACACGGCGTACTTGAAGGCGAATCACGAATCAATGCAGCAGACGACGCCGTTCGACGGAGTCATGCTCGCCCTGGAAGCGAAAGACGCCGGCGGCAAAACAATCTCGTCGCAAGAGGTTATGGACGGCAAACCGTGGAACGAGGCGTGGTTCGAAACGGCGGTCGCCGATCTGGCCGCGTGCAAGTTCACGACGTTTACGGACAATTTCATCCGATTCAACTTTTCACCGGGCGAGCTTCAATGGGGCGACGCCGACGGTTGGAAGGTGTTCTGTGAGAAAACAGCGCTCTGTGCCAAGATTGCCAAACGGACCGGCCTGAAAGGGCTCGCGGTCGATTTCGAAGCGTACGGAAAACAGGTTTTTCAATTCGATCCGAAATCGGGGCTCACGTTCGACGCCGTTCGGGGACTCGTTCGGGAACGGGGACGCCAATGGATGCAGGGAATCGCCACGGAATATCCCGATATGGTTCTTTTCACGCTGTTCATCGCGGATGTCAATCTCCAAGCGGGGCGGGACACCGATCCGCCTGCCGTATTGGAGCAAAACCACTACGGTCTTCTTCCGGCGTTCTTCAACGGAATGCTCGACGTCGCACCGCCGGAACTTCGAATTGTCGATGGTTGCGAAACAGGATATTATCTGAACGGAATCGACGAATTCAGCCGTCGCTCCCTGGCGATTCAATCGATCGGCGGCCCCGCCATTCGGCTCGTTGCTCCGGAAAACCGACGCCGATACGTCAATCAAGTTCAAGTCGGTTTCGGGATCTATCTTGACATGTATACCAATTCGAAAGAAAGCCCCTTCTATCGGGGCCCCAAAGAAGGGGGAACGAGGCTTGACCGTTTGGAGGAAAATTTCGCCGCCGCGTTGCAAACAACCGACGAATATGTTTGGATTTACGGCGAACGCTATCGGTGGTGGAAACCGACGGCTCCTGAAACACAATGGGAACGTTGGGAAAACGCGCTCCCCGGCGTCAGTCGTCGCATCGAACTGACCGCGGCCCCGATGGAAGTCGTTGCCCGAATATTTGCCGTTGCCAAGAAAACAGGAACCCTGCAAAATGTCGTCAAAAACGCCGGTTTCTCCGAGTCGCAGCCGGCCCCCCATCCCACCGGCGATCCCGCCTCGGAAAACCGAATCGTTTCGGATTGGGGCGTTTGGCAAGACAAACCGCTCGGAACGTTCACTTGGGACGGTTTCATCGCCAAGGGGAGCGCAAAAGCGTCGAAAGTCGCTTGGGGCTGCTTTATGCAATCGTTTCCGGTAAAGCCTTCCGAATACTACTTTGTGTCGCTCGACGCCAAAAAACAAGGGGTCGGTCGGATCGCACTCCGGATTCGTTGGCAAGACGCCGATGGAAAATGGATTTACGAAACCGAGGACCGCTCTTTCATCTTCGGAACCCGTCCGACACTGGATGGCGAATCGGCGATCGAAGAAGGTTGGACTCGTGCTTCCGGCGTCGTCAAAATTCCACCGGAAGTCGCAACGCTCCAGATTCAGGCCGTTGTTCGTGATCAGGAAACGGAAACAGACGCCGCTTGGTTCAAGAACGCCGTTCTGTTTCGGGTCGAATAAATCGGGAGCACGAGCCGGGACCTGCGGTCCCGGAAAGCAAGGGACGTCCGACACTCCGGGACCATAGGTCCCGGCCAATGAAATAAAGTTCGTCAGTCCCGCGCAGGCGGGAATCCAGACGGTTGATTTTCCATTCCGTTGCAACGTGTCAACTTGATGCGGTGCAACGGATGAGAGAAATTTCACTCCAGGTTTCTGCCTGCGTGGGATGACGGTATTGGGCAGTTCTCACGAAGATCAATTCACTAACTTTGTAGTAGACCGTTCCCAAGATCAGAATCGGTCTACCGCATTCGGGCTCGTTTCACTTCTTACGGAAGCACGGTCAGGACGGCGTTTTTGAATTGGATCGGGCCCCCTTCGGATTGGAAGCCGACACGTCCTTCGATCGGTTCGGCGCCGGTCGTCCAGTTGACGATCTTGCCGTTCACCGCGACGACAATTAAACCATTCTCACAAAGGATGTCCATGGAATTCCATTGGCCGGGCTCCTTTTCCATGTCGAGAATTCGCTTGACGCCGTTGGTTTTTCCGATTTTTTCGCCGGTCCGATCAACGAACCGATCAGCGGGACCGGACAGCTTTCGACCGTGAAAGCCCCAGAGATCGCCGGCGCTTTTGTGTGCAAGCTGCACCTCGACGACTTGCGGCAGGAATGTTCCTTGCGGTTGCTCGCCGATTTTGAGAAAGATGCCGCTGTTGGTCGGTTTCACCCCTTCCGGCCAACACCAGTCGACCGAGAGTTTGAAGTTTTTGAACGATTCTTTCGTGCAGAGATAGCCGAAGGGGATTCCTTTGCAACCGAGCACGCCATCGTCGGACATCGTGAAAACATCACCGACGGCGACCCCTTCCTTATCAACGTAAAAGTCCCATTCGGCGAGGTTTTTCTTTTCGAAAAGAGGGGTCTGACCGAACACCGGCGACACCAACAGTGCGGCAAAAACGGCAATCAACGGTAATCTGTGCAACATGAAAGTCTCCTTGAGCAAAAGGTGAATCGAGTCTCAACGGCTCTCCATTATACTCGAAGCGACGATCGATACCATTCCCGTGAGATTTTCGGTGAATTGACAAACGGAGTCCGCCGCCGTAGGATAGTCGAAACCGTAGATCCCGCCTCGTATGACGAATCACGAATCTCACCTGCCATGGATACGATTCCCTTTCATTTTTTGATGTTTGCGCTCGATATCGGGCTCTTGTACGGCTTGATTTACTGGCCGTTCCAACGGTCGACGGGTCGAGCAATTGGCGGTTTGGTCTTTCTTGGCGGACTCGGCCTACTCGGAATCGTGCTTTTTGCGGTGCTGTTTCGAACGAACATCGGCCAATGCGTCGCCGAAGGGATCACCTACCACGGCAGCGTGTTCCTGTTGGTCGCGGCGGTTTTTCTGATCGTCCGCAAACGACGCGTTTTAGCCGTTTTGTCGGCGTTGCTCGGCCTGTTCGTTTTCGGCCTCGGGTTCGACATGCTTGTGCTCGAACCGTACAGTTTGGTCGTCGAAAACTACCGAATCGAGACGACGAAATTGAAAAAACCGCTTCGGGTCGCTTTCGTTGCGGACATTCAGACCGACCGAATCGGCAACCACGAACGCCGAACGATTCAAGCAATCAAGGATCTCAAACCGGCGGCGGACCTGATCCTGTTCGGCGGCGACTATCTCCAGTATTATGAAGGAACCCGCGGTGTCGAAACGCTTCCGGAACGATTCCGACAACTGTTGAAAGACGCAAAGCTCGAAGCACCGCTCGGCGTTTTTGCGATTTGCGGCAACCTTGATCCGGCGCATCCGGAACCGTTCGGTGAATTGTTTGCAGGAACCGGCGTCGAACCGATTTACTTTTCGGAGATCATCGACAACCTCGGCATCGAAAAGGGATTGGGGCCGATTGACTTGGCTCTCTTGCGGGACACCGATTCGATCGACGGAGTCGGCGCAAACGGCTTGACAGACAGCGGGAATTTCGAAATCATGGTCGGCCACTATCCGAACTACGCCGTACGCGATTTCCAGCACGCCAAACGGGCGCCGGACCTGATGCTTTCCGGACACACGCACGGCGGTCAGATTTACATTCCGTTCGTCGGACCGCTCCGAATCAAATACTGGGGCCGCGACAAGGTAACACCGGCGTCGATGTATCGGGGAATGTTCACCTTCGAGAACGGCTCGCATTTTTTGGTCACTCGCGGCAGCGGTATGGAACGCGGGTGGGCTCCACGAGTTCGATTCCTTTGCAAACCGGAAGTCAGCGTGATCGACATCGTTCCGAAATAATGGTGTTGCCAAAAATCCGAGACAGGGTCCCCCGCCTTCTACTGACGCATCTTTTTATTATAATATCAGTAATGATTGCCCCCCTCTCAACCCGAAAGGTTAAAATATGATATTCCCTCAACAATCGACTCCGTTGTTTTTCGCCGGAGTTTTCATGCTTGCGTCGCTTGGTGCCGCAGCGGAGCCGATGTTCAAATTCGAGATTCCGGAAGGTAAAACGCCGGCCGAACTCGTCGTTTCAGTACAGCGGCAGCTTGATGCCAACAAGCCGAGTCCGAGTGTGTCCACGGAAGTCGCGGACAAGTTCGTGAGGGAAGTGTCCCCATTTCTTCGGGACGCCGGTACGAAAATTCTCGGCATGAATCCGTCGCCGGCGATCCTTCAGGACGCTTATATGATGAAGTTCCAAGGGCTTGAGCATCTCGCCATGCTCGGCGACAAGGATTCGATAACCGCTGTTGAATCGCTGATCGACGAAATCGAAACGAAACTGCCCGGCTCACAAATCGCGAAGCTGACTCGTACCACAGACCTCGAACGCAAAGTGACGGTGTTCGTGGAAAAAGAACCGACCGCGAACAACTTCGAGCGGCTTGTCGGCGAGGCCCGAAAATTGATCGCCCAAGAGCCGCAAACGTACTTGCCGTACGTTTCGTTGGTTTTTGTCAACGTGGCGGTGATCGCCGAAGAAAAACTCCAGCAAAAAGGATTGGCGAAAAAAACATGCGAACAACTGCTGGAAACACTGAAAGGAACGAAAAACGTCCAGATGCAGCCGATTGTCAAACAGCTCGAAGGGATCACCCGCCGCATGGATATGCTCGGAAAAGAGTTTAAGCTCGAAGGTTTTACCGTCGACGGTGAAAAATTCGACATCCAATCCTTCCGGGGAAAAGTCGTGCTTGTCGATTTCTTTTTCTCGACATGCCTTCCGTGCATCGAAGAGCTTCCCGAATTGAAGAGAGCTTACGAAAAATACAAGGCGAACGGATTCGAAATCGTCAGCGTCGGTATCCAGGATCCGACGAGCCTCTTGAAACAGTTTGCCGTGACGCATAAACTTCCATGGACGGTTATTTCGGACGAACTGACGATGCGGAGAAGAATGGAAGGGATCGCAATCCATTACGACGTCCATACGGTTCCAACGATGTTTCTGCTCGACAGGGAAGGAAAAGTGATCGACCCTGACGCCCGTGGCCCGAGTCTTGTGCGAAGTTTGGAAAAAATCTTCAGCGAAGAAGCGAAAAAATAGGGGCGACAACGCCATGCGGATTATCGAAATCTTCCAATCGAAACAGGGGGAAGGGTTGTGGACGGGAACGTTCAGCGTTTTCGTCCGCACGCTCGGTTGTCCTTTGCGCTGTCGCTATTGCGACACGGTGTACGCTCAAAACGCCGACGACGAAGATGCCGGAGCCGATCTTTCGCCGGAGGAAATCGTCGGTCGCGTTCTTTTGCTCGACCAGCCGCATGTCGTGCTGACCGGTGGTGAGCCGATGGCGTCGCCGGAAATCGTCGAATTGACGAAGCTCCTCAAAAGTTACGACTACACGATCACGATTGAAACGGCGGGAATCATCGACCTGCCGGTCGTTTGCGATTTAATGTCGATCAGTCCGAAGCTGACCAATTCGTTCCCGATGAACGTCCACAGCGAAAGTCGCGCCAGGCACGAAGCGGAGTGCCTGCGGCCCGAGGTGATTCGCGGTCTGATGTTTCGGTATGATTATCAACTCAAGTTCGTCGTCGACACCGCGGCGGATTTGGAGGAAATCGAGGACTTTCTGACCCGGTTTCCGAACGTCCCCCCGTCCCGGATCTTTCTGATGCCCCAAGCGGTCGATTCGGAAACCATGCTCGCCAAAGCTCAATGGATCATGCCGTTCTGCGAAAAAACGGGGTTCCAATACTCTCCCCGCATGCAGATTCTCTGGTACGGCAACACGCCGGGAACCTAAAGAAACACCACCATGCTGACAACCATCGCCGAACTGCGCCTGTGGACGCGGCAACAGCACGCCGCCGGAAAACGGATCGGTTTCGTCCCTACCATGGGAGCCCTGCACGAAGGACATTTGAGCCTCGTCCGAACGGCCGACGAACAGTGCGACACGACGCTTGTTTCGATCTTCGTCAATCCGACGCAGTTCGGACCGAACGAGGACTTCAACAAGTACCCACGGTTACTGCAACAAGACGTCGAGCTCTTGAAAACGGTCGGTTCGCCGGAAGTTTTCGCGCCCGGTGTCGAGGAAATGTATCCGAACGGTTTCGCGGCGAATGTTCACATCGGCAACGTCTCGGAACCGTTTGAGGGACGCTTCCGTCCGACCCATTTCGACGGCGTTGCGACGGTCGTCCTGAAACTTTTCCTGATGAGCGGCGCCGACGTCGCCTTTTTCGGACAGAAAGATTTTCAACAGGTTTGCGTCGTCAGGAAAATGGTCGCTGACCTGAATATTCCAATCGAAATCACCGTTTGTCCCATTGTTCGGGAGTCCGACGGTTTGGCGATGAGCAGCCGCAACCGCTATCTCACGCCGTCACAGCGTGAGCAGTCGCTCGTCCTCTCGAAGAGTCTCGCTCAGGCGGAGAAACTGCTCGTCGGCGAACGGATCCGCGATGCCGAATTGGTGCGGTTGGCGATTCAACAAACGCTCCGCTCCGCTCCCGAAGCGGTGATCGATTATGTTGCCATCGCCGATCCGAAAACGCTTCAGGAATTGACGGTCATCGATCCGTCGCAAACGCCGGAAGTCGTCGTGCTTCTCGCCGTCAAGATCGGAACCACGCGGCTGATCGACAACTGCGTTTGTCGATTACGACCTTGCGATACCTTACAACGCCAATAAGCAGACGTTTTTCATGTCTTGGAAATGGGGTTGCATGAGCGTTGAAAGCTTGGACATGTAATCGGTCTCAACTCGTACGAGGCAATCATTGATTCCGGCGGTGAATTCGTCGAACGTTTCGTCATCAATGTCGTACGGGCATTTTTTCTTCACGAACTTCCACAGACGTTCGATCAGATTCACAGGTTCGGTGAATAACTCGGCAGGAACGGCAAGGTGATGCCCAATTCCTTCGCCAACTCCTCCATCAACTTGCAATGCTGGTATCTCGCATTGTCCGGAACGATCACGATCGGTCGACCGGCGTATCGCATGAACATTTTCGTAACATCTCGCAAACCGTCGTCGCCGTGATGTACCGATCAGCGGATTTTTTTAGAAAACAGGCAGGGTGGGCCAGCAATTCACTCCCGTATCGCAATTTGGCATAGGCATCCTGTCATGTTTTGCTTGGTGAGATTACTTCTAAGACACGCGATAGTGAATGCATTGCTTGTTCCATCAATGGCCCCCATGAGTATTTTTATTATAGGAAACCAGAAAAGATCGATGTAGCTAAACTTTTGAAAATTGATTGAAACGTGTAAAATTGGCAATGGGAGCGGTCTGGAGACCGCTGAAAATATTTTCCGCGACAGGAAACGGAGTTCCCTGTCAATCATCCAACCCCCCAAAATCGTACAGAACGCGGTCGATGAGTTCTTCGCCCCGCTGTTCAAAAACAAACCGCAACGGAAACATCTCGCCAACTATTTGACCGGCTTGATGATCTCCGGAAACAAAACCGTCGCCGGAATGACCGAAGAACTGCCTGACGCTTCCGATCAGTCCTGTCTCAATCGATTCATGACCGAAGTCGATGGGGACGTCGAAGCCATCAACGAAGCCCGAATCGAAATGATGCGGCAGTCCGAGAACACTCGCTTTCACAAACGCGGCGTCATCGGCTTGGACGACGTTCTCGTCGACAAGACCGGCAAGTTCATCAAGGACAGCGGTACGTTCTGGGATCATTCCGAACAGCGATACAAGCACGCCCAGGATTTGATCGTCATCAACTACCAGAATCCGATCAGCGGCAAGCGATACCCGTTGGAGTTCCGTCGTTTCAAAAAGGCGGACCAATGCGAATGGACCGGCGAGCAATTCAAGAAGATGACCGAGTTGTCGATTGAACTGATCGACTTCTGTCACGCCAAGGGCGTTTTGGGCGACTTCGCTTTCGACAGTTTCTATACCTGTGCGGAAATCCAGAACCGCATTCACGACCTGAAAAACGAGGACGGAACGAATCGCGGCTACGTCGAGGACCTGCCGTCCGGGCATTTGCCTTCGGCCTCGAAAGCCCCGGCTCCCGTTGGTCGCCTGGCGATTTGAAGGGGCAAACGAATTTTCGCTCGAAAAGAAAGCGACCAACGGAAGCGGTGATGCCCGCCGAGCGGAAGCTCGAAACGCCTGGACGACAGGTCCTCGCCGTGTCGATCAACGACGCGAAATTCGTCGAAAGCACCGTGTTTCCGGCGTTTCGCTCGATGTCCCGCAATACGCGACCAAGCCAATTCTTGAGGTCTTGCACACAATGCTTGAGCCTTCCGTGTTGCGCTGCGCGAATACGATTGCCGCAGTTTGATCTTGTGATGTTTCGCCTGCTTCCCCAACTTGACGATCGCACGGGCGAGCAGCTTCGAGTCGGTCGGGAACGCGACGTTTTTCTCCTGGACCGTCGTGTCGACGATCACGCGGAAGAGGTCCTTTTCCGTAACGAACTTCTTTTCCTTGGCGACACGGATCGTTTCTTCGTGCACGAGCTTGAGCTTTTCCGTACCGATACGAAGCCGCCATTTGCCGAGTGACGTGTAATGAAGCGGAAAGTTCGTACGAAAATAATCCTCGCCGCAGAAATACTGCCGGTAAGGGTTTTCGAGCCGGCGTGCGACGAGTTCCTCGTCGGAGAGATTGTAAATGTACTTTAAATATTCGAGAGCGACCATGAGCCGCGTCGGCAGGGCGGGCGCTCCGTTATCGGGACAGAAAAGCGTGGCGTAGGCTTGGTCGAAGCGATTCCAATCGATCAGTCCGGCGAGGACGAAGAGCGGGTGATCGGGATTGAGCTGCGAATCGAGCCGTGCCTGAAAAAGTTGAAGCTGAGACCGTTCGCCTTCGTTGGGATTTTTCGGTTTCATCGCGCTGTCAAAATGCAAGGTTTTTCGGAGATGTGCTGCGTTTTTCGAGAAAACATTGCAATATCAAACCCCGAGAAAACGCTCCGGTGTTCTTGATTTTCAGGACTTTCGGCGATTTTTCTGACTCGATTACTTATGTAATGCACTGGGTGAAGTGCAGGTAAACCTGACACCCGCCCGAACCTTCCCCATTTTACCACCACCTTACTGCAAAAACAATCATGGCGCGGAAGTGCCGAACGCCCAAAGAATCGCACCAAATCGCGGAGGAGATATCGCAACGCGAATTGCCGGAGTACGTCGGTTACGAGGCACGAATCAGTCTTGGAAAGAGAAAAATGGCGATATTTCGGTACGGATAAAGTAAACGGCAGAGAGTGCCACCTTTTCGGCAACGTCTGGCCTGAAGAAGATAAGTTCGGCAAGACCACGACGAAAACGGAAATAGCTGTCGACGCCGAAACGGGACTACCCTGCCAATCGCGGATGCATCTGGATTCCGAGATGGAATCAGGCAAAAAGAAACACCGTATCGTGTTGTCGTCGACGCTTTTCTTCGACATCAAGGAAGTCAACCTGGAATTTTCCGACGTCGATTTCAGACCGAAAAAAGAGTATCAGGCGGTCGCCAACGAAAAACCGGAAGCGGCTTCGTCGCGAGTCGGCTGCCAGACGGGAAGGAGACAAGGGAAAAACGCCCCCTATCGTCTGGCACCATTTTCGTCCCCACTGGCATCTTTAGCTGCCTGCTAAAGATGTTTCGCGTTGTCCCAACTCGCGACGTCTTCAAGAGTTACAAACTACCCCCGACAGGAATCGAACCTTCGACCTACGGGTATGATGAAAAGTGGAGGGCCGAATATTTCTTGCTCATCGTCGCCGCTTCGGTCATAATGCAAGCACCGGAGACGGGACGAATGAGCGTCAAGTTGACAAAATCGTGAGTGGGGCGTTCATTCGGGGCAA